>NZ_VFNP01000002.1:316916-633833 GCF_006715635.1 Streptomyces sp. SLBN-118
AAGCACGGCAATGAGTTCCCCCCGGAGGTCAACTACTGCGTCGGGGGCAACACCAAGTTCTACGGCGCGGCGCTCTTCCGGCTCCGGCCCGAGGACTTCGGCGAACTGCGCCACCACGACGGCATCTCTCCGGCCTGGCCGATTCGCTATGAGGACCTGGAACCGTACTACACGCAGGCGGAGCAGCTCTACCTCGTACACGGGCGCCACGGCGAGGACCCGACCGAAGGCCCGGCCAGCGGCGAATATCCGCACCCCCCGGTTGAGCACGAGCCGCGTATCCAGCAGCTCAGCGACGACCTGGAAAAGAAGGGGCTCCACCCCTTCCACCTGCCCATCGGCGTGAACCTCGCGCAGGACGAGAACGGCAGAGCAACACACGACAGTGTCTGCATCCGCTGCGACCGCGTGGACGGCTTCCCGTGCCTGATCGGCGCCAAGTCCGACGCCCAGGTGATCTGCGTCGACCCTGCGCTGGAGCACGACAACGTCACGATGGTGACGGGCGCCAATGTCAGGCGCCTGGAGACCGACCCGACCGGACGCACCGTCACCAGAGTCGTTGCCGAGCTCGAGGACGCATCGACGCAGGGATTCAGCGCCGACATCGTGGTGGTCGCCTGCGGCGCCGTCAACTCCGCTTCCCTGCTCCTCCGTTCAGCGAACGACAAACACCCGAACGGCCTGGCCAACAGCTCGGATGTGGTGGGACGCCACTACATGCGGCACAACAACCTGGCGCTGATGGCGGTGTCGAAGGAACCGAACCCCACCAAGTTCCAGAAGACACTGGCACTGCACGACTGGTATCTCGGGTCGGACGACTGGGATTTCCCGCTCGGCGGCATCCAGATGCTGGGCAAGTCGGACGCCGATCAGATCCACGGCGAGGCACCGCGCTGGGCCGGCGCGGTGACCCCGAACATGCCGTTCGAGATGATCGCGCACCATGCCGTCGACTTCTGGCTCTGCGGGGAGGACCTCCCGCTGCCCGAGAGCCGCGTCACCCTCTTCAAGAACGGCGACATCCACCTGGCCCTCGACGAGAAGAACAACATCGCGGGGCTCAAGCGCCTCCAGCACAAGCTCCAGGGGATGCTCGGTCACCTGGGCATGCACGAGCACCACCTGCTGTCGCACAGCATCTACCTTCACAAGGGCATGCCCATCGGCGCCACCGCCCACCAGGCCGGCACCGTCCGGTTCGGCACCGACCCTCGCAGCTCGGTCCTGGATGTCGACTGCAAGGCCCACGACCTCGACAACCTATACGTCGTGGACACGAGCTTCTTCCCCAGCATCGGCGCAGTGAACCCGTCGCTGACCGCGATGGCCAACGCCCTGCGAGTCGGCGACCGTCTCATCGAGCGGATGCGCTGACAGCCGTAGCGCGTCGTCAACGGAACCGCCGGGCTCCACTACAGCTGGTCGCCGGGCGCTCTGGCCGCCAGCGTGTCCGCGTCGGTCAGCGGCTCCAACTCACCCCGTGTGTCGAGCCGGTAGAGCAGCACCAGAGCCGGCCCGACCAGCACGACCGCGATGCCCGTGACGATCGCCAGCCAACGCAGAGTATGAGAGGCGCCGGCAGCCCTCGGCCACCATCAGTGAGGTGGGCAGAGGGACCAGCAGGATGTGCGAGGCCAGGGTGAAGGCCATCAGCTCACGAGCCGACAGGAGTTGGGGCGGGGTGTTCGCCAGGATGGCCGCTGTACTGAGCATGTGTGCCTCGAGTCTGCCCCGCGGGCGCGGGGGTGAGGAACGACAGGGTGCGAAGGGGCGTCGGCCGGAAGGTGCCGGCAGGGTGCCGTGGTCAGGGTGGCGGTGGGGATGCCTGCGGCCCCGGCGCCCGGCCGACCGGCGCGTCGGCGTCGGCATGGCCACCGGCGTCGGACGAGGTGAAGGCGCGCTCACGCCGCGAGCTGGTGGCGAAGGCGACGGACCAGCTGAGCACCGCACCCAGCCTGCTGCGGTATCCAGTCAGGAAGGCAAGGTGAATGAAAAGCCGGGCGAACCAGCCGATCGCGCCCGACAGGTGCAGCGGTCCCGCCTTGAGGACTGCCCGGCCACGCGAGATGTAGGCGGCACTGCCGAGGTCCCAGTACTTGAAGGGCTTCGGCTGCTTCGTCCTGCCCTCCACCGCGTGGCGCACGGCCCGGCCTGCGTATGCGCCCGACTGCATGGCGACCTCGGCCAGGCCCGGCAGCCGGTCCAGGCTCATCGCATCGCCCGTGACGCGGATCTCCGGATGGCCGGGGACGGTGAGGTCGGGTTCGACGGCAATGCGTCCGGCCCGGTCCTGCGTGGCGCCGGTTGCCCGGGCCAGCGCGGCGGCGATGGGCGGCGCCTCGACCCCGGCTGTCCACAGGACGGTGCGTGCCTCGAACCGCGTCGTTGCGCCGTCACGGCCCTTCACCGTCAAGCCGCGCGCGTCGACGTCGGTGACCGTCGTGCCCAGGTGGAGCTCCACACCGAGGCTGTGCAGGGTTCGGGCCGCGCGGCGGGCCAACGGAGGTCCGAACGCTCCCAGCACCTCGTCGGCCCCTTCGAAGAGCAGCACCCGGGCCTGGGCGGAGTCGATCGTCTGGAACTCCCGGTCGAGCGTATGGCCGGCGATCTCCCTGATCTGGCCTGCTAGTTCGACACCGGTCGGCCCGCCACCGACGAGCGCAAAGGTGAGCCACTGCTGCCGCTCCCGGGCGTCCGTGGCCGATTCGGCCATCTCGAACGCCTGGTAGATCCGTCGCCGGATGTCCAGCGCGTCGTTCAGGGTCTTCATGCCGGGGGGCGTACGCGGCGAACTCGTCGTGCCCGAAGTAGGACTGCCGCATGCCGACTCCGACAATCAGATCGTCGTACGGCGGCTCGACAGCTGCGCCGTCGGGCCGCCGGGCCTGGACCAGCCGGGCTTCGACATCCACGTCGGTGGCCTCGGCGAGCAGACAGGTCACGTTGTGGTGGCGTCGCAGAACCGCGCGGAGCGGTTGGGCGATCTGACCCTCGGACAGGATTCCGGAGGCGCACTGGTAGAGCAGCGGTTGGAAGAGGGGTGGGCACAGCGGTCGACCACGGTCACCGCGACCGGTGACCGCCGCAGCGCGCGAGCGGCGAACAACCCGGCGAACCCTCCGCCGAGGACAACCACCCGGCGGGGCGTCACATGGTCGTGCACAGGGGATCAGCCTCCGGTGGCGAAGCCGGGGAAGAGCGTCATCCCACCGTCGACGTAGAGCGTGGTGCCGACGACGTAGTCGAGCAGGTCCGAGGACACGGCGACGACGGCGTTGGCGATGTCGTCCGGGTCACCCACACGGCGGTACGGGATCAGCTGCAGGAGGTCGGCCTCGGCCTCGGGGGTCGACCACGCGTCGCGATTGATCGGCGTGCGGATCGCGCCGGGTGCAACCGCGTTGACCCTGATCCGATGGGGGGCCAGCTCTTGGGCGAGGGTCTGCATCAGCATGCCCACACCGCCCTTGGAGGAGGCGTAGTTCACGTGCCCCGCCCACGGGATGATCTGGTGGACCGAGCTCATGCAGATGATCTTCCCGGCCGACCGGGACACCTCTTCCACCACGCCGCGCCGCATGAACTCCTTGGCGGCCTCCCGAGCACAGAGGAACTGTCCGGTCAGGTTGACGTCGATGACCTTCTGCCATTGAGCGAGCGTCATGTCCGCCAGGGCCGAGTCCCGCTGGAGGCCGGCGTTGGCCACCAGGATGTCGATGGTTCCGAACTCCTCGACCATCCGGGCGACCATGGCGACCACCTGGTCCTCATTGGACACGTCGGCCTCGTGGGCGTACGCCCGGACCCCGAAGTCCTTGATCTGCGCCACGACCTTCTCGGCCTCGTCCGCGCCGACGACGTAGTTCACCACCACGTCCGCTCCGGCTCGGCCCAGGGCAACGGCAGTCGCCAGGCCGATGCCCGAGTTGGCGCCGGTCACCAGCGCCTTCTGGCCTCTGAGCAGATGCGCGGATGTGGTTCCGCGGCTCTCGTCGACTCCAGTTGCCACGATCTCTCCTCCGGCGTTTTCGAACGGCCCGCCCGCCCACGTGAAAACGCCGCCGGGCGATGCATGAGGGGGAGGTTGGTCCTCGGACTGCCCGGACGGGCCCACAGGAGCAGTCGCCAGCCAGCGCACAGACGAAAGCACCCTGCGTGATGAGCAGGACGGACCGGCGCGCCACGCAGACGTATTTCGGCTTGGCATGTCACACGGTCGGGCTACGGGCCCCGAGCGTCTGTACCGGAAGAACATTCCGGCGGCGATCAGCCTCAGCCGGGTTCAGCCGATCCGCGCAAGGACACCGCGGGAGTGGCACGAGCTTGCACGAGCCGATGGTGGGTGGGACCTCAGGTGACCTGGCTCAGTGTCGTATGCAAGATCGCGGACGCCACAGCTGGTCGGCCCAGTGTCTACCCCACGGCTCGCCGGACCGGGCGGTCCGTCCTAGCGTCGGGTACAGGAGCCGGTGGCTCCATCGGCTTGGCGATCGGTACGAGGAGTACTCATGTTCATCCAGGTCATCCAGGGCCACGTCAGCGACGCCGCGGCGCTACGGGCCCGGCTCGACCGCTGGCAGACGGAAATCTCCCCGGGCGCTACCGGCTGGCTCGGCTCCACAGGGGGCGTGACCGGTGACGGCACATTCGTGGGAGTTGTCCGCTTCGAGTCCGCGGAAGCGGCGCAGCGCAACAGCGAACGGCCGGAGCAAAGCGCTTGGTGGTCGGAGACCTCGAAGCTCTTCACCGGCGAGGTCACGTTCCACAACTGTCGTGAAGTCGTCTCGTACCTGCGGGGCGGCTCGGACGACGCGGGCTTCGTCCAGATCATGCAGGGGCGGGTAGCTGATCCCGCCCGCTTCCGTGAGATGTACGACGCGACCGACGAAGAAGGTCTTGCCGCGTTCCGGCCGGACCTGATCGGCGGCACCCTGGGCCTGCACGGCGACGGTGGGTTCACCGAGGCGGTCTACTTCACCTCGGAGAAAGCCGCTCGCGAGGGTGAGCAGAAGGAACCACCGGCCGAGCTGAAGGAAGAATTCGAACAAATGATGTCCCTCATGCAGGACGTCAGCTACTACGACCTCTCGGACCCCTGGCTCAGGTCCCCGAGTTAGCGGTCGGCAAAGCCGTCGGTCTCAACCTGTCACTTCCCCGGCAGGCACTGCGCGGCCAACATGACCGGTGGCTCGACATGCGCCGTCGGCATCAGCACTTGCCGGAGAGGATGGTCGGCGCCGCTGATGCTACGTCAGGCGGCACCTCGGGGACTGATAACCATGGGGACACGGTCGGGGTGAGCCATCGATGAGAAGGCTTCTCGGGGCGTGTGGCCCGGCACGGCGCGCAGCTGCCAGCGGGCGAGGATCGTTGCCAGTGCGATGGTGGCCACCGTCCAGCTGAAAGCGTCCCCAATGCATTTACGGTTGCCCGCACCGAAGGGGACGACGGCCTCCCGCGGAAGGTTCGCCCGCCGTTGCGGCAGCCACCGGTCGGGGTCAAAGGCGTCCGGGTCGGGGTAGAGAGTCGGGTCCCGGTGCAGTGCGTAGAGGCTGAAGGCGACCTCTTCGCCGGCGGGGAGGTGGAAGCCGCCGAGTTCGACTGGCTCGGTGGTGCGGCGCATGAGCAGCACAACCCCGTGCAGACGGATGACCTCGTCGAGGACCCGCTGGATGCGGGGGAGTTTGTACACGTCGTTGAATGTGACGGGCCGGTCGCCCACGACCTCGTCGATTTCGGCAACCAGCTGCTTCTCGACTTCGGGGTGCTCGGCGATGTGATGAAAGGCCCAGGACAGAGTGGAGGCAGTGGTCTCGCTGCCGGCGAACAGGATCGTCACCAGCTCGTCGCGGACCTCTTCGTCGGTAAGTGCCTCGCCGGTGTCTGCGTCACGTGCGGCGAGCAGCACCGACAACAGGTCCGCCCGGTCGGTCTGCCCCGACTCGCGGGCAGCCGCGACCACTTCGTCGATAACCTGGCGCATGCTCGCTGATGCCTGATTGAAGCTTTTCCAGATCGGCAGGTTGTCCAGGGCCTTCGGGGATGCCGCCCGGACCAGCATGTTCCTCAGGATGATCGGCAGGTCCCGGCGCACTGCCTCCACCGCCGGACGTCCGATGTCGGTGGAGAACAGTGTCGCGGCCAGCGTCTCGATGGCGAACGAGGTCATGACCTCGTGCACGTCGATGTTCTGTCCCTGCTCCCAGGAGTCGGCCAGCAGGCGGGCGCGGGCGCTCATCACCTCGGCGTACCCGGCCAGGCGTTTCTTGGAGAAGATCGGCTGGATCAGGCGGCGGTGGCGGCGGTGGACTTGTCCGTCGGCCGTGGCGAGCCCGTTGCCGACCAGCATGCGGACGCGGTCAAAGAGGCGGCCCTTTTCGAAGAAGCGGCCTTGCTTGACCATGACGTCGTTGATCAGGGGGGCGCTGGTGGCCACGTAGATCGGCATCGTGCCGATGTCGACGCGGACCAGCTCGCCGGTCTCCCGCAGGGACCTGACAAAGGCCAGCGGGTCGCTGCGCAACTTCAGGACGTGACCGAGAAGCGGCAGGCCGCCCGGAGCGCGGGGTATCGCAGCCAACTCAGCTGACACTGAGCATCCTTTCGCGAGGCGATCTCTGTGCCGACCCCGTCATGAAGGGGGCAACCCCTTGCATGCGTTCCGCACGTCGGGCGTCCGCCGGGAGGACGGCCCGAATGATCAACTGACTGGCATCGTACTCACACGCCCCTTCCGTTCCAATGGCACCAGTGCACAGCGCGAGACCACCAAGGGCCGCCCCGCACCTCGGAGAATTCGTTCTCAACGAGGCGGCACGACCCCCAGTGACCCCACGAGACTTCTTCCGGCGAAAGTCCTGCCCCGTGTGCACCGGCCGGGACAGTCAGCCTGCTATCGCCGCACCAGCAGCCGCCTCCACCAAGGAAGGCGCTCAGTGGATACGGAAGCCGGTTCCGCCACCGGGACGGGAACAGGAGCCGTGGCGGGCAGCGGCTGGGACTTCGGCGACCCGGCCAGTGCGCCGCTATGACCTGCGCCGCTCGAGGGCTTGGTACTGAAACGCACCGGCAGGGAGTACACGCGCTCCGACAGCCATGCAGCCTGCGTTTCCAGCTCAGCGGGCGAGATGGCCAGCTCGAGGCCAGGTAGGAGCGTCAGCAGGGTGTCGATTCCGGTGTCCGCGATGGCGCGGCCGATGTCCTGGCCGGGGCATTCGTGGGGGCCGCTGCTGAAGGAGAGGTGGGCTCGGTTGCCGTGGACGGGGTCCGACAGATCGGGTCGGATGGCGGGATCGACGTTGCCTGCGGCCAGGCCGAGCAGGAGCATGTCGCCGGACTTGATCTGGTGACCGGCCAGCACGGTGTCGCCGGTGGCCCAACGACCCGGAATGACCGACAGGGGCGGGGCGTCCCACAGCACCTGCTCCAGGGCGTCGGGCAGGGTCATCTGGCCGCCTGACAGGCTCGCCCGGAAGCGGCGGTCGGTCAGGAGCAGGCGAAGGGTGTTCGCGATGAGGTTGACCGTGGTCTCGTTCGCGGCGACAAGGATGAGCCGGAGGTGCTCAACGACCTCTTCCTCGGTCAGGTTCGACCCGTGGCCGATCAGTCGGGACGCCAGGTCTCGCCCTGGCCTCTCCGACTTGCGCTTGACCAGGTTGCGCAGGGTCTGGGTGACGACCTCATTGCTGGCGAGTGCGGTTTCGGTGCCCTTCATCAGGTCGAGGGTGGCCTCGACCAGGCGCGGGCCGTTCTCCTCGGGCATGCCCAGCAGCTGGGTCATCACCAGCATCGGCAGCTGTTCGGCATAGTCGCGGATCAGGTCGGCCTGCCCGGTCGCCGCGAAGCCGTCGACGAGCTGCTTGGTGTAGCGGGTGACGTAGCGGCGCACGCCCTGGCGGTTGAACTGTCCAAGGCTGTCGGTGACCGCGCCGCGCAGGCGAGCGTGCTCATCGCCATCGGCGAAGACGCACAGCGGCTGCCAGCCCAGCATGGGGTGCAGCGGGGAGTCGGCCGCCACCCTTCCCTGCTCGAACTGCGTCCACCGGCGGGAGTCGCGGGAGTACAGCGATGGTGTACGCATCACCTCGAGGTTCTCCCGGTGCCCGAGAACCAGCCAGGCAGGGTGGTCGCCTTGGAGCATGACGGGCGCGACCGCTCCGTACTGCTGGCGCAGCTGTTCGTACAGCCCCCTCGGGTTGGCCTCCGCTTCAGCCCCGTACAGGCGACGTACCCCTTCGGGACTCATGCCGTGCGCTGGGCAGCCCGGGGGCGGCACCGCTGCGGAGTCTCCGGGAGAAACTTCTGGGCGCGGGGTGGTCACGAGGCCTCCGAAGCCATGATTGGAGCGGCCACCGTCACGGAGGAGAATCCCGGCAGGGCGCTCACGAACGTCTCTAGTGGCGTCGGACCACGAGGCCGCAGACCCGCTGCGGTCATACAAGATCCCGAGCCGGAGGCAGCATATCCCTGCTTGGTTTCCAACCTACAAGCCATCAGGTCAGCGACAGAGCGAGTGAACTCGGCGTGACGCAGTCCAGTTCAAGCGGAGGAACCGACGTGGCTCCAGCAGGATCGTTTCAGTAGCGCAGGGCCGCTGCGACCTTGGTGGTGATGTCGCCCGACAGCTTGCGGGTGCTGCGCGCGACGACGTCCTTGGACTTGCCGGCCGGGACGTCGGACACGGTCACGACGCTCACGTCCTGCAGGTTGCCGTCCTTGTCGGCGAAGTCGACCTGCACCGCGAAGGATTTCGCCGCGTCGGTGGTGTTCTTCACGGTGACCTTGACGGTGGTCCGTCCGTCGTCGTCCGAGGTCGGGTCGCCAAGGGTCACGGCGTCCTTGGCGTTCACGCCGCCCTTGACCTCGTCGAGCTTCCGCTGCGCCTAGGCAGTCGCGGACGCCACCGCTGACGCGGCATCGTGGCCAGGCCGGACGCCTCCGAGGCCAGGGACGAGGCGGCGGCCGTGACGTCCGAGCCCACCGAGCCGACCACCGACGCAGCCTTGGAAACGGTGTCCGATGGGTTCGAGTCGGTATCCGAGCATCCCGTCGCAGCGACGACGACTGCCATGGTCAACGCCGCTCCAGCCAGTCCACGAGCCCGCGTCCCTGCCATGACGTTCCCTCCGGTCGGCTGCCGTACCGGTCAATGTCCGGGGGCCGCCGCGTGCATATCCGGTTACGCGGTTCAGGTGATGCGGGGCGCGGCTGAGGTCGCCCGGACTGCTCAGCGCCTTGCGTGCCACTCGTGCGGGGCTCCGGAAAACGGTGGGCGTGATGCGGCTCGCCGTGAGAATCAGCCTCGACACGAGCACCGCGTACGGTGACGCTGCTCCCGTGCCCCTCCGCACCGTCCGATGTATCCGCCGAAGGAGTCCGTCGAGCATGTCGCAGCCATACCCCGCCGAAGCGGACCACGCATCCGTCGTTGTCAGCAACCTCGTGGGCTCCTTCGCCTGGGGAGTTCTGCACGACCGCCACCCCGCGCTGATCGAGCGCGTACGCAAGGCGACTCCCTTTCCCCCTACGGCACAGCACGCTCTGAATGCCCTGCTGGGCGAGATCGCCGAGGGCGGCGTCATCGAGGCCCTCGACGACTCCGAACCGGATGCCGCGCCATGGCAACAGTGGGGCGAGGGCATCGGGCGCCGCTGGGCAGACGTGCCGTTCCTATGGGCGGAGAGCTACTTCTATCGCAAGCTGCTGGGCGCGCTGGGCTACTTCGCGCCGGGGCCGTGGCGGGGCATCGACCCGTTCGCCCCCTTCAAACGTGCCGAACTCATGGGCACGGCCGTCGATTCGGAGCTCGCTGCCCTCGATCAGACGCCTCGCCAGCCGAGAGCACTACAGGACACGGCACTGGTGCACGCCTCCTTGTGGGGGAACAGGGCCGACCTCGGTTTCCAGCTCTCCACCGGCGAGTCCGGTCTCGGCGAGCGGGTCGCAGGGCTCGTTGTCGACGACACCGCGGTGCTCTGGGATCTGCTGGAGAGCGGACGGCCAGGCAAGGTATGCCTGGTCGCCGACAATGCCGGACCGGAACTCCTGCCCGATCTGGTACTCGCCGACCATCTGCTCGCCACCGACCGCGCCTCGTCCCTGAGCCTGCACATCAAGCCCTGTCCGTACTACGTCTCCGACGCCACCACGTCCGACGTCCTCGACTGCCTGGCACGCATGTCCGCGGCTTCCGGACGAGCCTCGCAGATCGGTCAACGGCTGCGGCAGGCGCTGACCGACGGGCGCCTCGTCCTGCGCGCCCATCCCTTCGCGTGCGCTCCACTCCCCTACATCGACATGCCGGTCGAGCTCCGGGAGGACTTCGACTCTGCCACCTTGACCCTCATGAAGGGCGACCTGAACTACCGCCGACTCGTCGGCGACCGCCACTGGCCCGCCACGACTCCCTTCTCTGAAGTGACCGCGTACTTCCCGGGACCGGTCGCGGCGCTGCGGACGCTCAAGTCCGATGTCATCACCGGCCTCGCCCCGAACACGCTGACGGAACTGGAAGCGACAGGCAGTGCCTGGCGAACCAGCGGCACACACGCCCTTGTTCAAGTGAGGACATGAAGGAACGTCACGTGAGCCGCACAGCTGTCGGCAGCCGGCGGTCCGGCTCGCAGGGGCGCGGAGCGTCGGCGCCTGACGACAGCGCAACACCCTACGAAGATTCCCATTGACCGGTGTCGGCCGGGGAGCCGGGCGCGGCGCTGAGGGGCAGGAGCTGGGGGCGTTTTGCGGTGCGACCGTCGCCGGAGGACTGGCCGCGCGGTCGGCGTCCGAGCCAGGGGCCGAGGAACGCGGCCGCCCAGCGCAGTTCGGCTGCCAGTGCTTGCCGGCCGACGGGCACCGCCTGGGGCGGCAGGGGGAGCGTCCAGGCATCGTCGCTTCCGGGCAGGTGGATCGCGTGCGCGACGGCCGCGGCGATCCGCTCATGGCCGAGGGGGCTGGCGTGGAGACGGTCCGCGCTCCACAGCCGTGGGTCGGTGGCGACGGCGTGCCGGCCGGTTTCGGCAACCGTGACGTTGTGACGGTCGGCCGCAGCGCGGATGCGGGCATTGAGGTCGAACACCCGGGACCTGACTGGCCGGGCAAGGGGCGCGATCTTGCCGACGTCGGGAAAGGTGAGGGTGACCACGTGAGCTCCGGCGCCAGTGAGCGCGGCGAACATATCCTCCAGGTGCACGGCCACCTCTGCGGCGTCGAACCGGGGCCGGAGCAGGTCGTTGACCCCGGCGACTACGGTGGCCAGGTCGGGGCGCAGGGCCAGGGCGGGCCCCAACTGCTCGGCGCGGACCTGGTCGGCGACGCGTCCTCTCACGGCCAGATTGGCGTACCGGAGCCCGGGATTGACGGCCGCGAGGTGCTCGGCGAGCCGGTCGGCCCAGCCCCGCAGGCCGGCAGTGTCGTCGCCGTCGCCGAGCCCTTCGGTCTGGCTGTCGCCCAGGGCGACATAGCGCAGGTATTCACCGCTCGGCATGAGTGGTCCTTTCCTTGGGGAGGGCTGCGATCCGCAGGCACCAGTCCCGGTGCTCCTGCTCAAAGCCCAGGCCTCGCAGGCAGTTCTGGTCCCGGAGCGCCGTCAGCACGGCATGCCGCAAGGCCATCGCAGCAGCCCCCTTCCCTTTCCTGGTCCGCCACCGCATCATACTCAAGAAAATGACTAGTAACATTCTTGAGTATAAGGAGAATGCCGACCGCTAGAGGTGCCACACGGCAGGAACGGCCAGGTCCTACTCGGTGGCTCGCGCGCGGGCTGCCTGACGGACCAGGTGATCGCGTTCGGCGACGTCCGTGGCCCGACGGGCGGCATCCGCGTACGCCGTGGCGGCGGCAGGGAGGTCGCCGCTGAGCTCGTGCAGGTGGCCGCGGACGGCGTGCCACCGGTGCCGCTCGCCGAGCACTTCGCGTAGCCGCTCGGTCTCGCGCAGCCCGGCGGCGGCGCCGAGGACATGGCCGACGGCGACCGCGCGCCCGAGCACCGCGGCGGGGTCCTGGCGCACCGGGTCGTCGGTGAGGGCGACGAGGTCGTCGTACCAGGCGAGGATCTGCGGCCAGTCGGTCTCCTCGGCGCTTGCCGCGTCGTCGTGCAGGGCGGCGATGGCCGCCTCGACCTGGTAGCGGCCGGGGCGCTGTACGGCCAGCGCCGACTGCAGGACGCGCACGCCCTCGGCGATCTCACGGGTGTCCCACAGGCCACGGTCCTGTCGGTCGAGCGTGACGATGCGACCCTCCGAGTCGAGTCGCGCCGGTAGGCGGGCGTGGTTGAGAAGCATCAGCGCGAGCAGCCCGAGCGCCTCCGGTTCCTCGGTGGCGAGGGTGAGTTGGCGGGCGAGCCGGATCGCCTCGCCGGCCAGGTCCACCCGGCCTGCGTGGCCGGCCGTGTAGACGAGGTAGAGCACGCGCAGCACGACGGCGAGGTCGCCGGGCTTGTCCAGGCGGCGCCCCTGGAGGGCGCGCTTGGCCCGGCTGATGCGCTGCGCCATCGTCGCCTCCGGCACGTAGAAGGCGTCGGCGATCTCCCGGGTAGTGAGGCCGCCGACGGCGCGCAGGGTCAGCGCCACCTGCGAGGCGGGCGCGAGGTCGGGTTGGCAGCAGCAGAAGAGCAGGAAGAGGGTGTCGTCGCCCTCCTCGGTCGCGGTGGGCCGCGGCTCGGCGTACGTCGCCTCCTCGCGGCGGTAACGGGCCGCCTCGCTGCGGCGGGCGTCGACGAGCCGCCGGGTCGCGACCGTCGCCAGCCACCCAGGCGGGTTGCGCGGCGGGTGGTCGGGCCACACCCGCAGCGCCTCAAGCAGCGCCTCCTGCAGCGCGTCCTCGGCGGCATCGAAGTCCTCGCCACGCCGGACCAGTCCCGCGAGCACCCGGGGGACGAGGGCGCGCAGCGCGCCCTCGTCCAGCCGTCGCGTCGGTTCGTCGATCACGACGAGTCAATCGTCCGAGGGCGCCGCGGACATGACCTCCCGGATGTCGATCCACTCGTAGAGCGGCTCCCCGCCCGGGCCGGGCTCGGAGGAGACGTAGGCCGCGAGTTCGACCGCGCGCTCATGCGACTCGACGTCGATCATGTACCAGCCTGCCACGAGATCGCTGGTCTCGGGCAGCGGGCCGTCGGTGGTGACCGGCGCGGCGTCGGGGCCGCCGTAGCGTACCCAGGTGCGCGCCGGCGTGAGCGCCTGCGCGTCTACGAATTCGCCGTTCTTCTCAAGCAGCTCGCTGACGTGCTTGAGGAAGGCCATGTGCGCCTCCACGTCCTCCGGGGCCCACTGATCCATCGGGGGCACGGGACGGTGCGGCTCCGGGCCGCCGCGGTAGTGCTTGAGGAGCAGGTACTTCGGCATGGTGGTCTCCTGGTGTCGTGGGCCGCGTCTGTCGTGGCCTTCACCTGGTGAGCGGAGCCGGTCGGGGCTTCTCGACATGAAATCACTCATCCGCCTCCAAGACCGTCGTGCAGCCGGCTCCAAGACCGTTGTGCAGCGGGATCGGCCACCGGCTCAGGCTGCTGCCGCAGCGGCGGCGCAGTTGAAGCCGTCGGTCCGGCGCCACGTGCGCAGGAAGCGGTGCGGCGTTCAGCGGTCGGACGGTGGCCATTCGGAGACGCCCTCGCGGATCTCTTCCAATGAGTCCTGGAGCAGGCTTGTGGCGCGGGTGAACCAGTCGGCAAGTACGGCGTTTTCGTCCGAGGCGTAGTCGGCGAAGAGCACGCCCAGGCGTTCGGACCATCGGCGCTTTGATCCACGGTCGGCTACGCGGCGGTCCGCGGTCGCGGGGAAGCAGAACCCGTCGTACGGCCCGGCAGCCCGCTTGCCAGGATCGCGCCGGCGGCAGCCACGGCGGCGAGCACGATCAGCGCAGGGCCCATTGCGGAAATGAAGGCCGCACCGGATCCGCCAGGGACCTCGCCGCGCGACCCGAGAGTCATCAGGGCGGTTGCCGCGGCGATCCCTACGATGGGGCCGATGTTCAGGGCTGTCTGCTGGAGACCGCCGACCACCCCGGCGTGCTCCGCAGGCGCATGGCTCACTATGACCGCCGTCGCCGTCACCATCGCACTGCCGAAACCTGCGCCCACCAGGAAAAATCCGGCGCAGATCGCCACCGTGGCCGATGCACCGTCGAGGCGCGACAGCAGGAGCGCGCCGAAAGCCAGGAGGGACATCGCGGTCGCAGTCGTACGCCGCGGACCGTACCGACGCATCAGCACGGCGGCGAGCGGCGCGGCCAGCACCATCGCCGCGGCGCCCGGTAGTGCAGTCAGAGCGCTTCGGAAGGGGTTGAGACCGAGGATGCCCTGAAGGAAGTACGTACCGGCGAACAGCGCCCCGAACAGCACAGCCGAAGCGGACACCAGGATCCCGAGCGCCGAGGCGACGGTCACCGATCCGAGCACCTCCGGCGCCACCAACGGGCTCTGCGTGCGTCGTTCGTGGCATACGAACGCCCCGCCGGCGACCGCCGCGACGACGAATCCCGTCACGGTCGCCGCCTGCCGGCTGCTCTCCGGCATGGAGACCAGCGTGTGCACCAAGCTGCCCAAGGTCACCGCCAGGAGGCAGGCACCCGGCAGATCGAGCCTATGGGCGGACGCCCCCGCGGGTTTCGCATCGCGTACGGCAGGCTCCCGTACGGCAAGGACGAGAACCCCGATCACGAGCGCGGGTACGACGTTGAGGAGGAAGACCGCCCGCCAGTCGAAACGTGCGGCCAACGCCCCGCCTACAAGCGGGCCCGCCGCAGCCGCGACCCCGATGGCGCTGGTGCGCAGCGCGACGGGCATCCCCAGGCGGTCGGGCGGAAAGGCGGCCCGCAGCATCCCGAGGGTGGCGGGCTGAAGCAGCGCCCCGAAGACGCCTTGGGAGACGCGAAGCACGATGACCCAGCCGATCCCCGACGCCTGGCCGATCCCCCAGGATGCCGCGCCGAAGCCCAGGATTCCGACGGCGAAGACCTGCCGGTGGCCATACCGATCGCCGATGCGGCCGGCGAAGACGAGCAGACTCGCAACCGCGATCAGATAGACGGTGCTGGTCCACTGAACCTGATGGAAGGACACGTGCAGATCGCGCTGCATGGCGGGCTGAACGATGGTCAGAACGGTGCCGTCGAGAGCGACGACCGCCGCCCCGACGACGCTGCCCGTGAGTGTGAGCCGTCGGTAGGCCGTGCTCATCGGACGTCCGGACCGAGATGGGCGTCCAGGACCGTACGCAGAAGCGGTTCGACGTCGTCGGTGCCTGTCGCGAGCTGGAGGCTGCCCCATCCCCACAGCTGGGCGATGCCGTGCAGATTCGCCCACAGTGCGCTTGCGACAACCTGCGGCGCGACGCCGCCGGGCCGCGACCGGACCCGGGCCACGCAATCCACGAACAGGCCGAAGAGCGGCAGACTCGTCTCCCGCAGGCCGAGATGGCCGCTCTTGAGCAAGTCATGACGGAACATCAGCTCAAACATGCCGCCATTGGTCCGCGCGAAGTCCAGATAGATCCGGCACAACGCCGCGACCCGGTCGCGCGGGCTCGGAATCTCCTCGCCATCCTGGCCGGCTTCAAGCGCCTCGGCGGCCCTGTCCGCCAGCTCGGCGAAGCCCTCGCGCGCGATCGCGGAGAGCAGGGACACATGGGTCGGAAAGTAGCGGCGGGGAGCGCCGTGCGAGACCCCGGCGGCGCGGGCGATCTCACGCAGGGACAGCGTCTGCGCCCCGCGGGCGGCGACCAATTCGACCCCGGCCGCTACGAGTCGGACACGCAGCCCTGCTTGCTCTTCGTGCATAGACACTGTCTACCAGATCGCGTAGACAGTGTCTACGCCGCGGGCGGCGGACGAGCGGGGGCCAGCCGGACGGGGACGGGCCGGGAACCCGGCTAGGCTACGAGTGGGAAGCGACCACCCACGTAGCACGGCGTCGAGTCCGGACCACGACTCGAGGGCCGGGCGGAAGGAGTCGTCATGGACCCTCAGCGAGATCAGGTTCTGGTCGTCACTCCCCATGACAGAAAGCCGGGGCCCCACACCGAGGGGATGGACCGGCAAGAGGCTTTCGCCACCGAGGGAACGTGGTCGGGTTACGTCCGCACGGAAGCCGGGATGGTCTCCGCCTGGCACCACCACGGCGAGTGCGAATCAGTGATCTACGTCCTCACCGGCGCGCTGAAGATGGAGTTCGGCCCGGACGGCTCGAATACGGTGGAAGCAGGCCCCGGCGACTTCATCTACGTACCGAAGGGCGCCGTGCACCGGGAGAGCAACCCCTCCGCGGAGGCCGCCGACATCATCGTCGTGAGAGCCGGGACCGGGAAGTCCACGTTCAACGTCGACGGGCCGGCGCCGGGCTGAGACAGGCCGTTCACCCGTACGCGACTCGCCGCGCCGACGCCGAGCCGCAACCGGCCTCTGAGCTCTTTCAGTGCCGGATGCGCCAGGTGCCGTACAGCCCGGCGACTCCGAAAGAGCGAGGGAAGCGCCCTGTGACGTGCCTCACCCGCACCAGTCGGTCACGCGCACAAACTGCCTGGTCAGCGTCGCCAACCAGCAGTTGACGGGGGCCCGTTGGCCGAATTCGTCAACAAGCTGTCATTGCGGCCCGTTCGGCGTCGGATACAGGGTGTGACCGTGTTACAGCGACGCGTTGTGGTGGTTGTGTATTCCGGTGCGCAGGCCCTGGACATCACGGGACCCGTAGAAGTGTTCGATACCGTCAACCGGCTCCTCCCCGAATCGGGCGCCCCTTACCGGATCGAGTTCGTTTCCATCGACGCACCACTGGTGCGCACCAGTTCGGGAGTGATGATTGAAGCCGCGCCGCTGGAGGCAGGGCATGGTCCTATCGACACCCTCCTCGTCCCCGGCGGATGGAGCCTGAGGGACGCGCTGAAGAACCGGGCGCTGGTCTCGTGGATTGGGCAGGCGGCCGCCCGGTCGCGGAGGGTCGCATCCGTATGTGGCGGGTCCTTTCTGCTGGCGGAGGCCGGCCTGCTCGACGGGCGGCGAGCCACGACCCATTGGGCGTACTGCGAGGAGATGGCTTGCCGCTACCCGGCCGTGACGGTGGACCCGGAGCCGATCTTCGTCTGGGACGGCCGGTTCGTCACTTCGGCGGGGGTGTCGACCGGGATCGACATGGCCCTCGCTCTGGTGGAGGCCGACCACGGCGCGGCGCTCGCGCTGGAGACAGCACGGTTTCTGGTGCTGTTCCTCAAACGGCACGGAGGGCAGGCTCAGTTCAGTGCCGTCCTGGACGCCCAGTTGGCCGACCACGCGCCGATCCGGGCCGCACAGGAGTGGATCCTGGACAACCTCGAAGACCCGTTACCCGTGGCCGAGATCGCCCAGCGGGCCAATATGAGCCTGCGCAACTTCGCCCGGGTATTCCGGCGCGAGGTGGGCACAACCCCCGGCCAGTACGTCGAGCGGAGGCGCATCGCCCGCGCCCGCGAGCTCCTGGAGACCACCGATCTGACGACGGGCCAGGTGGCGCGCCGCTGCGGATTCGCGGCCCCCGAGACGTTCATCCGCTCATTCGGACGAGCCCTGGGACTCACTCCGAACCAGTACCGGCACCGCTTTCAGGTCGTCTCTCCGTCCGGCCTCGTCGTCCAGCCCGACCAAGCGGACAGGAGCTCCGTATGACAGCCATGACACACGAGATGCCCGAAGAAGGCGGAGTGCGCCTGGTCGACCACCTGGCCGCCCAGCTGGTCAGGGCCGGCGTCACGCACATGTTCGGCGTGGGCGGAGCGAACATCGAGGACCTGTACGACGCCGTCCACCGCACCGGCACCATCCGCGGCGTCGTCGCCAAACACGAGTTCTCCGCTGTCACCATGGCCGACGGATACGCCCGCGCCACGAGGCGCCTCGGCGTGGTCGCAGCCACCTCGGGCGGCGGTGCGATGAATCTCGTGCCCGGCCTGGCGGAGGCATACGCCTCCCGCGTGCCGCTGCTGGCCCTCGTGGGACAGCCGCCCACCGCACAGGAGGGCCGCGGCGCGTTCCAGGACTCCAGCGGCAAGGCAGGCTCGTTCGATGCTCGGGAGGTGTTCACGCCCGTGTCGCGGTTCTGCGCTCGGGCCGAAGACGCGGACTCGTTTGCCGAGTTGCTGCCCCAGGCGATCGCGGCGGCACAAGCCGATCCCAAGGGACCCGCGGTACTGCTGCTGCCCAAGGACCTGCAGCAGGCACAGGTCACAGTGCCCGCGCCCGGCGTGACGTCGACGCATGCCGTGCCGCAGCGGTCCGCCTCGGCGGCAGGCATGGAAGCCGGCACCCAGGATGCCGTATCGCACGCGCTGCGCGGCGCGAGCCGTGTCCTCGTCATCGCCGGCGAGGGCGTGGCAGCCGCGGATGCGCGCGAGGAACTGGCCGAGCTGGCCCAGAGGCTCGGGGCGTGGGTGGCGGTCACGCCGGACGCCAAGGACGTGTTCGACAACCGGGACCCCCGGTTCGCAGGTGTGGCCGGAGTGATGGGTCACGCAAATGTCGAAGACTGCCTGCGCAGGGCCGACTTGTGCATCCTGGTCGGCACCCGGCTGCCGTTGCTGGCACGCGGAGGGCTGGACCAGCCCCTGGCCGCCACTCGCGTCGTCTGCATCGACCCCGAACCACCGTTCGTGGCCGGCATCGCGCTGGGCGGAAACCTGCGGGACACGCTGCGCGCAGTCGTCGGCCGGCTCCCCTCGCGCCCACTTCCCTGCCCGGAGCACACCGGCCCCATACCGACGCCCACGCCAACTCCCGTTCTGCAGGCCCTTGGTGGAATCGTCTCCTACCCCGAAGCGGTCGCCGCGGTCGAAGTGGCACTCCCCCAGGACGCCCACGTCTTCGTGGATGCCGGCAACGCAGGGGCCAGCGCCATCCATCTGCTTCCCGCACCGCGCCACGGCCGCTTCGTCGTCGCGGTCGGCATGGGCGGCATGGGTTACACCTTCGGAGCCGGCATCGGCGCCGCGCTCGCCACGGGCCGACGCACCTACGTACTCGCCGGCGACGGAGCGTTCTTCATGCACGGGATGGAGGTGCACACCGCCGTGGAGTACGCCGCACCCGTGACCTTCGTGATCTTCAACAACAACGCCCACGCCATGTGCGCGCTGCGCGAGGAGTCCTTCCAGGGCGGCGTCCGCAGCGACGACCTGTTCGCCCGGACCGACATCGCCGCCGGGGTGGCCGCCGCCTTCCCGGCCCTCGACGTCACCTTGGCCGACGACGCAGCGCGGCTGCGCCGGGCGCTGCTGCGCAGTAACGCGAGCAGCGGTCCGGCGTTCATCGCGCTGAACTGCGACGCCCGGGAGATCCCGCCGTTCCTGCCCTTCCTGTCCGTCACCGAAAGCACCGACAGCGCCGAACACGAGGAGAGTTCCGATGAGCGCGGACCCGTCCATGTTGGCTGACATCCCCGGCCTCATGCGGATCGAGAACACCGACAGGGAGGAGATGACCGCCCACTGCATGGACCTCACCCACGCGGTCTATCCGCACCACCAGGTCTACGGGCAGTACTGCACCATCCAGGAGCATGTCGACTGCCCGCCGGAGCAGGCCTATGACTACCTGCGCCTGGGCCACCACCTGGAGGAGTGGACCTACAGCCTGCGGGGCTTCGCGCCCACGGCCACCCCGGGGCTGTGGGTCGGCCACGACCGGCTCGAGCAGGAAACCAGCATCTACTGCAAGGTGGTGGCCAACCCCGAGGCCATGACCGTGGACTATCACTGCTCCTGGGACCAGGGCGACAAGCTGTGGATGATTTACCTGATGCGCGTCGTCCCTGCCCGGCTGGTGCTCGACAAGCCCGGGTCTGTGATCACCTGGACCAACTGCCACCACCCGTATTACGACAACAACCCGCATCCCGAGATGTCGCCGCGCCCGGACCGGCCGTGGGTCGGCGACTACTGGGATCTGTTCTACGCGGGCCACACCGTGGAGATGAAAAACCTCAAGGCAATCCTCGAGCACCGCCACCACGGCGGCCTGCCCGTCAGCGTGCCGCCGGTGACGGCGGTGGTCCGTTGAACACGGTCAGCCTCACCGATGTCGCGAGCTACCTTCCCGGCGAACCGGTCCCCGCCGAGTTCTACACCGAGTACCCCGGAGCCGAGGACAAGCTCCGCCACCATCCCATGTTCAAGATCCCGCCTCTGCGGCACCACGTCGCCGCCGACGAGACCAACGCGGACATGATCGAGCGCGCCGTACAGCCCCTGATCGAGCGGCACGGCAGAGATGAGATCCGCAACGTGGATGTGCTGTTGGTGCACAGCCAGCTGCCGGACCTGCCGTTCGTGGGCGCGGGCACCGAAGTGGCACGCCGTCTCGGTCTGCAACCGGAATGGCTGATCGACGTGGCCAACGCCGGCTGCGCCTCATTCGTGTACATGCTCAAACTGGCCCGGCGGCTGCTCACCACCACCGACGCGAGGACCGCCCTGATCTGCAACGCGCAGAGCGCCGCCGGCCAGTGCTTCACCCAGTCCGAGGTACGCAGGCTCGCCCAGGCCGCGATCCCCGGCGACGGCTGCGGCGTCGGATACGTGACCACATCGGCCGGCGCCCCGGTGCTGGACGTGGAGACCCGGCACATCGGCGACTACGCCGGGGACATGACCGTGATGCTCGACGACGGCCGCAAGTACTGGGAGGCCGGGGAATCCCAGCTGCGGATCGGGTTCACCGAAGCGAGCATCGCCAAGGTCCTCGCACGCGGGAACCGCCTCGTACCGGAGGTCGTCACGGACCTGTGCGGGCGCCTAGGGGTATCGACCACCGAGATCGACGTCTTCATCACCAACCAGCCCAACCGGGCCTTCCTGCGGAACTGGCGCGAAGCGCTGCAACTGCCGCCCGAACGGCACCTGCACACGTTCGATCAGTGCGGAAATCTTTTCGGAGCGGCGATCCCGATCACATTGGACCGCGCCATCCACTCACAGCATGTCAAGGACGGCGATCTGGTGGTGCTGGGGGGATTCGCCCACGCCGGCGACTTCGCCGGTGCCGTCGCCATCCGCTGGCACAGCGCGCAGGGATGACCGCGGCCTCCGATAAGAGAGCACAGCCACTGGCCGACCTTTCCGGCCGACTCATCAACTGGCCCATGGCCCGCGCGTGCTCGTACGCCTCACCGCCTCACCGCCCCGCAACGCGAAGTGCTTCATCGCCCCGCCCCGGTGATGGAAGGCAGAGCGCACGCTGGGGCGGCCAATGAATGCCCGCCGGCCAGGGCCTGGCCGGCGGGACACTGTTCAACGAAAGAGTTCCCGGGCCCGGTGTGCGACCTCCTCGGACGTCAGGTTCTCAAGGTGGGTAAGGAAGACCCAGACGTGGCCACAGGGGTCTCGCAGTATGGGAGAACGTCAAGGGTGAGGGCTCAGATCTGGCGGTCGTGGCGGCCAAGGGGTCCACCGAGCATGCACTTTCCGGTCGCATTCGACTCGCTGAACAGACGCGAACTACTCGTCTAGAGTCGGGGCATGACGGAGGCACCGGCCCACGACCGCGGCATGAGGTCCCGCGACGCGATACTCGACACCGCCACCGAGTTGATGTCGCTGCACGGCTTCGCGGCCACTTCCATTTCGATGATCTCCGCCGCCTGCAATCTGCCCGCCAGCTCCATTTACTGGCATTTCGGCAGCAAGGACGGCATCTACGTCGCGGTGCTCCAGCGGGCCAGGATCACGTTGCTGGCACAACTGCCCCCCGTTGAGATACCCGGCGCAGACGTCGCACAGCGGCTGGACACCTTCCTCGATGCAGTCAGAGACGGCTTCCAACGCAACCCGCACGGCCTGAAGCTACTGCTCGGCCTCGGCATGTTGCAGCAGAACGCCAGCACGGCGGCCGTGGCCGAGCTGCACAACTACCGAGATACGCTCACGGTATGGACGCGGGACGCACTGAGCGTCGTCTTCGACCTGTCCGACCAACCTGAAGTGCGGGACGAACTTGCCCGCTTCACCCTCAGAACGGCGAGCGGAACCGCCATCGCCCGGTGGTTCGATCCCACCACTGCCGTGGACACCGAGCCGCTGCGGGTCGCGTTGCTGGCCCTGGCGGCCCACCACGGCGTTCCCGTGGAGAAGGCCTCCTCAGCGTTTCCTCCCGGACGTGTCACCAGCCCGTAGGCCCGGGCAGACCCGACCTGCCGCCGCCCCACTCCGGTCAAGCCACCGATCGCAACTGGTCCAGTTCGCTACCGATCGCATTCCGCAGCACGTCATGCTGCGGACCGAGCCTGAACTGCTCGTCGCTCCACCGTTCATGCGGATAGAGCCACACCGGAGCACCCACCAAATCGGCCCGCTCCCACTCGTACCGCGGCCACACATGCGCATGCAAGAACGTATCCGTGTTCCCCAGGATCTCCAGATTGACCCGCCGGAAGGCCGGATCCAGCCGACGACACGCTCGCTCAATCGCTTCACCGAGCTGATCCATGTCGGACAGGAACGACAGCCGCTTTGCTTTCGGCAGATCTGACAGCCGCTGCACATCCGGTTCATCGACGAGCAGAACCGAGTAACCCGGCAGGAACTGGACATCGCCGATCGCCGCGAATCCCGACGTCAACCGCCGCAGCACAGTTGGGTTCTCGCCCCTCAGAGCAGTCCCGATCCGATCCGTCCGCCAGTCACCAGTCATGGCCACAAACTACCTGCCGGTGATCAAGGACCGCTCCTCGCCCCCACCCTCCCCAACATGGTTCAAAGACCAGGCAAGTGGGAGCAAGGAGCGGTCCCCTGCCACCTCAAAGATTCCCAACCGAGACGGGCACAGTGCCGGCTCTCAAAGGCCGAAGAGTGCCCGTCAGGAGGTGCTGGAGCGCTGCCAGAAGTCGCAATGGTGGTCGGCAGCGAAGCCGGTGGTGGGGGCGGGCCGGTCTGGTGCCAGCACCTGGATGCGGTCGTGGTCGGGGGTGTAACGCGGCCAGGTGGGGGCGCCCGGCCGGTTGGGGTTGCCGGTGGTGGCGAATCTGGCCCAGTAGCCGGTCATCGTGACGGACAGTCGGCGCTGGGCGGCACTGAGGGGTGGCACGGCATCCGTCGGGAACAGGTAGGCGAGTTCGGCGGCATGGAAAGCACCCTGAGGGGTGTGCGACGCCGGGATGAACGGCGGTGCTTGCGGATCGTTGAACTCGTAGGCGTAGACGGGCATCCGTCCGCTGTACAGGCGGCTGTCCGCTCTCGCCGGGCAGGCGAACCGCTGGTCGGTGGCGACCGCGGAGTAGGCCAGGTTGGGCGAGGGATACGCGGAGGCGGGGTAGGTGTCCAGGACAGCGTCCGCCCGGGCGGGATGCTGCAACTTGATCAAGGCGGCGTAGGTCTGGGGTGTGAGCGGCCCGCCGCCGAGCAGGTCGACGTACAGCGCTGTGAAGTAGCGGTACTCATCGTGGGTGCTGCCGCTCAGTATGGGGACCGCGTTCACCCGCCCCACAGCCCATGCCTGGGATGGCGGAACGGGAAGTATGCCCGGTCCGGTGTTCGCTGCCCACAACGACGCGGGTCCTGCGCCGCCGCGGATGAGCTCGGTGGTGGGTAGGGCACGGAGGCAGGCCGGGGCGGCCGAGGGGGCGGTGCAGCCGAGTGAGGCCGCGACACTCTGCCCTTTCTTCTCGGCCTCGGCCAGGCTGAGCGGGGTGAGAGCGTCTTCGGACACGCAGCTGCCGCTCTGCTGGATGGCGCGGTGGAACAGGCCCTTCGCGGTCGGCGATGTGATGTGGAGACAGGTGCCGACGGACCCGGCGGACTGGCCGCCGAGGGTGACGCGGTTGCGGTCGCCACCGAATGCGCCGATGTTGCGCCGTACCCAGCGCAGCGCTGCCTGCTGATCCATCAGTCCGTAGTCGCCCGAGGCGTGCTCCGCGCTTTCGTCGGACAGTGCGGGGTGGGCGAGGAACCCCAGGGCCCCCAGGCGGTAGTTGACGGTGACGACGACCAGGCCCCTGGCGGCCAGCGCCGCGCCGTTGTAGTCGCTGCCGGCGCCGTAGGTGTTGCCGCCGCCGTGCAGCCACACCAGCACTGGCCGGGGCTTGCTGCTGGTGGGAGCCGGGGTCCACACGTTGAGGTACAGGCAGTCCTCCGAGGTACTGCCGGTCCGGTTGGAATCACCGGGCAGGACCGGTCCACCGTCCGGGAGCAGGGTCAGCGGTAACTGGGGACAGGGGCTGGCCGGTGCGGTGGCGTCCCGTACGCCGGACCATGGTGCGGGCGATTGGGGCGGGCGCCAGCGGAGTTCACCCGTCGGGGAGGCGGCGAAGGGAATGCCCTGGAATACACGGCCGCCGTGGGGGCCGGGTGCGCCGCGCACCGAGCCGTGCGCGGTGGCCACAACCAGCGGCCCGGGGCCGCGGCCCAAGTCGGTGGAGGCGGAGGCGGAGGCGGAGGCGGTCGGGGGTGTCGCGACCGTCAGCAGCAGGGCCGCGACGGCGGTCGCGGCGCGTGTGACGGTATGGCTCATGCTGCGGAGTCTCATCGGTCTCCTTCGGTGGTCTTGCGGTCTCCCCCGGCTGCGGGAGGCACCGCACGGTCGATCCTTGTCTGATGTCCCGTGGCAGCCGGGTCGACCGGGGTCACTGCTGCTGCTCGTAGGCGCCGATGTCACAGGCGGCACCCTGGGGACGCGTGATGCCGCGTTGGTCGGTGGCGGGACAGTGGGCGGCTGAGTCGAGGGCGGGGCTGCCGTGCAGCAGCGCATTGGTGTCCGTGGGCCCGCCGTTGTCTCCGAGAGGGCCGACCAGCGGGGCCCGGCTCGGCAGGTCGCCCACGGCGTCGAGATGGCAACTGCCGTCACCGTCGATGTTGTGGCCGTGCGATGCGATGTCCGCGAAGGCTCTCTCGCAGTCACCGGCCGCGCGCTCGCTGGCATTGCCCGCGACGATCGAGTTCTTCAGGATGAGGTGTCCCAGCGGCAGATCGAGGATGTCCCTGATCGGCCCAGGCAGGCTGTCCAGGTAGGCGGGGGCAATGTTGATTCCGCCGCCGTGGGGCGAACTGTTGCCGATGATCGTCGCGTTGAGGAACTCCACGGTCCCAAGCCCCCGGATGTCGACACCTCCGCCGTAGCCACCCAGGCTGCCGGGACGGTCGCCGGGGTCGGTCACGTGGTTGTCGGCGATGGTTGAGTTGACGACTGTGCCGCTGTCGTCGAACCTGATCCCTCCGGCTTCTCCGGCGCGGTTCCCGCTCACGGTGCTGTCGATCAGATTGAGATGCGAATCGGGGGAGTTGAAGACGCCACCCCCGTATCCGGCGGAGTTCCTGGTCACGGCAACCCGCCTCAGGGTCATGTTCTTGCCGTTGGCGATGCCGCCGCCACCGGTGTCGGTGATGGGGACTTCGCGCTGCTTGGCGACCCCTCCGGTGATCGTGAGATCGGACAGCCGGGTGTCCGCTCGCATGCGGAATGCCCGGTCGATGTGGTTGGCGTCGATGACAGTGGTGCGTGTGCCGGCGCCGAGAATAGTGGTGGGCGCGTTGACGTTCAGGTCGCCGGTGCTCGGGTCGGGGTGCGAGCCGACGAGCAGCAACGGGTTGGGCGGGATGGTCAGCCGGTAGCGGCCGGCGGGCAGCGTGATCGTGCTGCCCGGCCTGGCGTTGGCGGCCATCACTGCCGCGCGGAGACTGCACGTACCGGTCACGGTGCGACAGAGCCCGTCCGACGGGTCGGCGTCCACCGCGTCGAGGGCCGTGTCCACGGTGAATTCTGTCGGCCCTGCGGCTTCGGCCGCGGCGGCGACGCAAGCGGGGGCGGCCCAGTTGACCGCCATGGCGAGTGTGACAGTGGCGAGTGCTCCTGAGGTGGTTCGGTTCCTCATCTCGTGAACTCCTAGTCCGCGAAGGAATGCTGACTGGTGCTCCAACCGGCGAGATCTGCCGGGGATGAAGGACGAACGCGATCCCCACCGCCGAGTGAGGGAACGAAGAGCCCGCGGCTCGCCGATGGCCCCGCCGAACACGGCTGCGCACGCGGCGGCCCGAGGCGCCAGGTCGTGGCCCACCGAACTGCCGTCACAACTCTGCGGTGCAGGAAGGACGAAGCGCTCTCGGCGACAACCCGTCCTCTCTGTAGCGAGCGTTCCATTCAGAGTCGCTGATGTCTACAGGGCCGACGGGGAAGACTGTCCGCACTGTCAGGCGGGCGATGCCATGGCCAGACGCACCGACCAGACCGCCCAACGGGGCGGCCTCCCTGGGGAGTTCGCGGCTGCGGTGTCCACCTGAGTTTGTACGCGGCTCACAGTGCCGGGCTGCGCATGGCATTCCATCAGCCTGCACGCTTGACCCGGGTGGCCCGAGGACGACGCCTGGACGGTGGACTCAGCCACGTCCCGTTCCGGTGGCGCGCGGCCCGCTCAGGTAGGGTCCGCCTGCAGCGCGGCTGCCGTGGCCGCGGCGTATGCAGCCAGACGCGATGTCTCAACTACGGGGGAATCTGGTGGGTTTCGTCTTCCATGTGCTCTTTCCGCTGATCATCATCATGTTGATCTGGGCCGCGTACACGCTGATACGCAGGACCAGGGAGCGGCGTGCGGCCTGGGAGAGCGGGCTGAGCGCCCGGGCGCGCGTCGTGCGCGCCTATGTCAGGGTCCGGATGGTCAACAATGTGGCCCGGCGCATCCAGTATCACGAGTACGACTTCGTCACAGCGGACGGGCGGCCGGTCCGCTTCGAGGAAGCCGGCGGGCCGCCGAGCCGGGGCGAGGGCGACGAGACGGTCGTGTACTACACGAGTGAGCAGCCCGAGAAGGCCACCGCGTCGGAACCTGTGCCCGGCAAAGACATGACGCGGGCGGTGCTCGGTGTCGGCGTCATCGGTGTGGGTGTCGTCATCCTGCTCAACGTAATGATCAAGTACGGCTGAACCTGGTCGGCCCCGACACTCCCCTGGCGCCCTGGACCATGGTCAGCCCGGATCGGAGGACGCCGCCGTCCATGCCGAGGTCCTTTCCGGTCGATCAGGCCGGATCAGTGAGCAGCCCGCCGCGGAGCGGCTGATGTCACCGCGGTGCGTGCAGTTGCAGGCCGGAGGATGGGCCCCGCCGAAGGCAGGGGGAGAGCCCACGCGGAGCGTCGGCGACTGACCCAACGCAGCGTGGGGGCACCTCCCGTGCCCGAAGGCCTCCGGGGGAGTGCGTGCCAGGGCACGCGAGTCCGGCAAGATCGGCTGGGCGGGGGCTAAGCGCAGGATGGGCACAGCCCTCGATAGGTGACCTCCACCTCGGACACCGTGAAGCCGAACCGTTCCTCCGCCGGGAGGTCGGCCAGCGGATTGCCGGTGGGGTGAACATCGCGGATGGTGCCGCAATTCGAGCACACGAGGTGCTGGTGGGGGTGGTGTGCGTTGGGGTCGTAGCGCTTGGCGCGGCCGTCGGTGGAGACCTCAATGACCTCACCGAGCAAGACCAGTTCGCCCAGGGCGTTGTAGACGGTCGCCCGGGAGATCTCGGGCAGCCGTTGTGCCGCGCGGTCGTGCACTTCGTCGGCTGTGAGATGCACGTGGTCGCCGCTGAGGACCTCGGCAACGACACGTCGCTGGGAGGTCATTCGCCAGCCACGCCCCCGCAGTCGCTGCAGCAGGTCACTCATGTCGGTTCACCTATCCAGGTTCGGTTGGATACCCGAAGTTTACTGGTGGACATCCGGGATCCGATTGGATGTGGGTTTGGCGCGCTTATTGACTTGGACTCTGTCCATTGTAGGATCAGTTCCGGCGATAGCCAAGGGACAGGAAGACTCCAGTACGGCAGGAGACAGAGACGTGACCACCGCCGAGGAGCAGCGCGGTACCGGCATGCGGGTGGCGGCCGCCCCGGTCGCGCTGCGGGAGACCGCACGAGACGGTGACCACTGCGGCGACACGGTGATCACCTCCGGGGTGCGCCATCGCGCCGGCGATCTCCCTTCGGGTCGTGTGTGAGGCCGTCCATGTGCTCACCGTGGCAGGACTCGTACGCCGCATCGAACCGGCTGGGAAGCCCCGGCACGGTTCGAGGGACGCGTCGTGTCGTCGCTGACGTCGACTGCGGTCGGCGCGGCCCCCTGCCTGACCTCCTGCGGCGACCACGGCTACTCGATCGACAAGGCCGAGGTCATCTGCTGGAGCCCTTGCCCGACTGTTCAACCGCCCGCAGTTCCTGAGCACCGTGATCCGCTTGGTCCGGAAGGATTCCCATGTCTGAGAACCATGATGCAATCGTCGTAGACGCGAAGGCGGAGGGCGGAGGTGGTTGCCCGGTCGCGCACGGACGCGCCCCGCACCCGACTCAGGGTGGCGGAAACCGCCAGTGGTGGCCGGAGCGGCTCAATGTGAAGATCCTCGCCAAGAACCCCGCCGTGGCCAACCCTCTCGGCGAGGAGTTCGACTACGCCGAGGCGTTCAAGACCCTCGACCTCCCGGCCGTGAAGCAGGACATCGCGGAGGTGCTGACGACCTCGCAGGACTGGTGGCCCGCCGACTTCGGCAACTACGGCCCCTTCATGATCCGGATGGCGTGGCACAGCGCGGGCACCTACCGGATCAGCGACGGCCGCGGCGGTGGCGGAGCCGGCCAGCAGCGCTTCGCCCCCCTCAACAGCTGGCCGGACAACGGGAACCTCGACAAGGCCCGCCGCCTGCTGTGGCCGGTCAAGAAGAAGTACGGCCAGAGCCTCTCGTGGGCCGACCTCATGATCCTCGCCGGCAATGTCGCCCTCGAGTCGATGGGCTTCGAGACCTTCGGCTTCGGCGGCGGTCGCGCGGACGTCTGGGAGCCCGACGAGGACGTCTACTGGGGTCCCGAGACCACCTGGCTCGGCGACGAGCGCTACACCGGCGAACGTGAGCTCGAGAACCCCCTCGGCGCGGTCCAGATGGGCCTCATCTATGTCAACCCGGAGGGCCCGAACGGCAACCCGGACCCGATCGCCGCGGCCCGCGACATCCGTGAGACGTTCCGCCGCATGGCCATGAACGACGAGGAGACGGTCGCCCTGATCGCGGGCGGTCACACCTTCGGCAAGACCCACGGCGCAGGCCCGGCCGAGAACGTCGGTGCCGACCCCGAGGCCGCCTCGATCGAGGAGCAGGGCCTCGGCTGGAAGAACTCCTTCGGCACCGGCAAGGGTGGCGACGCGATCACCAGCGGTCTTGAGGGCATCTGGACGAACACCCCGACCACCTGGGACAACAGCTTCTTCGAGATCCTCTTCGGCTACGAGTGGGAGCTGTTCAAGAGCCCCGCCGGTGCGTACCAGTGGCGGCCGAAGGAGGGCGCCGGGGCGGGCACCGTCCCCGATGCCCACGATGCGTCGAAGAGCCACGCGCCGACGATGCTGACGACCGACCTGTCGCTCCGGTTCGACCCGGCCTACGAGCAGATCTCGCGTCGCTTCCTCGAGAACCCGGACGAGTTCGCGGACGCCTTCGCCCGCGCATGGTTCAAGCTGACCCACCGCGACATGGGCCCGGTCGTGCGCTACCTCGGCCCGGAGGTCCCGTCCGAGACGCTGATCTGGCAGGACCCGCTCCCCGAGGCGACGCACGAGCTCGTCGACGCCGAGGACGTCTCCTCCCTCAAGGGCCAGATCCTCTCCTCGGGCCTGTCGGTGTCCCAGCTGGTGTCCACCGCATGGGCGTCGGCCTCGTCCTTCCGCGGCAGCGACAAGCGCGGCGGCGCCAACGGTGCGCGCGTCCGCCTGCAGCCGCAGATCGGGTGGGAGGTCAACGAGCCCGACGAGCTGGCGGCGGTGCTGCGGAGCCTGGAGGGGATCCAGCAGTCCTTCAACGCGGCCCAGGCCGGCGGCAAGCAGGTCTCGCTCGCCGACCTGATCGTGCTCGCCGGTGCCGCGGGCGTCGAGAAGGCCGCCAAGGACGCCGGCTTCGAGGTCGACGTTCCCTTCACGCCCGGCCGCGTGGACGCGTCGCAGGAGCAGACGGACGTGGAGTCGTTCGCCGCGCTCGAGCCGACCGCCGACGGGTTCCGCAACTACCTCGGCAAGGGCAACCGGCTGCCGGCCGAGTACCTGCTGCTCGACAAGGCGAACCTGCTGACCCTGAGCGCCCCCGAGCTCACGGTCCTCGTAGGTGGCCTGCGCGTCCTGGGCGCGAACTACCAGCAGTCGCAGCTCGGCGCCTTCACCGAGACCCCCGGGTCCCTCACCAACGACTTCTTCGTCAACCTGCTCGACCTGGGCACGACCTGGAAGTCGACGTCAGAGGACCAGAACACGTTCGAGGGTTGCGATGCCGCCACGGGCGAGGTCAAGTGGACCGGCACCCGTGCCGACCTCGTCTTCGGATCCAACTCCGAGCTGCGCGCGCTCGCGGAGGTCTACGCGAGCGACGACGCCAAGGAGAAGTTCGTGAACGACTTCGTCGCCGCGTGGGACAAGGTGATGAACCTCGACCGGTTCGATCTCGTCTGATCACCGCGTCCGGGTCGGCCGGCCCTCGCCGGCCGGCCCGGACGTCCTCTGTACAGCCGTACGGGTCACGGGCGATTCCGGGTGAGGGTGGACGGCGCCCCGGCGGACTGCGCACCTTCGGCCTCCAGGCCCAGGGTGTCGCGGCCGGTCATCGTGACGACGTAGATGTTGCCCTTGGGGCAGGTGAGGACGGTCGATTGGTCGGTGGGGTGGCTGGTGACCGCCTCGAAGACCATCGATGTCCTGCGTACCTCCCTCAGTTGCAGGGCCTCGGTGCATCCCAGCTCACGGCCCGTGCCCACTTCGCTCACCTTGCTGACCTGCTTGCCCGCCAGCTCCCCCCGCCGTGCCGGGTGGAGGGTCAGGGTGACGGCGAACCTGTCGGTCCGGGCCTGGGTGAGGCCGTCGACGGTTGGGGTGCCCGGGCCGGCGCCGACCCATGTACCGGCCCAGGACGCGGGAAGAGCAGCGACGGTGGGCGACGGCGAAGGCGTCGCGCCGGATGCGTCCTTGCCGGAGAAATGCTGCACGACAAGCGTGCCCGCCGCGGCGATCAGGACCGCGGCAATGCCCCCTGCCGCCGTCCAGGCTGTCCGGCCGGCCAGCCGCCGTCGCGGAGAACCGGCAGCCGGCGCGGCGGCGGTCCCCGCGCCGCCAGAAGCCGGATCGTCCTCGGACTCACCTGACACAGCCGCCACCGGCAGCGGTCGCACGGCTGCAGAGACCAACGCGTGCGCCTCGTCCTCGCGCACGGCGAGATCCCTCTCCAGCGCCTCGGGCAGCATTTGCGGCCAGATACCGGTCCGGCCGCCCAGGCGTTCCAGCAGCGCGCCGACAGCGCCTGTCGAGGGCCGCCGCTGCGGGTTCTTGGCCAGACAGGACCGCAGCACCGAGACCAGGGCCGCCGGAACGCCGTCAAGGTTCGGTTCCTCGTGCACAATGCGGTACAGCAACACCGCGGCCGAGAACTCCTCGTCCGGGTGGGAAAACGGGCCCTGTCCTGTTGCCGCGTACACCAACACCGCAGCCAGGGAGAAGACATCACCCGGCGCACCCGATCCCCCGGCGCTCGCCTGCTCCGGCGCCAGGTAACCGGGAGAACCGATCACGCCGCCGGTCCTCGTGTGACGCGAGTCCTCCGTGGCGCGCGCGATCCCGAAGTCGATGAGCAGGGGACTACGGCGGCCCAACAGCACATTGGACGGCTTGACATCCCGGTGTGCCAGCCCGGCCTCGTGTACGGCCCGCAGCGCCCCGCACAGCTCGGCGGCCAGAGCCAGTACGGACGGCTCCGCCAGCGGGCCATGCCGCTGTACCCACTCCCCCAGCGACGGCGCGGCCACGTACTCCGTAGCCAGCCACTGCGGGCGCTGCCCCGCAGGGCTGTAGTCCACCACCGCTGTGGTCCAAGGGGAGCGCACTCGGTCGCTGTTACGGATCTCACGCGCGAACCGCTCCTCGAACCCCGGCTCCCGTCCGAACTCGGCACGCACCGTCTTCAACGCCAGCGGACGCCCCGACACCGTCCGGGACAGATACACCCGCCCCATGCCGCCCTCACCGAGCAGCGCCAGCAGTGGATAACCACCTATGGCCCCCGGATCCGACCCGTCCAGCAACTCCACGCCCCCGCCGCCCCTCACACCTACGCACTGCCACACCACGTTCAGTCCCGGAACGGCCCAACCAGGCGCCGCATCCGTCATCATCCACACCAAGCATCACCTGCCGCATCCACAACAGGCCACGCCATCGAGGAGTTCCCCCAGGCCGCAGCCGGTCCGGCCTACCGCCTCATGCCCGGTCGGTCACGAACGATTCGAGCGCGGCGGTCAGTTCCGCCGGCTTCTCCACCGGCAGTTCGTGTCCGGCGTCCACGATCCGGACCAGCGCGTTCGGATAGGCCTTCGCCATCCGCAGCATCTGCGATACGGGCAGCTGGATGTCGTGGTAACCGTGCACCAACAGGGTGGGCGTGCGGATCTCACCGACCCGGTCGAGGACGTCGAAGCCACGCATGGCTGCGTAGCACGTCATGACAACCTCCCGCGATGTGGCCGAGGAGGCCCGGATGTACTCGCGGATCTCATCGCGCGGGTAGCCGGGGGCAAAGGCGCGCTGGATGTTGGCAGCGACGAACAACTTGAACGGCGCCAGTGTGGATGCCGCCATGAGCAGCCCCCTCCCCCGGCTGTAAGTCATCCGGCTGATCGAGTCCACCAGTACCAGGCGCTCGATCCGCTCCGGATGGCCGAGGGCGATGGTCTGCGCGATCATCCCGCCCATGGAGTGGCCGACGAGTACGAACCGGTCGACCTGCAGATGGTCGAGGAGGGCGAGGACGTCCTCGGCCAGCTCCCCGATCGTCCGCGATCCCGACCCGCTGCTGTCGCCGTGCCCGCGCAGGTCGAGCCGTATGACACGCCGCTTCGGGGCGAAGTGTGCCATCTGGTGGTCCCAGCGGTGCCGGTTGGCCGTCCAGCCGTGGACGAACACCAGTGGTACGCCGTCACCGTCACGAAGGCCCTCGTCGTCATACGTCAGTGCTGCACCATCGAGAGCGAGCTGCGGCATGGGTCGTTGCCTCCTGGAAGCGGTTCGGGTACGGCCGGGGGCTGCCGCTCGTCCGCCCCGGATGCCGTCACCGCCGCTTGCCGAGGAGATCGAGGAAGCGCCCGAACACGTGACCGTAGCCGGGAAACTCGGCGTACGCCACGTCCAATTTCGGTGTACGCCGCGTCCAATTTCGGTGTACGCCGCGTCCAATTTCGGTGTACGCCGCGTCCAATTGCGGCTGCCATGCTTCGGCGAAGCGCCAGTTCAACCCTTCACGACCCCGGTCGCCAAGGCGCTTGCGCATCTGGTGGGGCGCGAACAACATGCCCGGTCCGGTCTCGGCGGGTGTGGTGCCATGGTGAGCCGCACGGCGTGCGTGGCCTTCGCCGCCTCGGTTACCCCGGTGGAGATTGCTCCGTGGGCCCCGCCGAGGGGGTACCCGGATCCTCCGACGGCGTCGACGGTACGGCCGTCGGTGTGCTCGGGCCCGGCGAGGGCGTGGGCGTAGGGGGAATCACCGTCGGTGTGCCCGGGCCCGGCGTAGGCGTCGGCGTCGGCGGAACCACCGTTGGCGTGCTCGGGCCCGGCAGCGGCGTAGGCGAAGGCGCCCGTGTCGGCGCGGTCGGCGTGGGCTTGTGGGCAGGTGCCGTGGTGGAACTGTCCGTCTCGGGCGGCGCCATCAGCTGGAAACCCTGCACCGGCCGGTCCTCCAGAGCCGCGGCCATGTAGGCGGTCCAGATCCGGGTCGGGTATGACCCGCCATTGACGCGGCTGATACCCGCCGCGGTGCCGAGAGAGATCCGCTGATGGGTCGTGGGATCCTCGGCGAACATGGCCACCGAGGTGGTCAACTGCGGGGTGTAGCCGACGAACCATGCGGAGAGGTTGCTGTCCGTGGTGCCGGTTTTGCCGGCGGCGGGCCGGCCAAGGCGGGTGGCAAGGTAGCCGGTGCCCTGCGGACTGACGACGCTCTTCAGGACCGAAGTGACCTGGTCGGCGGTTGCCCTGGAGAATGCCTGGACGTCCTCGTGGCCGGGGAGTTGGTACACCTTGTTGTTCCGGACGAGCTTCTGGACCGACCACGCGGCGATGTGCCTGCCGTGGTTGTCGAAGGTCGCGTACGCCTCGGCCATGTCGAGTGGGCTGGGTGCCGCCACGCCGAGAGCCAGGGCCGGGTTGGCGCTCATGTCGGGTGTGTCGGAGGGGAGGCCCGCGGCGATGGCGGCCCTTCGGACACCGGCCAGACCGGCGTCGGCGCCCACCTGTGCGTACACCGCGTTCACGGACTTCATCATCGCCCTGCGCAGGGTTATCCGGCCGTAGTCGTGATCGTCCTCGTTGGGCGGGCAGTAGCGCAGTCCTCGGGGCAGTCCCTGGACGCAGCGGCGGCTGGTGCCGTCGTAGCGGGTGCCGGGGTTAATGGTGTGCCCGTCCTGAGTGGTGGCGCGGTGCTGCAGTGCGGCGGCGAGATCGAACGGCTTGAACGTGGAACCGGCCTGGAGGTCGTGACGGATGGCGTCGTTGAAGGGCTGGTCTGCGTAGTCCGCCCCGCCGTAGGCAGCGAGGATCTTGCCGGTGGAGGGGTCCACAGAGGCGGCGCCGACGCGGATGGCCTTGGCCTTGCGGGTGTCCGGCAGCCGCCGCAGTTCCTTCTTCACCGCATTGACCATGGCCCCCTGGTACTTCTTCACGAAGGTGGTCGTTATGTGCCAGCCACCTGTGGCGAGCGTCGCGTCGTCGATGATCTTGTTGTCGACGAGGTAGCGGCGGGCGATGTCGATGAGGTACCCGGCCTGGCCGACGACCCCGGGGGTGGGGCGGGGTGCCTTCGGCGTCGGGAAGGCCATCGTGGCGCGCTCGCCGCTGGTGAGGTAGCCGAGCTCGACCATGCCGTCCAGGACATAGTTCCAGCGCGCGACGGCCGCGGCCCTGTTCGTCGCGGTCGCTGTGGAGACGTCGTACACGCTGGGAGCCTTGAGCAGGGCCGCGAGGTAGGCGCTTTGCCGGACGTTCAACTGTGAAGCGCGGATGCCGTAGTACGCCTGTGCGGCGGCCTGGACGCCATAGGCATTGCGGCCGAAGTAGCTGGTGTTCAGATACCCGGCCATGATGGCGTCTTTGCTCAGCGTCTCATTGACCTTGATCGCGATGACGGCCTCCCTGACCTTGCGGCCGAGGGTCTGTTCGCTGGTGAGGTAGTAGCTCCTCACGTACTGCTGGGTGATCGTCGAGCCGCCCTGCAGTCCTTTGCCGGTGACGGTGCGCCAGGCTCCGCGCAGGATGCCGCGGACGTCCACCCCTTGGTTGGAGTAGAACGTACGGTCTTCGGCGGCGACGACGGCATGCTGCACGTCGACCGAGATCTCGGAGAGGGGCACCGATGCCCGGTTGACCGCGCCGGTACGGCCCAGTTCGGTGCCGTCGGCGTAGTAGTAGATGTTGCTCTGGCTCAGGGCGGCGGCGTTGGGGCCGGGGACCTGGACGCTCACGTAGAGAGCGGTGAAGGCGGTGATGCACAGAAGGAGAACGGTGAGCAGTCCGCTGAGCATCATCCGCCAGGTGGGGAGCATCCGGCGCCACCAAGGCATCGCACGGCGTGCATCCCTGCGCATCTGCCGGGCCAGCCTGCGGGCCTGTTTCGTGGTCCGCAGCAGGTCGCGCCAGTTGGCATCCGCTGGGGCAGCCGATTCGCTCGGCCCGCTGCTCATGGTTCACGCAGCTCCTCCGACCGGCACCTTCGGGTTGCGCCGTGCACGCTCCGTATGCGCTCAGGCCCGGTCCGGCCGATCTTGCCGGGCTCGCACTGATCGACCGGACAGGACCTTAATTGTTAGCACTTACCCTTTTGATCCGTACTCAGTCAGCAGCAGGGCGATGTCATCGGCACGGTAGGAGTAGCCCCGGGCGTTGTGCAGCAGCCGGTCGGCCAGTTCGTCCAGTGAATCCGCACGGGCATGGGCAAAAGATGCTCGCAGGCGGTCGATCCCGACGCTGACGTCGGCTCCGCGTTCCTCGACGAGGCCGTCCGTGTAGAGGGCGAGTACGGACCCTGGCGCCAGAGCGATCCGGGTTCCGGGATAGGTGGCCGCGCGATCCACACCGAGGAGCGGACCGATGTCCAGGTCAAGGACGTCGGTCGTCCCGTCGGGACGGCGGAGCAGGGGTGGGGGGTGGCCGGCGGTGACGGCGTAGGCATCGTGGCCGTGGGGTTCGAGGTGGATGTAGCAGCAGCTGGCCAGCAGCCCGGGGTCGAGGTCGATGAGGGTGAGGTTGACGCCCGCCATCACATCGCGGGGAGTATGGCCCACAGCCGCAAAGGCACGTGCTGCGCTGCGCAACTGCGCCATCGTGGCTGCCGCGGCGATGCTGTGCCCCTCCACGTCTCCGATGACGAGCGAGACCCCGCCAGCCGTGGGGATGACGTCGTACCAGTCGCCTCCGATGTCCATTCCGCTCGTGCCGGGCAGATAGCGCGCGACGGTGCGGATGCCCGGGATGGCCGGGAGCCGGTGTGGCAGGAGCGCCTGCTGCAGCCCGCGCGCAAGGGCGTACTCCGCGTCGTAGAGCCGCGCTCGTTCCAGGGCCTGGGCGATCAGCCCGGCAAGTGCCGTGAGGACGCCGCGGTCGGTCTCCGTGAACTCATGGATCTCGTCGAAGCCGAGGACGCAGGTGCCTACAGGGTGACTGGAGGCGATCAAAGGCAGATATGCCCACGACCTCGCCCCGCCCGTGGGGATGCCGGGGTACCCCTGGGAGAGGTCCTGCTGCGACTCGATGAAGAGCGGGGCGCCGGAGGTCAGGGTCTCTGTACCGGGCAGGCGGGCGTGCAGCGGTACGCCCTCGAGCCAGTCGAGGAAATCCTCGTGGTGACCGGTGTGGAAGAGCAGGTGCATCGTCCCGTCACGGACCACATAGATCGCCAGTTGCTGGCCTCCGAAGGCCGGGAGGAGCTGGTCGGAGACGACTTCACAGACTTCGCGGGCGGTGACGGCCTCGGTCAGCGCACTGCCCAGTTGCAGGACGTGATACATGACACCCAGGCGGGCCGGTGCGGCAGCGGTTGCGCTCTTGGCCGAGGAGGCGGAGGGCGTCGAGGACGAGGAGGCGGAGGGCGTCGAGGACGAGGAGGGATGACCGAACGGCACAACCCTGCCGGTCACTCCGTCCGCGTCCGGGTGCAGGGTGAAGGAGAGCCACCGGTCCGGCGGACGGCATGCCTGGAAGGAGACCGGCGCCTGCGAGATCATCGCGGACCGGTGCCGGTACTCGATGTCGGGATCGGACAGCCACGGCACCACGTCCCAGAGGAAGCGTCCCAGCAACTCGTCGACCCGGACGCCGACCAACTGATCAAAGCTGTGGTTGGCGTAGGTGACCCGCCCGTCGGGGGTGAGGGCGAACAGCCCGTCCCGCAGCCGCTGGGAGGCTGCGACGGCCGCGCTGCCGGCCTGGGCGTCGATGACCGCGCCGACCAGGTGAGTGCTCACCGGCTCGTCGTCGCCCTCCGGTACGCGGCCCCGCACCTCGACCGTGCGGTACCCCTCGCGGCCGTCCCTGCGATCCCGTACGCGCAGGGGCCGCACGGTGAGACGGCCCGCGGCGGCCGCCTCCCGGGCCCCCGCCCGGAAGGCGGCAACGTCGCCGGGATGCAGGCAGGCAGCAAGCGTTTCGGCTCGTCCGTCGAAAGCACGAGGATCGAGCCCGAAGATCGCGCAGAGCTCGTCGTCGACGGTGAGGGTGCCGGAGACCAGGTTCCAGTCGAACGAGCCGACCCGTACGGCCGCCGGCGAGGGAGCCGGGGTCTCGACGGGAACCGTCTCCGGTGAGCAGTCAACAGGATCGCCGGTACGGGCGCGAAGGGCTGCGAGGGAGTCACCGAGCCGACTGCCGATGGTCCGCATACGGCGGCGCTGGGCCTTGGACAGCCCTTCGCTGCCCGGTGACGCCGCCCAGACCACCGCCAGAGACCCGAAGGCCTCCCCACCTGCGCCCACCGGCACGGAGCAGGAGCCGAAGGCGTGCGGCAGAGCCACCGCGAGCTGGGGATACCGGCGCATGGTCTCCTCCGCGTCGGCCAAGTGCACGGTGCGCCCGGAACTGTATGCCGTGGCGACCGGAATGGGACTGCTCACCGGAATGCGGCCCCAGCCACCGAGCAGGGACGGCGGCATCCCAGCAGTCGCGGCGAGCACGATCGACCGGCGGTCGCGGGAACGCAGAAAGACGCTCCCGGCATACGCGCCGGTCGCTTCGACGGCCTCGACCACTGCCGCAGCGAGCAGTTCCTCACGCTCCGCCGTCTCCCCGACGGTCATCTCGCGCATACATCCAGTGTGCGCACAGGGTCGGCCCACCGGCCCAAGGGAGCGCGACGCGACGATCACAGATCTCGCGGGCCTGTTACCGGCACGCGGCGCTCGGCAGCTGCGTGGACCTATGTGAGTACATCGCTGTCCAGCCGGTCCACCACCATCATCGCCACATCGTCCGTCAGGCGGCCCTCGGTGTGGCGAATCAATCCCTCGTGCAGTTCCTCCAGGAACTCGGGCGGGGTGCGGTCGTGGGCCGCTTCCATGGCGTCGGACAGGGCGAAGAATTCGTCGTCGCGATCACGGGCTTCGACAACGCCGTCGGTGTAGAGCAGCAGACGGTCGCCGGGTGCGAACGGATAGCTCTCCGCCTTGGCGGGAGGGCTGGTGATGAACTCCTCCAAGCCGAGGGGCGGCAGTGGTGAGGTCGGCACCAGGGCCTGCACCTTGCCCTCGTTGAGCACCAGCGGAGGCGGATGGCCACGGTTGACCAACTCCACCACGAGGCTGTCCGGCACCTGAGCCACCAGCACGGTGACGAACGATTCCGCCTGTTCTTCCTCGTCCTCCTGACCCATCCCACGCGGCATGGCGCGCTCCCGTCGCAGCGCAGCGGCGCAGTGGTTGATGACCTCAACCAGATCTTCTTCATAGTGCACGGACTCCCGGAAGGCGCCCAGCACGGCCGCCGCGGAGCGCACAGCGGGAAGCCCCTTGCCGCGCACGTCTCCGACGATCATCCGGACCCCGTACCTGGTCTGTACGGCCTCGTACAGATCGCCGCCGATCTGCGCCCCCTTTTCTGCCGCGACATACCTGCTGGCCACCCGCACGGGACCGAGTCGGGCCTGTATGGGCCGCAGCAGTACCCGCTGTGCCGCGATGGCGATCCGGCGTACCTGGTCGAGCTCACTTTGCCTGTGTGTATACACGGCGTTACTCGTCGTGACGCTGGCTGCGGATACCAGCAGCAGCGCCACGACATTGGTATAGACCTGCAGAGTGCCCCACGCCTCGTTGTACGTGGCCGTGGCAATGCTTACGAGCATTGCGAAGGCCGCCGCCGCAAGCGTGCCTTTGGGGCCCATCGCCACCGCGGCCAACGCCGGCGTCGCGGTGAGAAGTGGACCGGTATACAGAAAGTGCGCAGGTGAGAACTCGATGACCACCACGAGCAAGGCGATTGCGAACGGCAGACACTCCGCGAGTGTGTACAGCACACGACCAGGACCGCCCGCCTCTGGTCGAGTGGCCGAGCGCAAGAGCGACCGCATGGGTACAGCCTGCCCCCTCGAAGCGCCATGCTCCACTCGGCGGCACCCACCACGGGCGTCGCCTTGCGATGGGAGCGCCGGCATTGATCGACAGTTGAGCGGCGATGATATGGGGCTGCCGGTGGGACCCGGTTGCTCTTCGCAGCGACACCGCGCTTCAGGCCGACCGACTGCGGTGGACCGGTGGACGTCCCGTTCGACGCCAGGTGGACAGGGATGCTGCTCGCGGCTGACAGCGTGTGCTCCCTGACGCGGACTGCGGGGGTGTGCCGCCGCCACTCGAGGCGGTCGTGACCCGGATTGCAGGCAGCCAGGGCAGTGTGCAGGACGAGCAACACCCCGCCGCAGTCCCCCGCTCGCCCCCTCAAGTGTCAAAGTCACCGCACAACCGCACAAGATGGCCTCCCTTGTGCGGGCCCGATGCTCCCCTCCGTGCCCCGTGACGGGGGAAAACCCCACCGCCGACCTTCATGCAGGCACGATCGACCCGGTGTGCAGGCGGCTGTGATCGTGGATGCATGAAGATCACTCAACAGTCACATCGCCGTGCCGCCCGTTCGTTCCTCTCCAAGACCGTGGGCAGGCCCGGCCGGTCGGCGGTCCGGCAGGGGATCACGTTGTTGCCGGTGGCGGCTGCCCAGTTCATCCGCGCCGTATCGAGGGGGCGCTTCGCCGACGCGTTCGCGCCGATCGTCGGAATGGGACTGGGGCTCGTCGCCTGGCTCGTCATCCTGATCAGCACACAGGCGGCTGTGAACGGCGCTCTTTACCCGCTCTTGGATGCCCACGATTACGAGAACTCCTGGGGCGGGCCTACCCTGGCGGGCGCCTGGGCGGTACACGCTGCGCTGGCCCTGCCCATTGTCCTGGCCGCCGTATGGGTACTGCGCGGACTGGTCGTACTCGGTTCCCAAGGTCAGGAATCGTCCACCGGAGCGAGGTCCCATCGGTGGAGCAAGCCGCTCGCCCTCGTGGTGGCCGCAGCTGGAGCGGTGCTGTTCGTGGGATGGGTAAACCAGCTGTGACTCCCGGAGGAGCACTGGCCGGCGGCTCCTCGCGCCTCCACGCTGAACGAGCGGGCGCCGCATACGAGCGGCGCGCGCTCAGCTTGCCTCGGGCTTACGAGGCGGTCGGCTACTGCAGGCGTCCTTCCGTCCCCTCATCGGCGTCCTCTTCGGGCAGGTAGACGTCGTCGACATCAATGTTGACTTCTACGACTTCCAGCCCAGTCATGCGCTCCACGCCTGCAATGACGTTCTCGCGGACCTCGACCGCCACGTCGGAGATGGCGAACCCGTAGTCCACGACGACCGCAAGGTCGACGGCGGTTTGCCGCTCGCCGACCTCGACCTTCACGCCGCGGCTGACGGACGGGCGCCCACCTGGGACCTTGTCCCGTACCGCGCCCACGGTGCGGGCCATCCCGCCTCCCAGAGTGTGAACTCCCGGCACTTCGCGTGCCGCCATCCCGGCGATCTTCTCCACCACTCCGTCGGCGACGGTTGTCCTGCCCCGTACGCCTGGTCCGGTCTCCGCACCTGTCTCGTGAGCCCGCAGCTGCCTTGTTTCCCTCTGCGGGCGGGATGCGCGGGGCTCGGTTGTGGGAATTCTTGCGCTGGTCGACTGTGTCACCTGAAGCCGCCTCCTCGATCGTAGGGCCTCGTCAGATGTATTCGGTGTATTCGGTGGCGTATTACTCGGAGTACGGGGAGTACACGGAGTTCAGCCCGGGCCGCGGCTGCGGCGTAAATGGCCGCGCTCCAGTGATCGTTGCTATCGCCGCGGGCGTCGCATCCGGCTGGACAATCGCGTGGCAGCGACGGCCAGAGTGCCCACGAACAACACGATGGCGATGATGAGCAGATATCCCATCCCTTCCGCCACGGCACCGATGAGTCCCAGCACGATGGCCACGAGAATCAGGAGCAGGAAGAGAACCATGACGCGATCGCATCCTTTGACTTGCGCGGGCGATCAGCGACGCGCGAGCTGTCGTTCGCCGTGAGTTCCCGGCTGGTACTTCATGCCGTAGTGCTGGAAGATCGCTTCTTCCTCCTGCACGGGCAACACGTCGTCCGTCCCGATCCAAGGAGCGTTTTTCACCAGTGCCCGCGCATAGGAGACCTTGACGTATCCGGGGCCCACGATCGCGTCGCCGACGGGTACGAAAACCAGGCGGCGGCGCGTGGGCAGGCCCGTGCGGACCGTGGCCATGGCCGGTTCGTCGGTCGTGGTGTCCACATAGACAGCCTCGAGGACACCGATCTTGCGGCCGCCGGAGTCGACCACGTCGTGGTCGCGCCACTCACGGATGTCGGCTGCCTCGATCATCGTTGCTTTCCCTCGATCGCGTGCCCCGTGCGGCCGTGATGAAGGCGTCCGGCCGTGATGCGGGCCGGGCCACCAATATCTCCAGGCAGCCAGGCCAAGGCGTTCCTAGTCCCAGCCTGCCCCTGTCTGCCGCCGGGCGCCAGGCGGGACCCGGACCGGGCTGGGACCGGGAAACCACTCGACGAGGCGATCGTCGCGCGGCCGGCCGAGGAGCGGTGCTCGGCCATGGGCACGGCTGCGTGGCTGAGGCCGAGCTGACTGACGCCTCATCTCCGTCCGCACCCGCTGATCGAGCACGATCCCTCACGGCGGGATGCCAGGGCCGTCGTCCAGTGTTCAGTCCGTACAGCCCGTCTGACAGAGCGTCAGCCATTTTCGGCCACGCCGGGGTAAACCGGCCCCGGTCTTTCGTGGGTCGAAAGACCGGGGCCGCCTGTGCGCGTGCCCACACGCCCCGCAGGGGCTCCCCCGTATGCCGGGCGACCGCCGCAGGAATGTGGTGCGGTGGTTCAGTCGCCCTGGCTCTGCTGGAGCCCGGCGAGGGTCAGGACGTCGCCGCCGATGGGACCGGCGTGGCCCGGGGGTTCCGGGTACGGCTGTCATGGAGTCGCCGCTGGATGGCTCAGAGAACTTGGCCGCCCGAACGTGAGCGCCGACTGAACCGGCCTCCGATATCAGCCTGTTGTGGACTGGCGGAGGGGCAGGCCAATTCTGATGGTTTCCAGCAGTTGAAGGATTCCGACCAGGGGTTCGGCCGGGGGCGAGGGGGGCCGGGCATTCCGTACGGATTCGGCGAAACCGGTGGTGACCATTCCCGGCGGTCAACTACGTTGTTGCCCTCTGCTCCCTGCGCCTTTCTAGGAGGTAGCGTGCCCGAGATGCGAACCACAGGGGAAGAAGACTCCGACGCCTACGAAATGGTGGGCGACGCCGCGGAATTGACCCGCAATGGACGAGCGGCGGTGACGGAGAACAATCGAGGCCACGGCTGACGGCCCGGCTCCGCGCTTCCAGGTGGCCCGCCGGGGTTCCCCACGGCGGGCCACCGCCACGCTCCATCCCGAGAGGTACCCGACGCGGCCAGGGGGGCGATGGCTTGCCATCATCGGACGCCGATCAGTACGAGTCCCGCGCACGGGGCCGCACCACCCGTTCGCTCAGCCTGTGGGAAGCCGCCGAGGCGACCGGCGGCTTTGTTCCGGACGCGACGGCTGTGAGCGACTACCTGCACTACCCCCTGCTTCCCGCGGATCCGGAACGCAGCCTGCTCGCCGGGGTGCGGCGCATTCCGGGCACCGCCTCCACGTACGGACGGGAATCCGGAGAAACCGGCGGGCACCCCAGCCGTCGGCGGACCACCGGCCTGACGGCGGTCGTTGACGCGATCGAGCACCATGTGGCCGCGTCCGTGCGCCATGCGGTCAAGGACCGGCAGCGCGTCGCCGTCCTGGCCACGGGCGGCGTGGACTCCTCGCTCGTCGCGGCCCTGGTCACCTCAGTCACAGGCACGCCACCCCTGCTCGTGTCCGTGCGCGGAGGTCTGTGTGGCGCACAGGAGACTGCTCTGCAGAACCGGCTGTCGGAGTTCCTGAAGGCAGAGACCCTCCGCCTGGACCGCATCCGCGAGTTCTCCCTCGACTCGGTCCTGCGCCTCAACCGCGGCTCCGACTTCCCGCGCGGGGGCGTGTTCACGCATGTCTGGGACCAGGCGTGCGAAGCGGCGCGCGAGGCGGGCGCGGACGTTCTGCTGACCGGCGAGGGCGGTGACGAGATCTTCGCCCCCGGCCCCGCCCTGGGCCGAGACCTGTGGAGGGCCGGACGGCCGGTCCACGCCCTGATGTCCCTGGGGCGCTACCGGCGGACGAACGGCACGGGCTATGTGCACGGCATGTGGGAACAGGCCGGCGCGCATCTGCTGCCCACCCTGATCCACCCCGCGGGCGCGCAGGTCTCGGTGGCCTGGCGCGGGCGCTACGCTGCCGACCACCGCGAGGCGGCCCGCCGCAGACGCCGGCAGCTGCACCGGCTGCGGGAGACGGGCGCCTCGTTCCACGAGGCCGTGTCCACCGTCTGGCTCGACCGAGTCGACCTGCACGCCGCACAGGACAGCACGGGCCGCCTGGCCTGCATGTCGCCTCTCGCCGAATGCGCGGAGCTGGTCCACATGCTGCGGCAGGTTCCCCCGGAGCTCGTCAATCCGCTGCGCACGGGCTGTCAGGAGAAACACCTGCTGCGGCTTGTCGCGCGCCGCCACCTGCCCGCGGTCATCTCCGAGCAGCGCAAAGTGGGGCTGGTCAACCAGATCTCCGTACTCCTGCGGAACCTGTCCGTCCGGGAGCAGACCGACCGGCTCGGACCCGCGGCCCGCTGGCTGGGCGTCGTCCTGGACGAGAACTTCCACCGCCCCTCCGCGCTGCCCGCCGAAAACGGCCTGGACTGGACTCGCCTGCTGGCGCTCTGCGCCTGGGCCGACAACGCGATCGAGCGGGGGGAGCCGGCATGACCGGAGGCTGGGAGAACGACGGGTTATCCGTCGTCAGGGCGCGCGACGACGTACGAATCCTTCAGGACCCGACCGGGCCGAGGATCATGGTGCTCGCCTCGAAGACCGGCACGTATGCGCGGCTGCCACAGCGCGCGGTCGAGTTCCTCCGCGAGCTCACCGGACGTCCCTGCGGGATGACGCCCCTGGAGGCGGAGCGGGAGTTCCCCGGCGTCCGACTGCCCGCCCTGTGGGAATTCGGCCTGATCGATGTGGTTCCGCCCGGCGGGCTGGCCGTCGACCGGCGGCTGGTCCTGCGGCTGTGGAAGGAGAACCTCAGATTCCGGTCGGCCCTGGCCCGCCACGGCTGGCGGCCCATGGCCACGGCCCTCGACCGTCCGCCCTCCCAGGGGAACACCCCGGTGTGCCGTCCGCTTCTGTTCGACGCGATCGAGTCCGCGGCCCGCGTCAGCTTCTCGCTCCCCGGAACCTCCCGCCAGTGCACCACGGTCTCCCTGGCGGTGGATTCCGTCCTGCGCGCGAACGCGTACGCCGCCCGGCCGGCCGTCCTCGGCGAGCACGACCAGATCTTCCTCCACGCGTGCGTGCGCGTCGGAGCACACGTCGTCGATCCGGGCGACACCCTGCCCGAACTCAGGGAGTTCACACGCCTCGGCTGAGCCCACCAAGAACAACGGAACCTAGGGACCCATGGATCCACGGGAGGAACTGTGCCCTTCTTCAAGTCCAAGGAACGCAAGGAGCTCGAATCGAAGCTCTACCAGCTCTCCAACCTGCTGGCCGGGCTCGCGATCGGAACAAACCCGCCGGGCATGGTGGACGAGATGCTTCCGGTGTTCTCCGACGAGATCACATCGCTCGCCCGACAGATCCGGGATGCCGAAGGAACCGGCGCCCTCAAGGGGGCCCGCGCCAAGGGCATCTCCTACGCCCACAGCTTCCTCCTTCCGCACAGCCCGCCGCTCTACCGCAACTACCAGGAGCTGACCGCGGAACTGCTCGCACCCCAGGCGCCCCTAGACCCCTCCAGGCCTCCTCCGGGCCCTGTCCACCCGCCTCAGGCGCGCCTGTCCCCCGGGCCGTCCGCTTCCGAATTGTCGGACGCTCTCGCTCGGGGCGCCCCTGCCCGAAGCCCGTCCATCACAAGGTCCAGCAGTCGCGTCGCACGCGGCTGCCAGTCGCCGCGAGGGTCGATCTGCCAGAGTCCGGCAATGGCCAGCACGAAGTCGTCGGGGGTCATCCCCGGGCGGATCGTGCCGGCCTCCTCGTTTGCCTTGAGCAGAAGCGTGACCGCCTGGGTCACCGGGCCGTGACCGACCTGGGCCAGGCTGCCGTAGCTGCTGGTGGTCTTGCGCAGCGCGTCGGCCAGGCCGGCCTTGGCCATGGCGTACTGGGCCAGGCGGTCCATCCACTCCCTCAGGGCCCGATCAGGTGCGCGGGTCTGGAGCAGCTGGGCAGCGGTGTCGGCGACCTGCTGCATCTCGTAGCGGTACACCTCCAGGACGAGGGCCTCGCGGTTGGGGAAGTTGCGGTAGAACGTCCCCTGCCCGACGCCCGCCTTCTTCGCGATCGCGCTCAACGGGGCGTCCGCAGCCCGCGTCAGTTCGGACAGTGCGACATCCAGGATGCGCTCGCGATTCCGTTGCGCGTCCGAGCGCAGAGCCGCGCTCTTGTCTTGCTGCACTCGTCCTCCTCCCGGAATCACATCCATGTCCGGCCTTGCTAACCGGACAGTTGTCCGGTAAATTCGACGACTAACGGACAGCTGTCCGCTTAGCTCCACCATAGCGGCAGATCAGGCCAGTGTGGCCGACCGGCGCCATCGTCACCGGTTCATTCACCCGCATCGCCCCTCCCTCCCGGACTGTCTGCCGGGATCATCTCGTTCGATGCGCATCAGCAACGCGAAAGTAGGCTGATCATGGCCCCATCGACGTCCAGCGCCATCACCTTGAACATCAATGGCGAGAAGTACACGCTGCCCGTCGACCATCGCACCACCCTGCTCGACGCCCTGCGCGAGCATCTCGATCTGACCGGCACCAAGAAGGGCTGTGACCAGGGCCAATGCGGCGCCTGCACGGTGCTGCTAGACGGGCGCCGGGCCGTCTCCTGCCTTCAGCTCGCGGTCGCGGCCGAAGGGCGCGCGATCACCACCATCGAAGGCGTCGCCGATGGTGAGCGACTGCATCCCGTGCAACAGGCCTTTCTCGACCTCGACGGCTATCAGTGCGGTTACTGCACACCCGGTCAGATCTGTTCGGCCATCGCAGTGATCGAGGAACACGCGGCGGGCTGGCCGAGTGCCGTGTCCGACGATGTCCGGCCCGAAGCGGGCGTCCCCGCCCTCACCGCCGAAGAGATCCGCGAGCGGATGAGCGGCAACCTGTGCCGCTGTGGCGCCTATGTATCGATCGTGCAGGCGGTCGCGCAGGCGGCAGAAGCCGCTCAGGCCGAGACCAAGGAGACTGCGGCATGAGGGAATTCGGCTACGAACGCGCCTTCGACGTCTCGGGAGCCCTCGCCCTGCTCGGCACCGCCCCCGACGCCCACTTCCTCGGCGGCGGAACCAACCTCGTCGACCTGATGAAGGCCGGCGTGGAAAGGCCCGCCCTCCTCATCGATGTACGCGAACTCCCCCTCGACGGAATCGAATTCGCTGACGACAGCGGGCTGCGCATCGGCGCGACCGTCACCAACAGCGATCTTGCGGCCCACCCGGCCGTCCGGCGTCACTACCCGGCCTTGGCGCAGGCCGTCCTGGCCGGCGCCTCGGGACAGCTGCGCAACATGGCCACGGTCGGCGGGAACCTGCTCCAGCGGACCCGCTGCGGCTACTTCACCGAACTCAGCAAGCCCTGCAACAAGCGTGCCCCCGGCAGCGGTTGCCCGGCCCTCACGGGCGAACACCACAACCACGCCATCCTCGGCGCCTCCGAGCACTGCGTCGCCACCCATCCCTCGGACATGGCGGTAGCGCTCGCGGCCTTCGACGCCGTCATCTCGTACGAAACGGAGGACGGGCCGGGCGAGTTGCCGATCGCCGAGTTCTATCTGCCCGTGGGCGACACCCCCCACATCGAGACCGCCCTTCCCCCCGGCGCCCTGATCACCGGCGTCACACTGCCGCCGGTCCCGGTCGCCGCCCACTCGCGGTACCGGAAAGTACGCGAGCGCGCCTCGTACGCCTTCGCGATCGGCTCCATCGCCGCCTTGCTCGACATCCAGAACGACGTGGTACGCGAAGTGCGCCTCGCGTTCGGGGCGGTCGCGTCCCGGCCGTGGCGGGCCCGTGCGGCCGAGCGGGCGCTGATCGGCGGGCCGGCGAGCGCTGAGGCCTTCGCCGCCGCGGCGGATGCGGAACTGGCTGGTGCCGAGGCGCTTCCCGAGAATGGATACAAGGTGACGTTGATACGCAACCTCGTCGTGGCGGTGCTGACCGAACTGACCGAGGAGGCCGCACGATGACCACCACTGCCGGAATCTCAGCCGTGACGGGAGCCATCGGCTCCGCCCGCACCCGCGTGGAGGGATACGACAAGGTCACGGGGACCGCCCGCTACGCCGGAGAAATACCCTTCGCCGAACTCGCCCACGGATGGCTGGTGTTGTCGACCGTGGCACGTGGCCGTGTCCGCTCCGTGGAGGACGGCCCCGTCCTGGCCATGCCCGGCGTCCTCACCGTGCTGCACCACCAGAACGCGCCGCGCGTGAACACCGACTACGTGGGCATGGTGGGACGGCCGAACCCGGTCCTCGGGATCTTCCAGCACGACCGTGTGCCCTTTGTGGGCTGGCCGGTGGCGTTGGTCGTGGCCGAGACGTCAGAGCAGGCCAGGGAGGCCGCCGAGGCACTGGTCGTCCAGTACGACCAGGAGCCGCACGACGTCGCGTTCTTCGCCGGACACTCCGAGGCTTACACGCCGGAGGACAGCCCGATGGTCCGGGCCCAGACACTGAAGGGGGACGTAGAGGCCCAACTCGGCGCTTCCGCAGTCGTTGTGGACGAGGAGTACACGACACCGGAGGAGCACCACAACGCGATGGAGCCGCATGCGGCGACGGCTCGCTGGGACGGCGGCCGGCTCGACGTCGTCGACTCCAACCAGGGCAGCACCTGGGTGGCGAGCGAACTCGCGCAGCTCTTCTCCCTCGATCCGGCCTCCGTACGGGTGCGGTCCGAACACGTCGGCGGCGGCTTCGGATCGAAGGGAATGAGCCCCCACCAAGTGGCCGCCGTGATGGCCACGACCGTCCTCAACCGCCCGGTCCGGGTCGTACTGACCCGCCGTCAGATGTTCTCCCTCGTCGGTTTCCGCAGTCCCACGGCGCAACGGATCAGGCTCGGCGCAGACACCGACGGCCGACTGCGCGCATTCGACCACCAGGCGCAGAGTCTTACCTCGACCGTGCATGAATTCGTCGAGTCCAGCGCCTCGATGGGCCGTGTGATGTACGACGCCGACGCGCATCGCACCCTTCACCGGCTCGTCCGGCTCGATGTGCCGACTCCGGCCTGGATGCGCGCACCGGGTGAGGCACCGGGATCCTTCGCCCTCGAATCCGCCCTTGACGAACTCGCCGAGAAGTGCGGCATCGACCCCATCGCGCTGCGCGCACGCAATGAACCCGAGACAGGTCCCGTGTCGGGGTTGCCGTTCAGCAGCCGCAATGTGCTCGCCTGCTTCGAGGAGGGCGCCCGCAGGTTCGGCTGGGCGGACCGGGACCCGCGTCCCGGCCTGCGCCGCGAGGGGCGCTGGCTGCTCGGGACCGGAACGGCGGCGGCGACCTATCCCTCGGGAGCCGGTCCGTCCACGGCGGCCGTGACCGCGGAGCCGGACGGCACCTTCACCGTGCGGATCAACGCGGCGGACATCGGGACCGGGGCACGGACCGCGATCACCCTGGTCGCCGCGGACACGCTGAAGGTGGATCCGGACCGCATCCGTATGCGCATCGCGGACAGCGACCTCGGCGCGGCGATGTTCGCCGGCGGCTCGATGGGAACGCGCTCCTGGGCCTGGGCTGTGACGGTCGCCGCGGACGAACTGCGGGGGCGACTGGCCCTGGGCGGAAGCATTCCGCCGGAGGGGATCACCGCCCGGTCGAACACCGCCGAGGCCATCGGCGCCCTCACCGAGAAGGAACGGCACTCCTTCGGAGCACAGTTCGCCGAAGTCGCGGTGGATGTCACCACCGGTGAGGTGCGTGTGCGACGGCTGCTCGGGATCTACGCCGCGGGCACCGTCGTCAACCCGCTCACTGCCCGCAGCCAGCTCATCGGCGGAATGACCTGGGGGCTGTCCATGGCCCTCCACGAGGAGGCGATCAGGGACCAGGCCTCCGGGGGCCACGTCGGCGCCGACCTGGCCGGCTACCACTTCGCCGCGCACGCCGACGTGCCACTCATCGAGGCGGACTGGGTGGACGACCCCGTCCCGGACGACCCGGTCGGGATCAAGGGCATCGGCGAGATCGGCGTCGTGGGCGTCGCCGCCGCGATCGCCAACGCGGTGTGGCACGCAACCGGCGTACGCCACCGCGACCTGCCGATCCGTCCGGACCGCGTCCTGCGGGCGGCGGACGAGGCCAGGCGTCGGGCGTCCGAGGAAGCACCAAGTGCTTGACATCGCCGAGGAGTTGAACCGCTGGTTCGAGCAGGGCCGGGACTTCGCCGTCGCCACCGTCGTGGCCGTGGGCGGCAGCGCACCGCGCGGTCCCGGCGCCGCCCTCGCCGTCGACCGTCACGGCACCGCCATCGGTTCCGTCTCCGGCGGTTGCGTGGAAGGGGCCGTGTACGACCTGTGCGTCCAGGCGCTCCAGGACGGCCGAACGGTGCGCGAACAGTTCGGATACAGCGACGAGGACGCCTTCGCGGTGGGACTCACCTGCGGCGGCGTCATCGAAGTCCTGGTGACGCCAGTGCACGCGGACGTGCCAGTGTTCCGGGCAGGCGTGTCGGCCGCGGACCGAGGAGAGGCGGCGGCGCTCGCCCGGGTGGCCCGTGGCCCGGCCGAACTGCTGGGCAGGGCGCTGCTCGTCCGCCCCGACGGATCGTACGAGGGCAGCCTCGACGGACATCCGGAGCTGGACCGGACGGCGGCACAGGAAGCCCGCGCGATGCTGGACACCGGCCGCACCGGCAGCGTCGAGATCGCGGAGGACGGGTCACGCTGCCCGGACGGCGTGACACTGTTCGTGGAGTCGAGAGTGCCGCCTCCCCGGATGATCGTCTTCGGCGCCGTGGACTTCGCGGCGGCGCTCGTACGGGCGGGCAAGTTCCTCGGCTACCACGTGACCGTGTGCGACGCCCGGCCGGTCTTCGCCACCCGCGTCCGCTTCCCCGACGCCGACGACCTCGTGGTCGACTGGCCGCACCGCTACCTCCGGCGTACCGCGACAGACCAACGAACCGTCCTGTGTGTACTCACCCATGACGCCAAGTTCGACGTTCCTCTGCTGGAGACGGCCCTGCGGCTGCCTGTCGCGTTCGTCGGCGCGATGGGCTCGCGCCGGACCCACGAGGACCGCGACCGGCGCCTGCGCGAAGTCGGACTCGCCGACAGCGAGTTGGCACGACTTCACTCCCCGATCGGCCTCGATCTCGGCGCGCGCACCCCCGAGGAGACCGCCCTGTCCATCGCGGCGGAGATCGTCGCAGCGCGCCGGGGTGGGACGGGGGTTCCGCTGACGGATTCGGGGACGCTCATTCACCATGACGTCGACGGGAGGGAGGAAAGCGAGGACGGTGTTCGCCAAGGGAGCCGTCAGGACCCACGCGCCGGGCTCACGGTCATCGCTCGACGAGCACCGGCTGCTCGCTGACCACCAGGGTGTCTCCGGGACGTACCGGCGTTGTCCCACCGTCGAGCCGGTGTACGGCCTTGGCATCCGGTTCCGCCGTCATCGCGGCGGTGCCGGAATCGGTCCAGCGGATGACGGCCGGGTGATTTCGCTGCGGATCCGAGACGGTGAACTCGCACTGCCACACATTGCCGGGCAGATTGGCCGACAGGCCGTGACCGCACGAGCGGATCCGGGCGTGGACGAGCCAGCGCTGCAACTGCTCCACGGCCAGCGCCGCCCGTGTCGGAGGGCCGCCTTCGGCCTGCAGCACGATCGGAATCTTTGTCCCGCCCCAGTTGTAGAAGTACATGCGTTCCACGTTCACCGCGTGCGCGTACAGGCCCACCAGATAGAAACGAACGGCGTAGTTGGTCGCTCGCACGCTGTCCAAGGAGCCCTGCAGCGGGATTTCGTACATTGTTCCCGTGCTCCACAGGCGTGGGTGGACCCCGGCGGCGTGCAGGACCCGGTCCACCTTGCTGGTGAGACCGAGCATGGTCTCCGGCGGGTCCGATGCCGTGCGCTGATAGAGCTTGATTCCCGCGACGTCGCAGTAACCGTAGCCGCCGAGCTCCGCGAAGCGCCGCAGCACCGCCAAGCCGCCGGGCTCCCACAGCCGCCCCATCCCCGGGCACACCACGGTCGCCTTCGGGTCGGCTGCCCTGATGATCCGGCCGGCGCGACGGGTCATCTCGACCAGCGTCTCGACCCTGCCGTTGTAGAAACGGCGATCGTTGGCCAGCACCCACAGTTCGTACGCGTCGATGCGCGCCCGATACCGGTGGACAACAGCCTTTACGAAGGCGTCCCAGTCGGCGAGGCTGTCCGGCGGGGCGGCACGGGAGCCGTCCTCGTACGGTCCGGCCGGGCCGTTCGGGGCGGCCCACCGGGGTGTGCCGCCCATCACGAACAGGGACGCCCGCTGCGCCGCTTCAACTCCTCGAGAAGCGTCCCCAACTCCTCGTCGTACGGACGTCCTTCAGCCATGTCCCCCGCCCCCGGTCCGGTGCCGGCCCCCACCGTCGCGCGTAGAGTACCGCCCCGGCCCAAAACCGCCATCCCGTTCTGCGCGGCCTCCGCAACCGGCGTTTCAACCAGCTGTCATAGCGGTTGCGGGGTGGTGGGCAACACCAGGCTGCGACCGGCCAACACACTCAGCCCGCGGAGGTCGTCCGGTACCGTCCGCGGAACTCCGCCAGCAGTTCGTCAGTCACCTCGGCGCCTTCGGCCACCGCCGCGTGCACCTCGCGGAAGTACCCCTCATAACCGGCAGGAGTGTAGAGGCACAGAGCTCGCACGGTCTCCGTGCCGGCATTGCGGAATCCGTGAGGTGTGCCGCGCACCGCGGCCAACAGGTCACCGGGGCCGGCAGTCACCTCACCGTCCCCGTTGTGGAGGGTCAACTCCCCCTCCAGGACGTAGAAGTACTCGTCGTGTCCGCGGTGGACATGGGGACGGGCGCCGACGATCCCCGGTCCCAGGGTGAACTCCTCAAAGGCGAACCGGCCTTCGGTGTGCTCGGCGGTCAGCCGGAAGAAGTGCTCGACCCCCGCCACATCGATCAACTCCCCCTCTTCGGAACGGCGAAAGAGCGGGCGACGAACGGACGATTCATACTCGATCATCATCGCATGATGGCAGAGATCAGCATGGAGCGCGCCGGCGGCGGCTGTGGCCCTCTGGGCGGCCTCGTCAACAACCGGCTCGGCCTCCCGGCGAAGGCCGGAAACGCGATCACCTTGTCCGCGTACTACACCTTCAAGACGTACGACCAGCTTCCGCCGCGCTGACGTCGTCCGCGGCGTGGCCTCGGCGTGTCGGCCCAGGTGTATTGACCCGCAGAATTGGTCGCGTGACTACTCCCCGTGAGACCGGCAGGCCGGGAGTCCGATCCGCTCCCGTTTCGCCGGCCTATTCCTGGGGACTCGGAGCTAAAGGGCTGTCCCGCAATACCCGCCGGGCGCGCGACGACAGCTACGGCACCTCGCTGCGTTGTCGAATGGCCCGAATACGCCCAGTATGAGGACGACTCTCCGCCTTGCGATGCACCGCATCTGACGCCGCGCGCTCATCCGCCGGGTATTGCGGGACAGCCCTTAGGTCTGTCGTTTGGATCAGGCCGGATCAGTGAGCGGCCCGCCGCGGAGCAGGGCACGCGAGCCCGGCAAGATCCAAACGACAGACCCCAAGGCCGGGGGGTCGTCACCAACGGCAGGGAGTACCCCATGAGCCCGGAATCAGGACTGCGGGTCGTCGTCACCGGGGCCACCGGCAACGTCGGTACCAGCGTCGTGCGAACTCTCGCGGACGCCGACCGGATCGCCTCCGTACTGGGACTCGCGCGCAGGGTTCCCGAGATGACAGCCTCCAAGACGAAGTGGGCCGCCGTGGATCTGGCCCAGGACGCCGACACGGACCGGCTGACAGACCTGTTCGCAGGGGCCGACGCGGTTATTCATCTGGCCTGGCGCTTCCAGCCGACCCATGGCCCGGTGGTCACATGGAGAACAAACGTTCTCGGCTCGCTGAGGGTCTTCGAGGCCGTCGCGGCTGCCGGCGTGCCCGCCTTGGTGCACGCGTCCTCGGTCGGCGCGTATTCGCCGGGGCCGAAGACGGAACCCGGTGTCGATGAATCCTGGCCCACCCACGGCTGGCCGGATGCCGCGTACTGCCGCGAGAAGGCCTATCTCGAACGGGCTCTTGACACCTATGAGCTGCAGCATCCGGATATCCGCGTGGTGCGGATGCGGCCCGGATTCCTGTTCAAGGAAGGCGCTGCGAGCGAACAGCGGCGCATCTTCGGCGGCCGCTTCATGCCCGGGCCGCTGATCCGGCCTGCTCTGCTGCCCGTCGTACCGGCCCTGGAAGGCCTGCGTTTCCAGGTGCTGCACACCGACGACGCGGCCCAGGCCTACCTCCAGGCCGTGCTGCGAGACGTGCGGGGCGCGTTCAACCTGGCCGGAGTTCCGCCCGTCGACGCGGAGGTGCTGGGCGAGCTTCTTCAGGCCAAGGTCGTACGGGTGCCTCGGCAACTGGTGCGCGCCGCACTGTCGACGGCCTGGGGACTGCATCTGGCACCGGCGTCACCCCATCTGTTCGACGCGGTGCTGCGACTGCCTCTCCTCGATACGTCTCGCGCGCACAGCGAGCTGGACTGGCAGCCCACCCGTTCCTCCACCGAGGCGATCGAGGAGTTCCTGCGCGGTGTACGGCAGGGCAGCGGTGAGCCCACTCCGCCGCTGGTGGGCCACAAGGCGGGCTGAACAGTGGTGGGTCACAAGCCGAACCGCCTCGCATCACCTGGGCAGCAACGGCCCCAGCGGCCCCAGGTCGATGTTGAGGTCTTCCGGCTCCAGGCCGAACTTCTCTCTCAGGAGCTCCATCCGGTCCTCAAGCAGCATCAGGGTGAGCCCGATCCGTTCCTCCTGCGCCTCGGTCAGGTCCCCCACCTCCACGCGGCGCAGCGCCTGCCGCTCCATGAGCTGGCGCAGGAGTTCCACCACGGTCAGGACCAGCGCGGCGAGATCGCGTTCGACGGTGTCGGGATTTAGGGTGACCCTTCGCCTGTCGCTCAAGTGTGCTCCTCCCAAGGGACTGCGATTCGCTCGTTCACCGAGCTGACCAGCGCATTGAGATCGATGCGTACGAGATCGATGTCGGCGATCCGCAAGGTGATGTGGCCGGTTATCACAACGCCGCCCGCGAGCAGCCGGTCGAGCAGATCGACCAGCGCGATTTCGCGGTGGGCAAGCGGCGCCGGGGCGGTCACCGGTCACCCGCCCCGACCGTGGGCTCGAGCGTGAACTCGCCAGTGAAGGAGTACGGGGCCCAAGGCCCGGTCAACACCACTCGTATTCCGGGCTCCTGCGGTCGCAGCTCGTCCAGGCTCTGCACAAAGGCCACACTCTCTTCACGGGGAACGAGATAAGCGGCGTTGAGGACGTTGTGGCCGGGCGACCCGGAGAGCCGGCCCTGCTGCGGGCGGTGCAGCCTGTCCGCCTCCGCGTGGCGCGAGAGTACCTCGTGCAGCCGCCGCGACACCGCGTCGGCGCGCTCCCAGGTTCCCTCGTCGGCTCGGCGCTGCTGAAGGCGCCTGCGCAGGTAGTCGCGTCCGCTCGACGCGGCGGCGGGCCTGGTCACAGGCGCGGCAGCCGCAGCTCGGGGTTGGGGAGTTTCCGCATACACCTTGACGCCCCATTCGACGCGCCCGTCGAGCCTGTCCAGCGTGCGGACGAACCGGTCGTGGCCCGAGTCGATCAGCCGTCGCACCCCGTTGTCGTCCCGGCAGACGGTGGCGAGCCGCAGCGGCAGCGGACTGGTCAGCGAAGCGAGGGCCGCGACCACGGCCTGGTGTGCGCGGGCGGTCCCGCTCAGCCAGTCGAGGTCTTCGAGATGGGCACGGAGCGGGATTTCGTCGAAGTCGTCGGCGGGCACCGCGGACACGACGGCGATGAGGTCCCTGTGGAACAGCGGATACGGGCGTGCGGCCGCCACTCCGCGGAGATCTTCGCCCAGCGGCACGCCGAAGGGGCGGGACACGGCGTACACATACCTCAGCTCGTTCATGCCGACTCCCTCCCGTCCCCACTGGGTCGGGCAACCGATTCCAGTTCCGTGATGCGGCGCTGCAACCGCTCATTCTCTTCAGCCAGTTCGCGGCGCCGGGCGCCCGAGGAGAGCGCAGGATCGTCCTCCCACCAGTCGATCCCCATTTCCTTGGCCTTGTCGACGGAAGCAACGATCAGGCGGAGTTTGATCGTCAGGAGCTCGATGTCCAGGAGATTGATGCGGATGTCGCCCGCTATCACGATTCCCTTGTCGAGTACGCGCTCGAGGATGTCGGCGAGGTTCGCGCCCGCGGAGTCGCCAAAGGCGTCCGGGAGCTTGCTTGCGGTGGTCATCGGGTTCCTTGCTCTCTGTTCTGCGTGATCTGCAGCCGCTCCAGAAGTTCGTCCTCGCGCCGGTCGAATTCGCCTTCGCCGATCTCACCGGCATCCAACTGCGCTGCGAGAACGGCCAGTTCGCCCTGAATGGCTGCCGGGTCGTAGTACTGCCGTTCCGCCTCATCCACCACCTGCCGCAGCACCCAGAGAGTGCCGCGTACAGGTGCGGCGGGCAGCATCAGCAACTCTGAGAACAGCCCCATCGCTCACTCCACAAAGCTGTACGGAGGAAGGGGCCCGGTCACCGTCAGTACCAGGTGCGGCTGGTGTGTCCGCAGCTCGTCGACCGCGTTCAGGAAGGCGGCGGCGCGTGTGCGGGCCACGAGGAAGGAGAGGTTCGTCAGCCATCCGGCGCTGTGCGGTCCGGCGCTCACTTCCTCGGCCGCCCGTTCGAGAGCCGCCCGCACCACATCGGCGTCCGAGGTCTCGCGCAGCTGCACGGCTTTCGCGATGCGCTCGCCGAGCTGCATCTTCTGCTGGTGCGAACCTCCGCCGGCGGTCCGGTTCGCCTCGGCCGTCGCACGCAGTGCCGGGTTGTCCGCGAGCACGCGGTGCAGGACGGACTGCTCGTCGTGGCTGGCTTTGACGTTGTATTCGCTCTTGCCGTCGAGTACCGCCAGCCGCTCAAGATAATGATCTTCACGTTCCTCGAGCACGGATGCCAGTGTCTGGTCATCGGGCGAGAGGCCGCCGAAGCGCAGCGGCAGTACCGTGCCCTCCTCGCCCGCCTCGCGCAACACGTTCTGGTGCGCCAGCAGATCGCGCCGCTTGGGCTTCAGATCATCGGGCGCGTCACTGACGAAGGCTGCCAGCCGGCCCTGCCGCAGGATGCGTACCGGCCGTGGTGGGTCGCCCACGCCGCTGGCCCTGTCCGGAAGGCTGGGGTGCGAGCTCCTCGCGATGCCGTAGACATACGTGCTCATTCCGTCGCCTCCTTCTTGGCCGACGACGCCGTGCGCCTGGTTCGGGGCTTGGACTCCTTCTCCTTCTCCTCGTCACCGCCGGGGTGGAACGCAGTCGAGAGCTTCTCCGCGGCACCTTCCAGCACGCCCTTGGACTTACCGCGCGCGCCGGACTCCGTGATTTCTCCGACCACCTCGGGGAGCCCCGGGCTCTTGCGCTGCCCGGCCTCCAGGTCGAGTCGGTTGCAGGCTTCCGCGAAGCGCAGATACGTGTCGACGCTGGCGACCACGATCCGCACATCGATCTTCAGGATCTCGATGCCCACGAGGGACACGCGCACGAAGACATCGATGACGAGCCCTCGGTCGAGGATGAGTTCCAGAACGTCGTAGAGGCCGGTACTGCCTCCCCTTTGAGCTTGCTGTGCCGGCACAACAGTCATTGATGCCACTCCTCCTTGTCGGTCGGGTGCGCGGCGGGCGGCTATCTGTGGTCGGCCCGGCCGCGCTCGTAGCGGTGAATGCGTCGGTAGCCGGTCAGCTCGCCCCGGGCGTCGAGGGTCACCTCGTACGTGCCGAGAAGGCTGGTCGTCGCGGGGATGCGGGGCACTTCGAGCACCTCGACCTCCAGCAACCACCCGTCCTCCCGCTTGACGAACGACGAGACCGATTCGGCCTCCATGCCCGTGAGCTCAGTCAGCCGGGCGCGTGCTGTGCTCAGCAGCTCCAGCGGGCCCGGTTCTGCCGCCGCACTTCGGTTCTCGGATGTGTTCTCTGATGAATTCGCCATGGCTCCTCGGTGCTGCGAGTAACACGCCTGAGCCACCTGAAACCCCAACTGGCCTGTCTCGATGGGAAGTTGAGAATTCCGGTTATCTCCAGAGGTTTAGCGCCATGGGAGGGGGGACCCGTGAAGAGTCCCCAGGAAAGGACCAGGCCATGGCACTCATCGCCGTACTCATACCGATAGCGATGCTGGGCATCGTCCTCGCACTCGGCCGCTACGAAGAGCTGCTGCTGCCACCGAAGGGGGTGACCGCCGCCGCCACGGCCGAGCGCGGGCAGTCGTTCCGCCCGGCAGCCCCGGCACGAAGCACAACCGCAGTCCGCGTGATGTGCGCGTCGATTCCGACCTGGCGGGGCATTCCTCCTTCGCTCGCGGCGTCTCCCCTGCCTGGGAACACGAGGGCGATGCCCGCCTCCTTTCCCAGGCTGGTCTCCAGCCGATGACGGACGAGATGCGGACTGCGTGTCGTCCGGCCGGATCGTTAGAGATGGGCAGCGTGGGGTACCCGGACGGGGATGGCGCATGGCCTGGTGAAAGAGGCAGAACATGGACGCATCGGTGGACCGCATCGCCAATCCGTGGGGCGGTCGTACTCCGTACCCGCGGGGCGCGCCGTGGCCGTACCGGGTGGACACCTACCTGTCCGAGCAGAACGATCCGGCCGACGTCGAGCGATGGGTGCAGACCGCCTCGATTCTGCACTCCGACGGTGACGCGATGGATGTGGCGGTCCGGGACGGTCGCATGGTCGGCGTACGCGGCCGTGCTCAGGACAGAGTCAACCGCGGGCGGCTGGGGCCCAAGGATCTGTTCGCCTGGCAGGCCAACGGTTCGGGAGATCGCCTGGCCCGGCCCATGATCCGCCACGACGGACAACTGGTCGAGTCGGACTGGACGACTGCGATGGAACGGATCGTGTCCCGCACCAAGGGCCTTCTGGAGCAGCAGGGTGCCGGGTCCATCGGCTTCTACACAAGCGGGCAGTTGTTCCTGGAGGAGTACTACACGCTGACGGTTCTCGCGCGGGCCGGTATCGGCACCAATCATCTGGACGGCAACACTCGCCTGTGCACGGCAACGGCGGCAGAAGCGCTGAAGGAGTCCTTCGGCTGTGATGGGCAGCCCGGCTCGTACGACGACATCGATCATGCGGACACCATTGCCCTGTTCGGGCACAACATCGCTGAAACCCAGCCAGTCCAGTGGATGCGGATTCTGGACCGGCTCGAAGGCCACACTTCGCCCCGGCTTGTGTGCGTGGATCCCCGGCCCACGCCGGTCGCCCGCCACAGCACGGTGCACCTGGCCCCACGGATCGGCACCAATGTGGCCCTGCTGAACGCCCTCCTGCACGAGGTCATCCGCACCGGCCGGGTCGACCACGACTACCTTGCCGCCCACACGGTCGGCTTCGAAGGCCTACAGGAGCGCGTCAAGGACTGCACGCCCGCCTGGGCGGCAGGAATCTGCGACGTCCCCGCCGCCCGAATCATCGAGGCAGCCGAAATCATCGGCGTCGCTGACCGCCTGTTGTCCACCGTCCTCCAAGGGATCTACCAGTCGCACCAGGCGACCGCCGCTGCCGTTCAGGTCAACAATCTGCACCTGATCCGCGGCATGATCGGGCGTCCCGGCGCAGGAGTGCTCCAGATGAACGGGCAGCCCTCCGCGCAGAACACCCGCGAGTGCGGAGCCAACGGCGACCTGCCGGGCTTTCGCAACTGGGCCAACGATCAGCACGTCACCGACCTGGCCGGAGTGTGGAACGTCTCGGCTGACGCCATTCCTCACTACGCACCACCCACTCACGCCATGCAGATGTTCCGCTACGCCGAGCAGGGCTCGATCCGCATGCTGTGGATCAGCGGCACCAACCCGGCGGTCTCCCTGCCGGAACTCGCCCGCATCCGATCGATCCTTGCCCAGGACAGGCTGTTCCTGGTGGTACAGGACCTGTTCCTTACTGAGACCGCACAACTGGCTGACGTCGTCCTGCCCGCCGCGACCTGGGGCGAGAAGACCGGCACCCTCACCAACGCCGACCGCACCGTGCACCTGTCGGAGAAGGCAGTCGAGCCACCCGGCGAAGCCAAACCGGACCTGGACATCTTTCTGGACTACGCACGTGGCATGGACTTCCGCGACAAGGACGGCGAACCGCTCATAGGCTGGCACGACGCGGAAGGGGCTTTCGAGGCCTGGAAGCGGTGCAGCGCCGGCCGCCCCTGTGACTATACCGGCCTGAGTTACGACATACTGCGCGGCGAGAGCGGTATCCAGTGGCCCTGCAACGCCCAAGCCCCCAACGGCACCGAACGCCTCTACACCCAGGGCATCAGCTGGGCCCACCCGGACACCTGCGAGAGCTACGGCAAGGACCTGGTCACCGGCGCCTCCGACGGCGTCGTGGACTACCAATCCCTGAATCCCGACGGCAAAGCCATGATCAAACCTGCCGAATACTTGCCGCCGCACGAGGAACCCAGCGAGAACTACCCCTTCCAACTGACCACCGGCCGCACGATTTACCACTTCCACACCCGCACCAAAACAGCCCGAGCGCCCCAGCTCAACGCCGCCGCCCCTGAGGTATGGGTGGAAGCCTCCGCCACCGACGCCGCCGCCCTCGGACTCGGCGAGGGAGACCTGGTGGAAGTCCGCACCCACCGCGGCTCCCTCCGCGGTCACCTGCGCGTCACCGACATTCGCCAAGGCCTGCTCTTCGTACCGTTCCACTACGGCTACTGGGACACCGACACCCCAGCCGGCCCCGGCGGCCAGACACCGGGCCGTGCCGCCAACGAAACCACCGTCACTGACTGGGATCCCGTATCGAAGCAGCCTCTGTTCAAAACCGCTGCCGCAGCCCTCACGCTGGTCCAACGGGGCGCCGGACCGCCCGCCCCCGCACCAACGACGACCGCGTCCGCCCCCCTCGGCCATGTTGGCGCCACCGAGGGCGGACCCACCGCCCGCGTGAGGCAGTCGAGCAATCCCCCCAACAGCACGAGGGGAGAGACGACATGAACGGCATCACCCTCACCCTGCGCGCTCTCCACCTCGGTGAACAGCACCTGGCGCGCGAGCTGCTCACGGCAGCAGAGCGGCACCGCGCCGAGCACGAGGTCCACCACGTCGCCATCGACCTCTCCCGCTGGTCCCACGAACATGCATCCCGCATCGCCGAGGCAAGCCGCGACCACGGTCTCAATCTCGCCGATCCACCTCAAGCCCCCCACCGCGCCCTGCCCTCCCTCGCGGCGGCAGCCGACGAGGAGACAGCCGGGGCCCCAGGCTCCCGGCTTCCACCGGACCTGCGGCTCCTGTACGACCTGCGCCACCTCCATCTGATGGCTACGGGGAACTCTCTGTACTGGGAAATGCTCGTCCAAGGGGCCCAAGCCGCCCACGAGGATGCGCTGCTGCAGCTCGCATCCTCGTGTCGCCCCCGGACATTGCGGCAGATCCGCTGGACCAACACCATGATCAAAAACTTGGCCCCCCAAGCCCTCCAAGCCCTGCACTGAGCTGCCGAAAACCTCCGGCCGGAGCGCGAGAGTCAGGCACGCCGGCCCCGGCGCTTCCCTCTCGCTTCACTCTCCACGGCGCCGCACAGAGCGTAGGAAGCGGGGGGGGGACGACACGCGGCGTTCACAGCTCGGCCAGTACCGAGTCGTCGCCCGGCCGGGCGCCAGGCAACTGGTGCCGTGCCGCGATCAGAGCGGCATCGCCATCACGAGTCCCGGTGGAAACGCACAGTGTGTGGGCGACATCGTCCATGCGGCGACGCACGGTGCTGCTGCCATTCTCGGCGTGCAGAGCCCTCAGCATTTCGTACTCGTCGGTCAGGTTCTTCAACACCGCAGGGTGGGCCAGCAGCATGATGAGCCTCCTTGACGTAGAACGCTCCCGTATTCCAAGAGCCCGGCTACCCCCGCGCCCCGCGAAAATGCGCTCGCCCCTCATCGCGGCTCGGATGACGGCGGGTGACCCCTACCTCAGTAGCCGACGGGAGCCCTCCGGGCCCGGGCCCGGTCGCGGAACCACGCAGCCGCCCCCACCAGCACCGCCGCCCCCACCCCATACATCGGCAGCCACAGAGTCGTCGTGGCCGCCAGGCACTCGGCAACGGCCTTGCGGGCCTGGACGTCCTGTACGAACGCCAGGGCAGCACCGTCACTGCCGGCCAGATTCCCCAGCGCGGCCTTCGCCTGGAGGGCCTGGTACCTGCCCATCAGGCCGCACTCGCTGCGCGTACCGGGCATCGGGAACAGCCAGGCTCGGCGCTGCAGCAGGGGTGCGAGTGCGACCGCCACGCACAGGCCGACGACCAGCGAGAACGCGACCAGGCTGCGCATGTACGCCGAGCGGATGTCCGGCGTCCACGCCGCCCGGCGCTGGAAGGCGAGCATGACCGCAAGGAGCGTCACTCCGATGAACGTGGCGAACCACTGCCACGAACCCTGGGCGAGCGCGAACGTCAGCACCGCGGCGAGTCCGATACCGATGACCCCGGGAGCGGGAATGTCATCATTTGCCGCCACGGATGTCCGCTTTGGGGTCACTCGAAGGCTGGGATCACTCACGGGCCTCTCCTGCTGGGGGAGGCATCAGCATCCGCCGCGGGGCGCCACGGACCAGGGCACCATGCCGGACGGGCCCGGCGCCTCGCACGGATGGCCCGCACCTGCTCGGCCACGCGGGCCCCTGGCAGGGGGCGCGTGGCGTCTCTTCCGGATCATGCCTGGCACGTGAGAGACAGGCCTAGCGAACCTGACCGCCTTCGAAGTACGCGATCAGCTCCGGGTCGAGGGCCGGGACGTCGTACGGCACGCCGCCCTCACGCAAGGAACAGGTCGCCAGGGATCACGGATCCCTGTCCCGGCCAGTGGGCACAGATGGCGATGGAGCGACGAAGGCCGAGCCCGACGACGCCAAGTCGCAGGTCTGACACGGGAGTCCCTTCGTCCTTGTGTGCACCGGTGCAGGACGGAGACTACTCACACACGACTGCCCTGGTATCCCGGCGGACGGAACACCGGAAGGCACAGACCGGGGCAGCGCCCACTCGCCGCTCACTGAGGCTGTGTCGGCCGTGCCTCACCCTGCCTCCCGATGAGCCGTGACAGGCCCGCCTGATCGGAGCCGACCTTGCGGTATATGTCCGACAGCAGGCGCGTCACCTCCGCCTCCTGGGCGCCCAGCTCCTCCGCGATGCGAGCGCTCAACCAGCCCTGGGCAGCCCATTCGGCCACGGTCCGCTCCTGTGCTGTGAGCGACTCCGTGGCCGTGGTACGCAGTTGGACCGGCCACAGACCAGCCGCGTCCAGCTCCTCGCGCGCCCGCGCCGCAAGGGCGTCGGCCCCGCACTGAACGGCGCCTTCCAGTCCGCGGTGGAGCTGCTCGGCTGCGTCCTGCGGCAGTCCGACATGGCGCAGTGCAATGCCGTGGTCCACCAGCGCACGCGCCAGGTCGTAGCCGGCTGGGGAGCGCTCGAGGTGTTCGACTGCCTCGGCCAGCAGGGTGACCCGTTCTCCGCCGTGGGCCACCGAGGCCTGGGCAAGCAAGGCCTGCCCGATGGCGGACTGGGTACCGAATCGGCGGGCCCGGTGGACTCCTTCGGATGCGTACTCGAGGGCACGTCCCGGGTCGTGGGCCTTCAGTGCCTCGGCCAGGTGGAGCTGCCAGGGGCACCAGGCAGGGTTGCGCATGCCGCGCGATTCGAGCCGCATGCCGACCCGGACAAGCTGATGTTCGGCCTCTCGGCGCATACCGAGTGCGAGCAGCAGTTCGCTGTAGACGGTCTGGGAGTCCGGATAGACCACGGCACTGGGCACGACATCGCCGTATCTGTACGTGGTGGCGAGGTCCTGGGCGTCCGTGGTGCGACCGCGGGCGAGCAGGATCTCGATGAGGATGCCGATGGCGAAGTACTGTGCGGGCACTTGGTGCCCGACCCTGTCCGCGATGCGCAGTCCTCCGCGGACCAGGTTCTCGGCCTCGTCAAGGCATCCGCGGCGATAGCGGATATACCCCAGGAGTGTGTAACCGAAGGACAGATGGGCTCCGCGCCAGCCCTTGCTCTCACATTCCGCGATGCCCTTGTTGAAGAGCTCCTCCGCTCGCCCGGGCTGGTCGCAGTACATGAAGGTGAGAGCGACCAGGACGGGGACCTCGAAACCCCATTGCTCGTCGGTCCATTTGAGGCCGTCGCCGAGGGCTTCTTCCGCGTAGTGCAGCGCGGTGGCAGCGGGTTCGCCGCGCACCATGGCGTCCCAGGCACGCAGCCCGAGGATGTACCGCTCCGCCAGGCCCCGGCCGGTGAGGTGTGTGGCCAGCCTGGCCAGCTTTCGCGAGCGCGCGGGCGAGTCCTGTTCGTCGGCCCGGAAGGCGTTCCACATGAACTGCTCCGCCTGCATGCGCAGACGGGTCCTGGCGTCGGTGGCCTCCCGCGCGGCTTCGGCAACCGTCTCGGCGGCCTCGGCCATCCGGTCCGAGTGGCCGAGGGCCTGCGCCAGCCGGTAGACGACGGCCTCGCGCAGGGACGGGTCGAGGACGGGCTCGTCCAATGCGGCCCGCAGATGGTTGACCGTGGTCGCAGGTTCGGTCAGCAGGGCGGAGCAGCCGAGTTCGAACAGCACATCGGCCCGCTCCTCCAGCGCGGGTGGCTCGCGCAGGGCCCGGGCGAGGCAGCGCCGCGCGGCCTCGGGAGCACCTGCCCTGAGGTATTCGCGGGCGGCTTCGCGGAACTGCCGCACGGCCCAGGGGTCGCTCTCGGGGTGCACCTCCAGCAGGTGCCGGGCCGTTGTGGTGGCGCCCAGGCCCGCGCTGGAGACAACAGCGGCGGCCTGGCCGTGCATGGCCACGCGGAACGCCGCGGGGATCGCCCGGTATACGGCGGTGGCAACCAGCGGGTGGAAGAACTCCAACCGGTCGTCCTCGGGGGCGTCGGGCGCCGGATCGGCGAGGATGCGGGCCTGGCGCAGCCGGGCGACGGCGTCGGCGGACTCCGCCTCGCCCAGTCCACCGACGCTCGCGGCCAGGTTCCGGGACGCGCCGGCGCCCAGCACAGCAGCGCTCCAGGCGAACCGGACGGCCGAGGTGCCGAGCCGCTCCAACCGCTCGACGAGCCCGCCGCCCTTCACGTCGGAGGCGAGCTCCCGCAGTTCGGGCACGTGGACGACCTGCGGTTTCAGCCCGCGATCGGCGACCCTGGCGGTGAGTTCGACGGTCTCGAACGGGTTTCCTCCGGTGACCGCCCAGGCCTCGCGGCAGAACCCCTCGTCGGCCTCCTCACCCAGGGTGTCCCGGACGATGCGGCCGACCGCACCGGGGGTGAAGGGTACGAGGTCGAAGGGGCGCGATCCGTCGCGTTCGGCAAGCCTGCCGAACGCCGCAGCGTCAGGCGGGAGTTCATCGGACCGGTAGGCCACGACGAGCAGCAGCGGGAGTTCGGTGACCCGCGGAGCGAAGCCGGTGAGCCAGGCCAGCGACTCGGCGTCGGCCCAGTGAGCGTCGTCAAGCATCACCACCAGCGGCGCTTGCTGCACGGCGAAGCGGGTGGCGATCCAGTCCAGGCCGTCCCGCACGCCCTGCGGATCGGGTGAGCCGTTGTTCGTGCCCGCCACGAGGCCGACCGCAGGGGCGACGATCTCATACCAACTGCCAAGTATCTTGCGGTGTTCCTTCTCGGTGGCTGCCGCGAGTACGGGCTGGACGAGCTGGCGTACGACGTGGAAGGCGACGCCCTGCTCCTGCTCTCCTCCGCGGGCGAAAAGCACGGTGCAGCCACGGGCCAAGGCCTTCCTCCGCACCTCTGTCAGAAGTGTGGTCTTGCCGAGTCCGGCGGGCCCGGCAAAGGTCAATAAGCCGCCCGTGCCCGGTGCGGCCGAGCCCGGGGACGATCCGCTCAGGTCGGTCAACAGAGCATCCACTGCCGCGAGTTCCGCGTCACGTTCCAGCAGTAGCCGACGCGGTCGCCCCGGCCGGTCTCCTGTGTAGGTCACATCCGTTTCCTTCGACCGTATGTCGTCCAAGTACGCGAAGAGTACGCCCTTGGAGACGGTCCGTAGCCCGTCGGGGAAGCTTTTGCCCCATGGGGACGAAATTCTGGTAACACCGGTGACCGCACGGCGCTTCCCTTTTCACTCCGCCTCGCTCATGTTCCACCGAAGAGGGCGCGTACGCGGTCGCGTGCGCTGGTATTGCGCCACATCGCACCCGACGACAGCGGCTGTACGGGTGAAGCGGCGTCTAGCCTCGAGGGATGGCGAGAACACGCTAGGGTCTGATCCAAACGACAGGCCCTGAGTCTGCTTCGTCGCGGCGGGACGCGCCGCGGACACCCAGGGGGTGTGAATGGCGAACGCGAGGACTTTCGGCCCGAACACGGTGCCCACCGACCCTACGCGGCGCACCGCAGCAATCAGGATTCCGTTTCCCGCCCGCTTCAACTCCCATGCGGAGCGCGCACGGCGGCACTCACTGCAGTGGCTGCAGGAGACGGGCCTACTGATGGGGGAAGCCGCGACCGCGGAGTACGACGCGCTGCGGCTCGAACGGCTGATGGCGTATTTCTACCCCGACGCCACAGGCAACGACCTTGAGCTCGCGGCTGACTTCAACGCCTGGTTCTTCATCTTCGACGACCAGTTCGACGGGCACCTGGGGATGCGGCCCGAAGCCATCGAACCAGTGGTGGCATCCCTCGTAGGGACCATGAAGGCGGACGGCCCGCCTCAGGTGTCCGGCGAGCAAGGCCCGCCGCTCGTCCAGGGGTTCGAGGACATCTGGCGCCGGGCGACGTCAGGCACACCGTACAACTGGCAACGCCGGTTCCGTACGCACTGGCGGGCCTACATGACCGCCCACCTGGGGGAAGCACACAACCGGAACGCGCAACGCCTGCCTTCCCTGGAACAGTTCCTCAGGGTCCGGCGGGACTCCATAGGGGTACAGCCCTGCCTCGACTTCACCGAGCGATGCGGCGGCTACACGCTTCCGGACGAGTTGCACGACTCCTTCCCGCTGCGTGAGATGCGTGAGATCACCGGCGATGTGGTGATCTTCGTCAACGACATCGTCTCGCTGGTCAAGGAACTGGCGGCCGGGGATGTCAACAACAGCGTCATCATCCTTCGTGAGCAGCGGCGTTGCACCCTGGAAGAGTCCGTCGAGTGCATCGCCGCCCGCGCGAACACGCACTTGGCCCGCTTCGCTCAGCTCGCGGCGGCTCTCCCCAAGACGCTGAGCGAACGAGGCGTGCTTCCCGAGGTGCGCGGCCACATCGAGCACTACGTGGAGGGCATGGGTCACCTGATGGCGGGCAACCTCGCCTGGTCCCTTGCGACATCCCGTTACGACGAGACCGGGATCGCAGCCGTGAGCGGCGGACGGCAACGCCCTTGGGCGCATCTCGCCGTGGCACGCGAGCCCTCGGGCAGAGGTGCAGGGCGGAACGTGCCGACAGGGCGTTGAGGACCATGTGGCGCGTCCGCGCCACATGGTCCTCACCACCATCCACGCGGTGGGGCGCCAGGTGAGGACGCCTACTAGCGTGTCAGTCCGGCGGAGAGAGTGGTGAGGGTGCGGTCGACGACCGCGTCGCGCTGGTCGGGGGGCAGGTGGGTGAGCGGGCCGTCGAGGATGAGCAGGGAGAGACCATGGACGGCCGACCAGGCGGCAACCTCCGCCGCCGGCCGGTTCTCCGGTCGCATCCGGCCCGCGGCGACGAGCATGTCGAGCGTGTCCGAGAGCAGCACGAACGCCGCGTACTCGGGCCTGGTCTCGGGGGCTTCGAGGCCGGTGAAGTCGCTGCTGTGCACCAAGGACGTACGACAGAAGGCGGTGCGGTAGAGCCCAGGGTGCTCGATTGCGAACCGGACATACCCGCGCCCGATCGCCTCGGCCCTGCGAACAGCCTGCTCACCCGGGTCGTCGAGCGCCGGGAGCACGCGCACGGCCTCGGCCATCGAGTCGGCGAGCGCCTGCTGGCCGACGATCTTCACCGCCTCGAGGAGATCTCCCTGGCCGGTGAAGTGGCGGTACGCGGCGGTGGGTGACACGCCGACGCTGCGAGCCGCCTCACGCAGTACGACACGCTCGGGGCCGCCTTCGGCCGCGAGTTCGACGGCGGCCTCGATCAGCGCGTTGCGGAGGTCGCCGTGGTGGTAGCGGGACTTGCTGCCCCTGGTCGATTCCATGACTCCATCCTGCCCGAAGTTGACGCCATTAACATAGTGTGCCAACGTCGAAGTTAATGGTGTAAACATCGGTGAGGTGATGACCATGTTCGACAGAATCGCTGAGCTGGCCCTGAACCGGGGCAGGCTCGTACTGACACTCACCGTCGTAGCCGTGATCGCCATGGGAGCCATCGGCTTCGGGGCGTTCGGCAAGCTCCTCGGCGGCGGATTCGAGGATCCGAGCGCGCCCTCGGCCCGCGCCCAGGAACTCATCGACGAGAGGTTCGGCGGCGAGAGCAACCTCGTCCTGCTCGTCCGGGCCGACGACGGCGCCATCGACTCCCCCGCCGCCGAGCGTGGCGGCCACGCCCTCACCTCGCAGCTGCGCGGCGAACCCACCGTGGCGAATGTGATCTCGTACTGGGACAGCCCCACCCCGGCGCTGACCTCCCGGGACGGGAACGAGGCGCTGGTACTGGCCCACGTCAAGGGCGACGACAGCGAGCAGGGCGAAAACGCCTCGGCGATCATCGACGAGTACACCGGCGACCACAACGGGCTGACGGTGCAGGCCGGCGGATCGGCCGCGGTCGGCGACGAAGTGCCCACCCAGGTCGCCAAGGACCTCGTGCTCGCCGAGAGCATCGCCGTGCCACTGATCCTCATCCTGCTCGTGGTCGCGTTCGGCAGCGTGGTGGCAGCACTGTTGCCCCTGGTCATCGGGCTGATCGCGATCGTCGGCACCTTCGCCGAGCTCTATGTGCTCGGCAGCCTCACCAGCGTGTCGGTCTTCTCGATCAACCTCACCACGGCCCTCGGCCTGGGCCTGGGCATCGACTACGCCCTGCTCATGATCAGCCGGTTCCGGGAGCACCTCGCGCAGGGCGCCCCCGTCCCCGAAGCGCTCCGGCACACCGTACGGACGGCTGGGCGGACCATCACCTTCTCCGCGGCCACCGTCGCCGCCGCACTCGCCGCTCTGCTGGTCTTCCCGCAATACTTCCTGCGCTCCTTCGCCTACGCCGGCATCGGCGTGGTGGCCGTCGCCGCCGTCAGCGCCCTGCTCGTCATCCCGGCGCTGCTCGCCGTGCTGGGCCACCGGGTCAACAACGGCCGGCTGCCCTGGGCGCAGACCGTGCGCAGCGCCGAGGCGCCCCTGTGGGGCCGGCTGGCCCGCACGGTCATGCGCAGGCCCGCCCTGACCGCTCTGCCGGTCCTCGCGGTACTGCTGCTCGCCGCGAGCCCCTTGCTCGGCGTCTCCTTCGGCACGCCGGACGAGCGAGTGCTTCCGGAGAGCGCCCAGAGCCGGCAAGTCGCCACCGCGGTGAAGAGCGACTTCACCGGCAGCGACGAGTCGGCGGTACAGATCGTCACCGGCGGCCCGGTCACCCCGGTCGGCCTGCGTACGTACGCGACGGACATCTCGCGGCTCGACGGCGCGGTCCGGGTGGAGACCTCCGCCGGCACCTTCCGGGACGGCCGCTTCGCCCCGCCCGGGCCCGCGAACGCCGCGCTGGGCCGGCCCGACGCCCAGCGGATCACCGTCGTCACCGACCTCACCCCCAAGTCGGGCGAGGCACAGAACCTGGTCAAGGACGTGCGGGCGGTGGATCCGCCCGCCGGGACCGAGGCCCTGGTCGGCGGAACCGACGCGCGGCTCATCGACTCCAAGGCCTCGATCGCGGACCGGCTCCCGGCCGCCATAGGCCTCGTCGCGGGCAGCACGTTCCTGATCCTCTTCCTGTTCACGGGCAGCGTGGTCCAGCCACTGCGAGCGCTGGTCCTCAACGCCATCAGCCTCAGCGCGGCCATCGGCATCATGGTGTGGATCTTCCAGGACGGCCACCTGTCGTCCCTGCTCGGCTTCACACCACAGCCGATGGACACCTCGATGACGGTGCTCATGTTCTGCATCGCCTTCGGCCTGTCCATGGACTACGAGGTCTTCGTTACCAGCCGGATCAAGGAGCTGCACGACGCGGGCGCCGACACCGAGACCGCCGTCACCAGCGGGCTCTCACACACCGGACGGATCGTGACCATGGCAGCCGGGCTACTCGCGGTGAGCTTCTTCGCCTTCGGCACGGCCAATGTCAGCTTCATCCAGATGTTCGGGCTCGGCAGCGGGCTGGCGATCCTCATCGACGCCGTGGCCGTACGCGGGGTACTCGTACCGGCGGCCATGCGGCTGCTGGGGCGTACGGCCTGGTACGCGCCGAGGCCGCTGCGCGCGGTGCACGGGCGGCTCGGCCTCACCGACTCCGCGCCCGCCGAGGACGAGCGGACACCCGCCAAGGTCTGACGCGCGCACCCGCGCGAAAGTCTCTGGCACACAGCGCCGCGCCTGCCGCGGCGCTGTGTGCCGCACCCGGCCGAGGCGTGCCGGTCTGTGCCTTCGTCGGCCTGCCTGACCACTCACTCCTGGGGGTAGATGTCCCCTGCGGCCATGGCGCTCTCCTGCTCGCTCAGCGCGAGCAGCCTGCGCGCCTTGTCCTGGAGCCGCTGCCGCTCCTGCGAATCGGTCGCCCGCTCCGCCTCCTGATTGAGCCCCTCAGCCTCCTGTCGCAGCTGACGGACGTGACTTCCGGATCCGCTTCCATCACTCATGGTCACTCCTCGGCCGTTCGGAATGAACCCTCTATCCAGAGAATAGGCGGGCCGTTCAACCCTGAGCGGAGCCGTGGATCATCAGATCTCCATCACGGCATCGCACTGGGCGCACACGAGTTGGGCGTACTTCGGTGTGTACCACGATGAACCGAGATGCTCCGACGGCTTCCAGGAGGCCGTCCCCATCGCGAACGTGTCCCGACCGCACATGGTTCGTGGCCCAGGAGTGGTCGAAGACCCAGGAGCGGCGTTCGCAGCGTGCACGCGCACGACAGGACGCTCCTCGGCCGGTGACGTTGCGGCCGACGATCGCGCTGCGGCAGGCTGGTCGAGCTCGTACATCACGAAGATCTCGCTCATGTTCCGACGGTAGGCCGGTAGGACGGATCACGCATGGGTGAGACAGGCGTCGGTAGGGTTGCCTGCCTATGGACGTGAGCGCAGGAAACGCGATGACTGCCATCCCGCCGGGTCAAGTGACGCTGTCGGACCGGCGAACGCAGCGCAGTTGGTCGGTCGAGCTTGCGCCATATCGGCTCGCGGCGTTCCCGATCACCCAGGAGCGGTACGCACAAGTCACCGGCCAGTGGCTGGGCGCGTCACCGGGCGACCAGTTCCCTGTCGAGGGTGTTTCATGGATGGACGCGGTCCGGTTCTGCAACGCGCTGTCCCAGCGCGAGGGGTTGACGCCCGCGTACCGCCTCGATGACGGCGCCGACGGTATTAAGTGGGACACATCCGCCAACGGGTACCGGCTGCCGACGGAGGCCGAGTGGGAGCACGCATGCCGTGCCGGTACGACCGGCGCGCAGTACGGGCACCTCGACGAGATCGCTTGGCATCGCGGCAACTCGCAGGAGCGGATTCACGAGGTGGGCGGCAAGCGGCCCAACGCGTGGGGCCTGTACGACATGCTGGGCAACGTCTGGGAGTGGTGCTGGGACCTCTACGACGCCGAGGTCTACGGCACCTATCGGGTGCTGCGTGGCGGCGGGTGGTTCGACGAGCGCTGGAGCTGCCGGGCCTCCGTGAGGCGTCGCAGCCACCCGACCTTCCAGGTCGACGACGTGGGATTCCGCGTCGCGCGTTCCATCGCGCGCTGACGTTGCCGAAAGCGGCCGGCCCGGCTACGCGTTGCGAGGCTCGTCGTGCGAGCGTGCCGTGTCGCGGTTGCGGCCCTCCGGAACCGTCTGGGCCGTCGAGTTGCCCTGCCCACCGTCGGCCCCCTGGGCTTCGAAGATTTCCAGGAGTGGCGCAATGTCCCGCTGCTCTTCCGCAGGATGACGGAATCTGCCCCCGATCAGGTGGTACCTGTTCCGGCGGCCTTCGCGCGTGTGCGAGAGATATCCGGCCGATTCCAGATCGGAGACCACGGCCTGGACGGTCCGCTCGGTCAGCCCGAGCCTCCCGGCAAGATCACGAACCCGGATCCACGGATCGCGTGAGATGGCCATGAGCACGCGCGCATGGCTGGTCAGGAACGTCCACGTGGTACGTGGCGCAGGGGCTTCCTCCATTCCCCCATCGTACGATCCCTCATACAGGCTTCGCACTACCTGAAATAAAATTCAGGTATCCCTTGACGTGTCTTTGGGTGGGGCACAGCATGAGGTCAGACCAATTTCCCGTCCTAGGGAGATGATCATGGCTTCCGCCACAGGCGCCTTCGAGGAGCCTGGACCCCGCCCTGCGCGCCCCGTCGCCGCCTCCACCGACATGAGCCGCCTCGCCGTCACCGTGACCGCGTCCGCTGGTCACCGCGCCCGAATGGTCGTGGTCGGCGAAATCGACCTGGACAGCGCAGCAGACCTGCGTCGGGTGCTCACCGGTGCCCTGCACGCGTCCACTGCGCTCGAAATCGATCTCGCCAGGGTCTCCTTTTGTGACTGCTCCGGCCTGCATGCCCTCATCGACACCTGGCAATGGGCACGGTCGCGGGGTCAGACGGTAGTCGTGATCGAGACCAGCCCGTGCGTGCGGAGGCTGTTGGACCTGACCGACACCCTTGGCCTGCTCACCACCACGACCCGCGCCGAGTCGGACAGCGATCCGCCCACGCTTGATGGTGACGAGCGAGCCGTGGCCGAGTCGGACGGGCGAGATCACCCAGGTCGGCCAGGGCCGCCACCGCTACGGCATGGTCCCGATGATGCTGATGTCGGCTTCTGACGTGGTCCTCGTCGTTCCCGCGGGCATATTGCCGGCGTGAGGCGTCCGGGCGGCCACCGCTCGCCTCGCGACCAGACACCGAGTTCAGGATCGAATTTCGTGGTTACCCGCAAGGTGTGGCACCGATGTGGCAGCGCAAGCGCAATGACCTTCACCAGCAAGAGGGTGGGGACGTGAGTGCCCGCCGTGGGGCAGATTCGCAACTCGGGGGCGGGCCGGGGCCGGATCCGCAGGTGGAGCATGCTGCCCCGGACGGGCCCACGGCGATGGGGAAGAAGTCGTGGTGGGCAGTGCTGAAGCGGACGGTGGCGGAGTTCAAGGACGACGAGTTGGCCGACCGGGCAGCGGCGCTGACGTACTACGGGGTGCTGGCGCTCTTTCCCGCTCTGCTGGTCCTCGTCTCGCTGCTCGGCATCGTGAGTGAGTCGGCGACCCAGAGCATTCTGGACAACATCAAGAAGATGGCCCCGGGCTCGGCCCGGGATGTCATCACCAACGCGGTCGAGCAGCTCCAGGGCCAAAGCGGCACGGGTTCTGTGCTGGCGATTGCCGGCCTGCTGCTGGCGCTGTGGTCGGCGTCCGGATATGTGGCGGCGTTCATCCGCTCCTCCAACGCCGTCTATGACATCCCCGAGGGCCGGCCGGTGTGGAAGGTGCTGCCGGTGCGGCTCGGCCTCACCGTGGTGCTGATGGCCCTTGCCTGTGTCAGCGCATTGATGGTGGTTTTCACCGGCGGACTGGCTCGAGAGGTCGGCACGGCGCTCGGGATCGGGGACACGGCACTCACCGTTTGGTCCATTGCCAAGTGGCCGGTGCTGGTGGTGCTGGTCACCAGCATGATCGCGATCCTCTACTGGGCGTCACCGAACGCGAAGGGCCGCGGATTCAGGTGGATCACCCCGGGGAGTCTCCTGGCCCTGGCGATCTGGATGGTCGCCTCAGCCGGCTTTGCTCTGTACGTCGCGAACTTCGGCTCCTACAACAAGACGTACGGCACCCTGGCCGGAGTGATCATCTTTCTGATCTGGCTCTGGATTACCAATCTCGCGATCCTGCTGGGCCTGGAATTCGATGCGGAGCTGACCCGCCAACGGGCGATCATCGGCGGCCTCCCCGAAGAGGAAGAGCCCTACGTCGAGCCACGGGACACCCGCAAATGGACCGACGAGGAACGCGCCGAGATGGGCGACGTCTGATCGCGGGCACGCATCCCTGCCGCCCACCCGCCGTGCGGGAAACCGAATGGGGCGAACCGGCTCGGGTACCCGCTGAGGAGATCAAGACGTGTACATGGCTGCTAATGGACGCGACAAGGAGGCACAGCCCCCTTCACAGGCGGCCACTTCCAGCCCACCCGCCCAGGAGCGAAAGGAAGGGACGACGATGGACAGGTCGCTGGACCAGCCGCCACGTCAGGACTCTGATGCGTCCGCGAGCGAGCTGGTCAGGCAGGCATCCGAGCAGATCTCCCAACTGACGCGTCAGGAACTGGCACTGGCGCAGGCAGAGATGCAGCGCAAGGCCAAACAATTCGGGACCGGGGGCGGACTTCTCGGTGGCGCCGGCGCGGTCGGTTTCATCGCGCTGCAGGCCATCGCGGCCACCGCGATCGTGGCTCTGGACCTGATCTGGCCGCTGTGGGGGGCCGCACTGACCGTGACCATAGTCCTGCTCGCGGCGGCCGGTGCGCTCGCAGCCATGGGCAAGAAGCAGGTTGGCAAGGCCGCCCCGCCCACCCCCGAGCAAGCCATCGACAGTGTCAAGAACGACATCGCCGAGATCAAGGAGAGGGCACAACGATGACGGACAAGTCTCAGAACAACGACTCCGTACCTACCGCTGAAGAGCTGCGCCGGCAGGTGGAGGAGACCCGTTCGGAACTCGGAGAGACCGTCGAGGCGTTGGCCGCCAAGGCCGACATCAAGGCCCAGGCGCAGCAGAAGGCGGCGAAGGTCAAGACCCAGGTACAGGACAAGGCCGCCCACGCCCTCCATGTGGCCCACGACAAGACTCCCGAGCCGGTACGCGAGAAGGCCGCGCACGCCAGGCAAGAGCTGACGGAGAGGGCCCATACCCTCGGAGCGAAGATCCACGACACCACCCCGGAGCCGGTGCGTGAGAAGGCCGGCCGGACGGCGCAGTTCGCGCGCGGCAACCGCGCCCGGCTGATCGCCGGGGCAATCGCGCTGACTGTCATCCTCGTCGTCGGCCGTAAGAGGAGGAGCACATGAAAGCTTCCAAAATCGCCTACAAGCCGGTCGGCTTGGCCCTCGGAGCGGTGAGCGGTGCCCTGGCCGGTGCGGTCTTCAAGCAGGTGTGGAAGGCGGTCGGCCACGACGAGGATGCTCCTGACGCCACCGACCAAGACCGCAACTGGCGGGAAGTCATGCTCGCCGCCACCCTGCAGGGTGCGATCTTTTCGGCGGTCAAGGCGGCCGTCGACCGCGGCGGCGCCACCGCCGTACACCGCCTGACCGGAACCTGGCCCGGCTGAGCCGCTACAGCAGAGAGGAGGGCGACCCATGACCTCGCTGCCCGGCCTGCCCACGTCGTACTGGATGGAAGCGGAGACAAAGGGTTCCCACCCCCCGCCGGAACACGACGAGGAAGCCGATGTCGCTGTGATCGGCGGCGGCATGGCAGGGCTCTGCACGGCATGGGAGATTGCGCGCGCCGGGCGTTCCGTGATTTTGGTGGAGGCGAATCGGCTCGGGTCCGGCGTCACTGGGCACACCACCGCAAAGCTGTCCGCTCTCCAAGGACTCACCTACGGACATCTCCGGTCCGCCTTCGGGCCCCGCACGGCCCAGCTGTACGCCACCTCGCAACTGGAGGCCGTCGAACAGGTCGGACAAGTCAGCGCCGAGTTGGGCATCGACTGCGAGTGGGAGCGTTGCGACGCCTACAGCTATGCCACCCGCGACGGCGCGGTCGACGAGCTGCGTACGGAGGCAGATGCGGCCGAGGAGGCTGGTCTGGCCGCGGAGTTCGTACCCGGTACGGGGCTTCCGTTCCCTGTGTCCGGCGCCGTCCGCGCGAGCGGACAGGCACAGTTCCATCCGCTCAAGTTCCTGGCGGGCCTTGTGGATGATCTGAGCGAGCGCGGCGGCCGCATCGTCGAAGGCACCCGCGTGACCCGGCTGCGGGAAGGCTCTCCGTGTCGGCTGACCACGTCGAGAGGGGTCCGCATCACGGCCCGCGATGTTGTGGTCGCCACGCACTACCCGATCTTCGACCGCGCTCTGCTGTTCGCCCGGATGGCCTCGCGCCGTGAACTGGTCGTCACCGGGCTGATTCCGAAAGAGCTCGATCCACAGGGGATGTACCACACCCAGGAGCAACGGACACGGTCGGTGCGTACCGCCCCGCACGACGCCGAACGGCGACTGCTGATCGTCACCGGAGAGAAGTTCACACCGGGGGCCGGGCAGGTGCGGGAGCGGTATGAGCGGCTGAGCTCGTGGATGCGAGAGCACTTCCCGGCTGCCGAACCGGCTCACCGCTGGGCGGCGCAGGACAACTGGACCACCGACCAGGTCCCCTTCGTCGGGCCGCTCCATCCCGCCGCCCGCCACACCTATGTCGCGACCGGTTTCGGCGGCTGGGGGCTGAGTGGTGGCGTGATGGCCGGCCGGCTTCTCACCTCACTGATCACGGGCGGCGATGATCTGCCCTGGGCCCGTCTGTACGACCCGCGGCGGCTGCACCTGCTGCGCGAAGGCCGCGCCTTGGCCGAGCGCCAAGTGGACACTGCGCGGCACTTCGTCGGTGACCGGCTCTCCCCACCCCGGCCGGACCGCCTCGCCGAGCTCCCGAGGGGCAGTGGCACCGTCGTACGCAGTGGAGCGCGGCACCTTGCCGTCTACCGCGAGGAGGACGGCTCACTGCGCGCGCTGTCGGCGCGGTGCACACACCTCGGCTGCCTGGTGCAGTTCAACGACGCCGAGCGGACCTGGGAATGCCCCTGCCACGGCTCTCGCTTCGACACTGATGGCAGCGTGGTGCAGGGGCCGGCGGTGCGTCCCTTGCAGGCTCGTGCAGAGACTGAAGCGCCCTCTGACGAGCGCCGGGGACCCGGCTGACTGCCGCGGAGGTTCTCGACCCGCGCACCGGGGCCTGGGTGCTCGTTGGGGACGTGGTCCGGGATACCAGGGCTGAGTGTTCCTGCCCGTAAGGGGTATCCAACCAGAAAAGGGTGGGAGAGCTGCAATGAAGGACAGTCATGGAAATCTCGGGCATTATTAGCGCGATTGTGATCGGTACGGTCATAGGTGTGCTCGGCCGGCTCGTGGTCCCAGGACGTCAGCGCATAGGCGTCCTCTGGACGATCGCGGTCGGCATCGTGGCCGCCTTTGTGGGCTCGGCCATTGCCTCAGCCTTCGATGTCGCCGACACCGAGGGCGTCGACTGGGTCGAGTGGCTCTTCCAGATCGGCTTGGCCGCCCTTGGTGTCGCAGCGGTCGAGCGGGTCAAGCTCCGACGACGCTGAGAGCCGGCCCCAGGCCCGGTGGCCGAAGTGTCCTCCTCTGACCGGAGGGCCGGAAAGGGCAGTATCCATGGGTATCGCCGCGCCTCCGGTCTCCGGTCGGAGGCGCCGCCGGCCGGCCGTGGCCCCACACGCGGTCGCGACTCGGTGCGCTCACGGCTTCAGGAGGGTCTTGATCATGCCGTCCGTCTTGTGCTGGAACATCTCGTAGGCATCCGGACCGTCCTCCAGCGGCATCGTGTGAGTGGCGAAGCCCTCGACTCCGAGTACGTCCTCGTCGTTGAGCAGCGGCATGATGTCGTCCACCCAGTGCTTGACGTTCGCCTGTCCCATCCGGAATTGGATCTGCTTGTCGAACATGGTCAGCATGGGCAGCGGATCGGCCGCGCCGCCATAGACGCCGGCCAGCGAGATCGTGCCGCCGCGTCGTACGACGTCGATCGCGCCGTAGAGCGCGTTCAGGCGGTCGACCCCGGCGTGCTCCATCAGTCGCGCGGCGAGGGTATCGGGCAACAGGCCGGTGATCCATTGGGCGGCCCTCGCGATCGGTGCGCCATGCGCCTCCATGCCGACGGCGTCGATCACGGCGTCCGTTCCCCGCCCGTTGGTCAGTTCACGGATGGCGTCGCCCAGATCCTTGCCGTGCCGGCTCGCGTCGAGCACGTCGACGCCGCGGGCAGCGGTCCGAGCGAGCCTGGCGGGCACCAGGTCGACGCCGATGACCATGCTCGCGCCCCGATGCTGGGCGATACGGCCGGCCATCTCGCCGATCGGCCCGAGGCCCAGAACCGTGACCGTACCGCCGGGCAGGAAGTTGGCGTACTCCACCGCCTGCCAGGCGGTGGGCAGGACATCGGACAGATAGACGTAACGCTCGTCGGGCGGACCTGGTGGCACCTTGATCGGAAGGCTGTCCCCGAAGGGAACCCTGAGGAACTCAGCCTGCCCGCCCGGCACTTGGCCATACAGCTTGGTGTAGCCGAAGAGCGCGGCTCCCATGCCCCGTTCGCGAACCTGCGTGGTTTCGCACTGCGACTGCAGGCCTCGTTCACACATGAAACAGTGTCCGCACGAAAGGTTGAACGGAATGACGACCCGGTCGCCGACAGCGAGCGAGGACACCGCCGTGCCAACCTCTTCGACGATGCCCATGGGCTCGTGTCCGAGAATGTCGCCCGGATCGAGGTACGGCCCCATCACTTCGTACAGATGGAGATCCGAACCGCAGATACCGGTGGATGTGATCCGGACAACGATGTCCGAGTCTTCTTTCAGCACCGGATCCGGCACGGTGTCGACTCGCACATCCCGCTTTCCCTGCCATGTCAGCGCGCGCATGCCGTCCTCCTCGTCGCAGTGATGGACTCGCCGTCATCCGGGGCCCCCGACGTGACCCGCCAGTCGCCGGTGTGCTCAACCGGAACGTCAGCCACTGCGGTGGGTCAGAACTGATGCAGCTGCGGCGTGATGGAGCGAATCGACGGTTGTCATCTGGGCGGACGCCCGGTCCATGAGGCCTTGGAGAACCGATGTTTCGAGCTGGTCCAATTCGGCGGCCACAGGCACCAAAGCCTGCCACATTTGGTGTTTGCCCTCGATGCCCAGCCGCAGGACCTCCAGTTCGACGAGGGTACTCAGCCCCGAGCGACGGTAGACGCGGCCGTTGGGCTTGAGCCGGGCCACCTTCTCCGCGATCCAGCCTCCGTACATCCTGTATCGGTGCGGAGCGATCTCAAGGGAATTCATCAGTTCGATGAGGCTCTGGCGGTCCTGGTCGATGTCCTCAGCGAGACGACGCATCTCCGAGGCACGCGCCGACGAGCGGTGTGCGCGAGCGACCCGCCGCGACAGCTCGACTCCCGCGGTGGCGCCGGCCAAGTGATCGTTCAGGTAAATCCTGAGAGGTTTGTCGTACACGGAGCGTTCCCTTCGCCTGTCATTGCCCGACCAGGACATGTCTCGCTCCCTCACACATCATCCAGGGGTGACGCGGCCACGCCATGCGCCGGATTCGCCGCCGCGCTGCTCGATGTACTCCTTGAAGCGCCGCATGTCTCCCTTCACGCGGCGGTCGATCATGCCGAGCATGTCCGCGCCCTTCTCCGCTACGCCAGTGCCTTCGACGTCCATCACGAGTTCGACCCGTGTGTGCGTCTCGTCCAGGCTCTGGAAGCGGACCATGCCCTTCTGCTTGGTGTCGCCGCTGGTCGTGCGCCACGCAATCCGCTCGTCAGGGAGCTGGTCGATGATCTCGGTGTCGAACTCCCGCCGGACACCGCCGATCTCGGTGGTCCAGTGGTTGTGCCGGTCATCGAGCTGCCTGACCTCCTCAACCCCTTCCATGAACTTCGGGAACTCCTCAAACTGCGTCCACTGGTTGTAGGCCGTGTGGACGGGAACGCCAACTTCCACCGCTTGCTTCACCGTGCTCATTACTCGGGCTCCTTTCAGTGGTGCATTCGCACAATTGGGCAGGGCCCCGCCGGGTATCAGGGGCCCTGATTCTGTTTCGCACCGCGAACGATGCTCACTTATGCTTGCGGGCCTTTCCCTTGGCCTCCTCCGCCGTACCCTTCGCCACGTCCTCCATCTTTCCCGCCGCCTGACGGGTCTTTCCCTCGACCTGGTCTGCCTTGCCCTTGGCGCGGAGGTCGCTCTTGCCCGTAGCGCGTCCGGTCGCTTCCTCGGCCTTGCCCACGGTCTCCTGGGTCTTGCCGCGAATCTTCTTGCCCTCAGCCATGCGGATCAGTTCTCCTCGTTCGAATGACAATTCCTTCGGATACCGTGCGGGTACCTCGACGCAGGACCTGCAAACATCATTCCTGCCGGCGGTTGCACTCAATGCTCAGGAGGCAGCAGAGGGCCCAGCGGGCCGAGATCTATGTTCAAATCATCCGGTGACAGGCCGAAGTGCTCCCGCAGCTCTTCGACGCGCTTTTCCAGTGCCATCAACGTGAGCCCGAGCTGTTCGATCTGCTCGTCACTGAGGCCTCCGTCTTCGATGCGGCGCAATGCCTGCCGTTCCATCAACTGGCGCAGCAGTTCGACGATGGTCAGCACCAGACCGGCCAGCCCTCGCTCCACCGACTCGGGGTCCATCTCGACGCGTTCGGGATATCGACGTGCCTCGTTCTTTGACGTGCCGCTTGCGCGATCTTCGCCATGTCGACGGTTCATCGCGGGCGCTCCACAGCGCGTGCGTCTGACTCCGCGGCAAGCGAGTCCTCCATGCCGGGACGGATGGAGGCGACGAGCGCGCGCAGCGAGATCCGGACGAGGGCGACATCGGCGATACTCAATGTGATCTCCCCGGCGATGACCACACCTCCGGCCAGCACCCGGTCAAGCAGGTCGACCAGCGCGACCTGCTGTCCCTCGAAGGCGTACGGCACTTGGGACTGCTGCGGTACGGGCGATTGCTGGTCGTCGGCCACGGCTCTCACGTCCGATCCGGCGTAACGTCGTCCCCGGTGAAGGAGTAGGCGGGCCACGGGCCGACAAGCTCGATTCGCACATCGGGAAAGCGGCCTCGTACGTCCTGCACCGCAGTGACAAATTCCTCTGTGAGGGCATTCGGCACGAGATACGAGGTGTTGAGGATCATCGAGCCCTCGTACCGAGCCAGGCGGGCGTCCTGAGGTCGATGGTGGGCCGACTCCACTGCGAGTTCCCGGAGCGCGACATGGATCTGTTCCGCACGGTCCTGAGCTTCCCGTTGCGCGGTCTCCTGCCCCTGTCGCTGCGCTTGCCGACGCAGGAGGTAGGCAGTGCCGGGGCTGCCGCCGTCCTCGGGGCCCGTATCGGATGCTTCTTGCCGCTCGAGCGTCCGCGGGCCGACGTACGCCTTGATGCCCCACTCCGTCCGCCCGGCCACCCGGTTCAGCGCCGCGGCGAAGTCCGTCCGGCGCTTGGCCAGGAGAGAGTGCACACGGTCGTCGTCGTGGTAAATCGTCGCGAAGCGCAGAGGGATGATGTTCCCCTCGCGGGCCACCGTGGAAATCACCTTGTGGTGGGCCCGGGCGGCTGCTTCGAGCCAGTCGAGGTCCTGGAGGCGTTCGTGCAGTTCCTCTTCGCCGAAGTCGCTGACGGGCACTGAGCCGACGATGCCGAGGAGGCCGGACTCCTCGACGACATGAACTGGCTCACCGGCCACCCCCGTCAAGTCGGTCGTTTCTCTGATTCCGGTGGCGGGGTGGGCGAATGCGATGGCATAGAGCCAGGTGACGAAGGACTCGGTCATCGCTCCTTCTCCTCGTCGTCCGGCCGGACGGTCGCCGCATCGTCCCCACTGCCCCGGCCCGCTTCCTCCAGCTGACCGATACGGCGGCGCAAGCGGCGGTTCTCCTCGATGACGTCACGTTCCCCGGAGGAAAGGGTGGGGTCGTGTTCCCACCAGTCGATGCCCATTTCGCGGGCCTTGTCGACGGACGCCACCAGAAGACGGATCTTTATGGTGAGCAGCTCGATGTCCAGGAGGTTGATCCGGATGTCACCGGCGATGACGATGCCCTTGTCGAGGACGCGTTCCAGTATGTCGGCCAGGTTGGCCGGTTCGGGCCGGGCCACCAGCGAGGGGTCTCCTCGCCGGCTTACACCACTCCAGCCCGAACCCTGGCTCATGCGTCACTCCTCTCCGCCCTGCCCCGGTAGTGGCGCTTTTCGCGGCGGTAGGAGATCAACTCGCCCTCGTCATCCATCTCGACGAGGTAGACGGCGAGGATGTCGGTGGAGTCGGGTATCCGATGCGTCTCCACGACCTCGATTCCCACCTGCCAGCCCTCATCCGTCTTCTCCAGAGAGGTCACAGCCTCGAGATCTTTGTCGGCGAGTTCGCGGACGTGCTGCGCGGCTCGTGCGGCGGCCCGGCGGCCGCTGAGGCGGTGCGGGGATGAGGCCCGCTTCTTGGGCTCCGGCCCATCGCCTTCCGACCGGTGCGGGGATGAGGACTTCGTCGTCCTGCGCCTCGTGCCCTCGGTCGAGCCGCGCTCGGACGCACGTGTCGCAGACTCCCGCTTCTGCCGGGCCTGCTTCCTCGGCTCCGGCCCAGCGCGTTCCGACCCGGGCACGGTTCACACCCCCATGCCGCCGTCGGGGAACCGCGACGCCATGAGGCGGCGTACCAGCTCTGCTTCCTGTTGGGCCGCTTCCTCATCTGTGATCTCCCCGGCGTCCCGCGCGATGTCCACTTCCTCCAGGCGCTGCCGGATGACGTCCGGGTCACTGAGTTCGCGCTCTGCCACGTCCTCGACTCGCTCTGCGATCCACACCACTCCGCGGACCGGCGCGAGCGGCCAGGTGAGCAGTCCGCTGAGAAGTCCCATGGCTACCCGCCCTCCTCGATCTGGCTCGCCGCCTCGTCCACGAAGTCGTAGGGCGCGAGCGGCCCGAGGAGGCGCAAATGGATCCTGCCGTGCCACTGAGCAGCGAGTTCCTCGGCCGCCTTTTCAAACGCGGCCCATTTCGCCTGCGGAACGAGGAAGGAGGCATTCACCACCCCCTCCGCGACAGTCGGTTCGGCAGTGGCCGTGGCGACGGCGAAGGGAGCGAGGCGGCGTTGGATCTCGACCGTATCCGAGTTGCGTTTGTCGGCGATCGCATCGGTGATCGCTCTGCCGAGCTCGACCCGTTGGTAGTAGCCCGCCGCTTCGTCCCTCGCCGCCACCTCTTCCCGCAGTCGGGCTATCTTCGGATTCTCGCCGAGCACCTCGCGCAATACCGCGTCCTGGACGTACCGGGCTCTGAGGGTGAACTGCGCCTGGCCGTCGAGCCGTTCCAGGATCTCGGTGAAGTCGTCACGGCCTTCTTCCAGCAATTCATCGACCACTGTCCGTACATCCGGCAGTACGGTGCCGAACCGGAAAGGGACGACGGCAGCAGTCGAGGCGGCCAGGGAGTCCAGCACGCGTGCGTGGGCGTGCAGATCTTCCGGCGTGCCCAGCGGGCGGTCGGTGGGAACTGCGCTGACAACAGCGGCAATTCCCCGGTGTCGTACGAACGTGGCCTGTGCTTCCGGGTCGCCGACGCCGGGCAGGTCCAGAGCGGGGGCGCGGTCCTCGGGCTCGGGGACGACGCCGTATACATAGCAGGCGCCCTCCACCGGCGGAGCCGTCCTCGCCTCGTCGGCGGTCACCGCTCCCGCTCCTTACGGCCTTCCGGCCTGGACCTGCGGCGGGGCCGCTCTTCGGGCTCCTTCTCCTCTTGATCCTCGTCCTCCTCGTCCTCGCCCTTGCCGAAGGTCTCAGTCACCTTCTCTTTGACGCCCTCGAGAGCACCGCGGGTCTTGTGCTTCGCGCCACCTTCCCGGAGATCGTCCACAAGTTCCGGCAGCCCGCGTTCGGTTCCGCTGCGGGCGAGGTCGAGACGATTCGCGGCTTCCGCGAATCGGAGGTAGGTGTCGACGCTCGCGACGACGATGCGTGCGTCGATCGTCAGAAGTTCGATGCCGACGAGAGAGACACGGACGAAGATGTCGATGACGAGGCCCTTGTCCAGGATGAGGTCGACTACCTCGACGAGGCCGCTGGAGGACGGCCGGTCCAAATAGCGACTGCTCTGGCTGGCTACGGTCATTACACTTCACCTCGATTTTGCCCTGCTGGACCGCCGACGAGCAGGTGCGGGCTTTTCCTCGGGCTCTTCCTCTTCCTCTTCCTCTTCGGGCTCTTCCTCTTCCTCTTCCTCCTCCTCTTCTTCATCCTCCGGAGGAGAACCCTCGTCCTCGGCTTCGTAGTCTTCGTCCTCGTCCACGTACTCGGCTTCTTCCGGTTCCTCGCCCTCGGCTTCCTCGCGCTCTCCTTCTTCCTCCTCGCGCACTTCCTCGTCGGTGCGGACGACTTCGCCGTCACGGACCTCACCGCGCCAGCCCCTGACCTCTTCAGGGTTGAGAAGGGCCTGGGACATGGCCTGTCGCCGGAAGTGCTTGAGTTCCAGCCGGACGCGGCGCCCCTGCGCCCGGAAGAGGTTGCCGGTCCCCTCGAACAAGCCTTGCGGGTGGTACTGCAGGACCAGCAGGATCCTGGTGAGGTTCGGCGCGATCTCGTGGAAGGTCACAGCACCGTCCACATGGCCCTTCTCGGCCTTGGAGCGCCAGACGATCCTCTCGTCCGGCACCTGCTCGATGACGGTCGAATGCCATTCGCGGTGCGAGAGGAAGATCTGGGCCTTCCAATCGAGTTCCGTTTCGGATTCCTGCTCGACGCGCTCGACCTTCTTCATGAAGCTCGGGTAGTCCTCGAACTGGGTCCACTGGTTGTACGCGACCGACACGGGGACGCCCACGTCGATTTCTTCGACGATATTGACGACCTTGACCTTCTTGCCCCCGTCCTTGTCGCCACCGCCACCACCAGGAAGCGCCTCTTTCGCCTTGTCCTTGACCTTTGACAATCCGGCGCCGGCAACTGCCTTGAGAGGTATGTGTTCCACGAGCTGGCGGCCTCCCTCGGCGACCGCTTCCTTCAATCCGTCGCCATCCCCGCCGGGATGGGCCAGGTGCTTGACACCCCCGCTCGCCTTTTCCGTGACAGCGGACAAGGCCCGCTGTCCGAGGGCGGCAAGGAGGTTCTCGAGCTCCTGTATCAAGCGGTCCGTCGGGAGACCTTCCAACAAGGACCCGTGTCCGCTCCCGCGCTTCTCGTCCGATCGCTCAGCCATCGGTCATCACTCCCCGCTCCGCCGCGAGGATGCGCCGGAGGGCTTCTTCCGCGGCGAACTGCTGGACGTCTTCTTTGCCGGAGCCCGCTTCTTGGGCGCCTGCTCCTCTTCCGCTCCCTCGTCTTCTTCCTCGGTGTCTTCCTCGTCCGGGGTCTCCTCGCGGTCCTCGGGTTCCTCTGATTCCTCGGTTTCCTCCGCTTCGGGTTTGACGCGAAGCGACTCTGTACGGGATTGCAGCCGGTCACTCAGCGAGTCCATTCGGTTGCTCGCCGTTGCCACAACGGCCTTCCGGCCCGCCGACATCAACTGCTCCCGCACGTCGTGCGTCAACCGCGACAATTCCGGGGACTTGGCCGCGCCTGCCGCGAGGCGACCTGCACCCATCCCCCTGCCGGCCGCCGTAATTCCGGCAAGGGCGAGCGCCCACCGCATCTTGTGCGTGCGTCCGAGGGCGTAGCCGGCGGTCAAGGCAAGGGCCACCTGGCCATTTTTCATGATCTAAACCGCCTCAGTTGGTGGGGTGCGTCCCGCCACCTGCGGGTGTGGCTCTCGCGCCGTCGGGGTGGAGTATCCGAAGAACCCCACTCCCCATGAGCAGGCGCCGAGACAGTCGTTACATACAAGTATGAGGCATATGTCCGTATTGCAAACCTGGGATGTGAAGCAACAAACGTAAGACTCGCGGGGTGCCCAGCCTGCTGGGCAATTCGTCGACGCGTCTTTGCCCGCGCGCCGCTGGGCCTCACGGTCGCGGCCGCAGCAACCCCGCCCCGGCAGCAGCGACCAGGGCCGTACGCGGCGGCATTGCGGGTCGTATGTGGAGAGATTGTCGCAACGAGAGTTCCGAGTCGGGGCACGTCGACAGTCCCGCAGCTCCGATGGTGCTGAGAGGGGGACGGAATGCCGGGCAGGCGCAGGCCGACTCTGTCAAATTTCTGACAGGACAGGACGGGCACGGAGTCCATGGACTCCGTGCCCCTGTCCCAACTTCGCGGCCGCTCAGCCGCACATCGCGGGTGCCCTTGGCGGCTGGGACCAAACCCGTCAGCCCAACGGTTTTCACTGGTCGGGTCACCCGAACTGATATCGCCCAGCGCGGGGCGGGGGTCGCGCTCGATAGCCAGAGGGCCGAGGGTGAGCCGCTGCGCGGTCTTGAGGACCTTCAGCACTGGAGAGAACCAAGCCCGTTTCCGCGGACGTTACGCAGACCCGCTTGCGAATGGTTGAGCGGCCAACAGGCGCGGAACGCGGGTTGTGAGGAACAATGGTGGTGCACGGCGCGGGCACTTTTCTGGTGCCAGCATGCGCGCCATCTCCTCGTTGCACCCGCCTTGGGCACTGAGCTGCGTGCCCATGTCGCTTGAGGAAGATGCATGCTGACGCCCAACGAGTCGGTGACCACAGAGGTTCTGAGGACATACCGCTTGCAGGAACGCAGGATTCTCCGCGACCCGGCCGACCTCGAGAGCAGGGCACGCTTCCAGGACATCGCCTACACCCTCTGGGTCCTGATGGGACGGCGCACCCCGCTGGAGCAGCCCGTCTCGCGGAAGGGCACCTCGCTGTGCTACGGGCCGACGAGAGCGAGCCGCAACGATCAGCGAGGACATAATTCAAGTGCCCGCCCGCAGTTGAGCAGCAGGCGCGGCGTCCTGATGAATGGTCGGCGACGGCGATCATGCGGCGCGTTGGCGTTGCGCTGCTCCCGCCGGAGCGGAAGCACGGCGCGCCAGTGGCGTCCCCCAACATGCGGGCAGGCCAACTCCACCAGCCAGTTGGCGGCTCGCACGAGTGGAAGCAGCCGAAGTCCGTGAAAGGCCTCGTCTACCAGCGGTACCAACGCGATCGTCCGCCTCCGGTGACCGGGCCCCGGAACAGGAACCCCAGGAGCCAAACAGCCAGCACGACCAGCGCGATCCACCAGAGAACGTGGGCCGCGAACCCGACCCCGAAAAGAATCAGGACCAGAAGGAGCACCAAGAGCAGCGGGACCATAGCGATACCTCCTCGTCTCCAGGCCTTCGGCATGCAAGTGCCCCGAACATGGGGACTTACGCATTACGGCAAGAGTCAGCTTGACTCCGAATACCCCGGAATCCGAGAATCACGCGTTGGCGGCTCACCCGGAGCGGGCTGGAGACGAAAAGGTCTGCCGCGCCCGGCTGTGCCGGATCTCAAAGATTGCTGCGTGCAATGAATGCGCCCGTTGAACATCCAGCCGCGGATTCCGGCGAATTCGAGCCGCTGAGCACATCGGACGAAGCCGAAGCCGCACCGCGGCCCGCTCCTTTCCCGCTGAAGGAGCGTGCGGAAATCCGGATCACGCTTGTCCGTCAAGGCCCCGCTCGCACGCGCCAGCAGCGCCACTGCCGTTCCCCGGGCACCAAAAGCCCGCGCCGTTGGCACGGCCCACCCCTGCGCTCGCTCCCGTCACAACCACCGTCTGCGTACCCGCGCTCATCCGGGACTCACATGTGCCGATTCGCGTGCTTGTCGATCTTTCCGATGGCCCCGTCGGTCGCCTTGACCTTGTAGCCGACGAGCTGCGCACCCGGTACGAGTCCCGAAGCCTCGCGGTAACCCCAGATACCGCCATCCATGGCGACTTCCTCTCTGCCCGTAAGCCTGTGTTTGCGGCTACCCGAAGGCGCGCGCCGCAATCGAAAGGGGCGCGCGAAGGCATCGCACGCTCTACATGTCGTCGGTTGCGACACGTTCCGCATGCGCGGCCGCGTCCTGGGCCTGGCGGCGCGCTCTTCGCGCCGTTGTCCCGGCCTCCCGGGCGCGGTTTCGGGCCTCGCCCAGATCATCTCGGGCAGCCCGCCGGCGTTCATTGGCCTCCTTGAGCTGGTCGGCCAGCGCTGCGGTCTCCTCCTCAGCCGTCTGCAGCCGCCTCTCGGCCTGCTCTTTGTCCGTTTCGGCCTGTGCCAGCTCCTCCTCGCGGGCACGCGCCTGCTGCTCGGCTGCCTTCGCGTCCTTCTTGGCCCGGGCGAGCTGTGCGAGCTGCTCCCTGCCTGCCTTCGTGCGTGCCTCGGCGGCGGTGTCCGCCTGATCGGTGGAGGGCCCAGGGCTCGGTGCCGTGCGCGGGACGATGTCCGCAGTGGCGGCGGTGAAACCGACAGGCGGACTCAGCGGTCTCGTGAGCCGGCCGGCGGCCCACTCCTGTGCCGCCTGCGAGTCGGCAAGGACCGCATGCAAGGTGGCCTCGATCTCGTACTGGACGCCCTCGCTCACCGGGTGGCCCGCCTCGGCCGCAAGTTGCCGCGCCTGTCGCGCCACCGCCCCCACCAGGGCGTGCTGCTGCCTGCTGAGCTCGCGCAGCTGCTCGCCGTCGAGATCGCGGTGGGCCTGGCGCAGGCCTTCGCCGAGGCTGATCAGCGTCTGAACCTGATCCGGCTGACGGCGTACGAGCTGGTTGCCGGCCCAGGCCGAGATGGTCGGGCGCCGTAGGGCCTGGATCTGACCAGCCAGCTCGCGGTCGCCCGCCTTTCTCACGGCAGCCGCGCGCGCGTTTCTGGCCGCGGTGAAATCGGCCGGGTACAGCGCGTACAGCTCGTCAGTGATGCTCTCCAGATCCACAGCTCACCCGCGCCCTTCACTCTGAGCCCGTAGTTCGCCGGCGCCCCTCTCGTCTCTCTCACGCTGTGCGCGTGAAGGTCACCACCAGCGTGCCCGGAGATCACGTCCTTCGCCCGCCCGGCGGAAATCCCGGTGTCCGAGATCTGGCCGGGATCCCATGCGGAATGGGGTGTGGTCAGCGTATTGGCGAGAACCGGTGCCACCGCTCCGTGGGAGCACTGGCTGGCTTTGTTCACGAGAACGGACAGCAGATGTTCACGACTTCGAGCGGCACCGGCGGAGGCCACTGTTCGAATGCTCCGTGAGGGTGCCCCCTGTCAGTGTTCGCTGGTGGCGATGTAGGTGCCGTGCCAGGTGTGGTCCCATACGGCGCCGGTGGAGGCGTTGACCGACAGCATGCCGTTGATCTTCCCGGAGCGCAGGGTGTGCAGGGTGTAGTAGCCCGGGAACGCCTCGGCGTCACCGGCGGTCAGGTTGCTGCCCCGGTCGCGCAACCACTGCTGAGCGCGGTCCTGGGCCTGCTCGGAAGAGATCCGGGTCTGGGTCCGGGTCTGGCCGCGGGGGTGCATGCCATAGTCGGTGTTCCACATCATCGCCGGGCCGTACTCGATCCCGGTGTCACCGTCGGCCGGGTCGACGAGGATCTCGGTGGCCAGCTTCCCGGAGGGGGTCTCCAGTTCGGCGTAGAAGTTCTTCGAGAACTGCATGACCTCGCCGACGCGCAGGTCGAGCCGGTCGGCGAAGGCATCGGCGCGCTGTCGGGCCTGGTCCAGGGTCTTCACCGGGGTGCCGTCGCCTCGCTGCCAGTAGTGCCCGCCCATCATGCCCGGACCCCACGTGCAGTCGTCGCCCATCATGCCCGGCCCCATACCGGGCCCCCACGAGTCCCAGTCGTCCCAGTCGTCGCCCGATGTGTCCGACCTCCAGCAATCGCTGCCGGAGGGGCTTGGCGCGGCGGCCGGGCGGAGTGAGGCGCTGCTGGACGTGCTGGTGTCTGCCGCGCATCCGGCGGCCAGCGTGCCGGCCAGCGCGAGGGCCGCCAGCGCGGCGGCGGTCCGCCTGCTCGCTCTGGGCATGATCATCACCCTCCGGGTCGTCCCTGGCCGCGACCGCCGGGCCCAGCGGACGCGGGCCTGCCGACTCCAGCCTCTCTCTGCGCGCAGGAAGCCGCCCAGGGGTCGTCCGGACCTGCCGGTGCCCCGATCGGCCCGCTTCATGAGACGAGCAGCCCCATAGATGACATCGCCTGACATAGCTATCATCGCAAGGCGCATGGCGATAAATAGTGCGGCGGCCACACCGGTCACCACCTCGTGCGGGGCGCCGTCGGCGGCGGTAGCCCTGTTCCGCTCGCTGGGCGACCCGGCACGCCTGGCGATCCTGCGCCGGCTCGCCGAGGGCGAGGCCCGCGTCACCGACCTGGTGCACTGTGTGGGGCTGGCGCAGTCCACGGTCTCGGCACACCTGTCCTGCCTGCGTGACTGCGGCCTGATCACCTCCCGGCCGCAGGGAAGGGCCACCCTGCACGCGCTTGCGCACACCGAACTGCTGGACCTGCTCGCCGCCGCCGAGCAGCTACTGGCCGCCACCGGCGAGGCCGTCGACCTGTGCCCCGCCTACGGCACCCGCCCCGCCCCCGCTGCCGCCGAGGAGCCCGCCCGATGAGCACCGCCCCCGCCACCGTTCCCGACATGACCAGCCCGGCCGCGCACCGCGCCGTCCGGTACGCGAAGTTCACCATCGGCTACAACGTCATCGAGGGCATCGTCGCGATCTCCGCCGGCGCGGTCGCCGGTGCGGTCTCGCTGATCGGGTTCGGCATCGACTCCGGCATCGAGGTCGCCGCCGCAGTGGTGGTGCTGATGCGGCTGCTTGCGGAGATCAAGGGCGGCGAGCCGGACGAGGCCAAGGAGCGCCGGGCGCTGAAGTTCATCGCCCTCACCTTCTTCGCGCTCGCCGCCTAAGGGCTGTCCCGCAATACCCGGCGGATGAGCGCGCGGCGTCAGATGCGGTGCATCGCAAGGCGGAGAGTCGTCCTCATACTGGGCGTATTCGGGCGATTCGACAACGCAGCGAGGTGCCGTAGCTGTCGTCGCGCGCCCGGCGGGTATTGCGGGACAGCCCTTACGTCACCATCGAGGGCATCCGCGACTTGATCGGCGGGGAGAAGCCCGACACCTCCCTCGCCGGCATCGTCCTGACAGGTCTCTCGATCGTGATCATGCCGTGGCTGGCCCGGGTCAAGCGCAAGGCCGGGCAGGAGATGAACTCCCGCCTGGTCGTCGCGGACGCCGCCGAGACCAAGCTGTGCGCCTGGCTGTCCGTGTCCACCTTCGCCGGCCTGCTGGCCTTCGCCTTCTTCGGCTGGACCTGGCTCGACCCGGTCGCCGGATTCGTCATCGCCGCCTTCGCCATCATGGAAGGTAAGGAAGCCTGGGAGGGCGAACTCGTCTGCGACGACGGGTGCAACGACGACAAGCGCGCCGCGACCAGCACGACGACATCGTGCTCCGACGGCTGCAACTGACCAGTCCACTTCAGACACGACGCGGGCCCCTGCAGCGCAAGACGCCGGGGCCCGCAGTTCTCACCGAGGCCGATGTTCGATTCCGATCCGGGTTCAGCGCCTCCCAAACTGGTGCACAAACGCTCCTCAAACTCGTGAGCAAAGCCAACTGGCGTTTCCAAGGGCGTCAAACCCTGCGGTGAGTTCACAATGAGGCATTCCTGTAGTGGGCAGTGGGCTGGAGGGGAATAGATGCCGTGGCGATACGTTCCCACCGTTGCGCTGACCGTCCTCGCGCTGGCAACCCTGGCCGGATGCGGTGGAACTGGTCCCCGTGAGGCTGGTGCTTCCGAAGCATCCGAGCACTTCGAGCGGCAACTCGTCGCCGGTCGTACGGGGGCGGCGTGCGGAGCGCTGGCGCCCGGCACGCGCATGGAGCTGGAGGAGTCCGAACACAAGCCATGCTCCGAGGCGCTCGCCGCAGAGCAGCTGCCGGAGGGCGGCTCCGTCCGGAAGGTGGATGTGTACGGCCGCCAGGCACTCGTCGTGCTCGAGGGCGACACGCTGTTCCTGTCGCAGTTCGCCGACGGCTGGAAGGTCGTGGCCGCGGGGTGTCGGCCTGAGCCTGACAAGCCGTACCAGTGCACGGTGAAAGGCGGCTGAGGCTGTGCGGACCCTCTTCTGGCTCTGCCTGATCACGGTGCTCGGCGGACTGGCGTACTTCATCACGATCGGGCTGCTGCACCGATGAGTGGGGGGCGATCCATGCGCAACTTCGTCCGCAACAACGGACTCACATTGGGTTTCGGCGCCGCCTTCCTGCTGGTTCTGGCCGCGCAGGCGATTGCGGGTCGCGCCGAGTTCAATCAGCAGCTGGCGGTCGAGGGCCTGCAGCAGATCGGGTTCGGCAGCTACCTGATGTCCTCGGACTTCGCGGTCGACGTCACAGAGAACTGGCAGTCGGAATACCTGCAGTTCTTCCTCTATATCTTCGGGACGGTCTGGCTGTTGCAGCGGGGCTCCCCCGAGTCGAAGGAGCTGCACAAAGCCGGACCACAGTCCGACAAGGAGCAGCGGGTCGGCGAGCACGCCGGGCCCGATTCGCCGTCGTGGGCGAGGGCGCGGGACTGGCGGCAGGCGGTGTTCTCCCGGTCTCTCGGCCTGGTGATGGCGACGCTGTTCGTGCTGTCGTGGCTCGCTCAGTCGATCGCCGGTGTGGCCGCATACGACGAGCAGCGGCTGCGCCGGCTCCAGGCGCCCGTCGGCTGGGGCGAGTACCTGATCTCGGCCGACTTCTGGAGCCGTTCGCTGCAGAACTGGCAGTCGGAACTCCTCGCAGTCGCATCCATGGCCATCCTGTCCGTCTACCTCCGTCAGCGGGGCTCCCCCGAATCCAAGCCGGTCGGCGCAGCCCACACCTCCACAGGTATCGAAGGCTGATGCTGCCCCCGCAGCGCGTCGGGCCGAGTGTCACACCGTGGGCCACCATGGCTGTATGAGCAGGACGGCACTCATCGTCATCGACATGATCAACACGTACGACCATGCCGACGCGGACCTGCTCCTTCCTTCCGTTTCCGAGGTCGTGCCCGCCATCGTCAGGCTGTTGGGCAGGGCGCGTGCCAAGCACATCCCCGTGATCTACGCGAACGACAATTTCGGCGAATGGCGATCTCACCACGGGGAGATCGTGGAAACCGCTCTGTCGGGCAGTCACGCCGATCTGGTCGAGCCGATCAAGCCCGACGACGCATCACTCTTCGTGGTCAAGGCGCGTCACTCGATCTTCTACGAGACCCCCCTCTCGTACCTGCTCAATCAGCTGGAAATCGATCGTCTGATTCTGTGCGGGCAGGCGACTGAGCAATGCATCCTGTACTCGGCACTGGACGCCCACATCCGGCACCTGAAGGTGACCATTCCGGATGACGCTGTCGCCCACATCCACGCCGACCTGGCTCAGGCAGCGCTGCGGATGATGGAACGGAACATGGGTGCGGAGATCCTTTCGGGCGATTCGATAACACTGTGACGGATGCCGAGACATGCGAGACATGGCAGAACGCCTCGCCCGGATTCACGCCGTGCAGATGCGTTGAACCGCCCTCTGGAGTGACATGAAGGGACGGGAGAGGGCACAGACAGGCAGCTTCAGCACACGACGGAAGGAGCGCCATGGCACGCGCCGCCGTGTTCGACGTCGACGGGACGCTGGTCGACACCAATCACCTTCATGTGGCCGCCTGGTGGGAGGCCCTTCGGCAGGCGGGCCACATGGTTCCCATGCATGCCATCCATCGGGCTGTCGGGCTCGGGTCCGCCGACCTCATTGCCCATCTGCTGGGAGACGAGCGCGACCGCGGCGAGGACGACACCATCGCTGCAGGGCACAAGGCTCTGTACGGGACGTACTTCGGCCGGCTGCCCGCGTTCAAGGACGCCGGCCCGCTCCTGCGCGTACTGGCCGACAAGGGCTGGACCGTTGTCCTTGCGACGTCCGCCAGTGGGAGGGAACTCGAGGCCCTGAAGCGTGCCATCGACGCCGACGACGCCATCAGCGCCAGCGCCAGCGCCGACGACGTGGAGGCCGGGAAACCGGCGCCGGACCCCGTCGAGCAGGCGCTGGAACTCGCGGGTGTCCCGGCGGAGCGAGCCGTCTTCGTCGGCGACACCGTCTGGGACATGCGGGCGGGCTCCCGGGCCGGTGTCACCTGTGTGGGTGTGCTGTGCGGCGGCATTCCCCGAGGCGATCTGGAGAATGCCGGAGCCGCCGCGATCTTCGACCACCCGTCCCATCTGTTGCATTCCCTGGACGACAGCCCCCTGGCGGGCACCTGACGCCTCAGCCCCCGCTGCCTGCCTCCGAGCCAGAACGGATGCCTGATCATGACGCAATTCGGATACACGATGATGACCGAACAGGCAGGACCCCGGGCGCTGGTAGACCATGTCGTCCGGGCCGAAGACGCTGGATTCGACTTCTCGGTCGCGTCGGACCACTACTTTCCCTGGCTCCGCTCGCAGGGCCACGCCCCCTACGCGTGGAGCGTTCTCGGTGCGGCCGCTCAGGCGACCTCACGCATTCCGCTCATGACGTACGTGACATGCCCGACGTTTCGCTACCACCCTGCAGTGGTGGCGCAGAAGGCGGCCACCATGCAGTCGCTGTCCGAGGGCAGGTTCCGGCTGGGGCTGGGATCCGGGGAGAACCTCAACGAACATGTCGTGGGCGGTGGTTGGCCACCGGTGAATGTACGACACGAGATGTTCGAGGAGGCGGTCGGTATCATCCGCGCGCTCTTCGAGGGGGGCCATGTCACCCACCACGGCACCCACTTCGATGTGGACTCGGCGCGGCTGTGGGATCTGCCGGACGACCTTCCGCCCATCGGGATCGCGGTCTCTGGAGAACAGTCCTGCTCCATCGCCGGCCGCCTCGCCGACTTCGTCATCGCCACCGAGCCGGAAGCGGATCTGCTCACCTCGTTCGACCGGCACGGCGGAGAGGGCAAGGCCCGCGTCGGACAGCTGCCGGTCTGCTACGACCGTGACCGGGACACCGCGGTACGGCGAGCCTATGACCAGTTCCGCTGGTTCGGCGGAGGCTGGAAGGTGAACGCGGAACTACCGCACCCGGAGTCCTTCGAGTCGGCCACCCAATTCGTACGTCCTGAGGACGTCGCAGGCGCCATTCCGTGCGGGGACAGCATCGACGACTTCGTCGAAGCTGTACGTCCGTTCATCGACGCCGGCTTCACGGAAGTGGCCCTCGTACAGATCGGCGGCGAGACCCAGCATGAATACCTGGACTGGTCGGCAAAGAGGCTGTTGCCCGCCCTCAGCGAGGCCTTTGTGTAACTCCGGGCAACGCCCTTTGGCTCAGCGTCCCAGCGACCGTTTCAACTCGGCCTTGTTCATCGAGGACCGTCCATGGATATTGCGGCGCTGTGCCTCGGCATACAGCTGGTCGTACGTGGGACCCTCGGAACCGCTGTGGGAGCGCTGACCACCACGCTTCGACGACGACATGTCCTGCGTCGACGACTTGCTCGCGGTGCGTGACTCACCCGAGCGCGCGCGCTCCTTGTTCACCGTGCGGGCCGCGATTTCCTCCGCCCGCTTCTTGCTCTCTCCTCGTTGCTCGGCACTCTCCTTGATGTGCTCGTACTGGCGCTCCCGCTTTGGACTCGAACCACGAGGCATGATCACTCCTTACTTCCTGGGCTCGCCCCCGAACCGGGCTATTCAGTCCTCGCCACGGACGATGTTCCATTCCGGACCGCTGTCCGTTTCCCTCTCCCGCTCTCCGTTACCCGTCCCGAGGACTGCAGCGCGGCACATACGGACGCTCTGTTCAGCGGTAGTCTTACCCCTGATCGGTTCGGTATCGGTCAGCAATTCCACGGCTGACATCTCCTCAAGCCGTTGAGCCGTCAGTTCGTCGGCTCCAGCCTGCAAAGACGGGCCGCAAGCGATTCTCGCTCGCCTGACGACGTTCATGAACTCGGGTACCCAGGCCGGAGCGGATCACTCACCATGGGACCTCAAGCGGGCGCCGGCCGCGGCCTCCACTGCCGAATGCTCATCCGCTGTCGCCATCGTGTTTCGGGCGTTCCCCGTCGCGAGCCGGCCGGGAACCCTGGTTTCCGTAACCCCTCAGCTCATGAGGAGTGAGCCTCTCGCCTTCGCTCCCGAAGTCGTCCGCTTCACGAGTTTCCGCAATGGGTGTGCGACGTGAAAGGCGGCGGGGTTGTTCGCCGCGGCGGGCCGGCAGGCCACGGCCGCGTTTGATCCCCCAGCCGACCAAGCCGATCAAGAAGACCACCACGACGATTCCGACGATGAACGGGGCAATTCCGGCCATCCATTCGTTCTCGGCGGCAACGCCGACCATACGTTCGCGGCCAAATGCGAAGGCGGATGAGTTCATGGCGATCATCTACTCCCTTGAAGGTGTGGTGCAAGCGGGGCCGGCACGAGTTTCAGAAGGTCCAGCGCCACGACACAATTGCGGCGAGGCGTGCTGGACGATGGGACCCTCCACTGCGGCTCTCATCGGAGGATCACCCTCTGTGCCATGCACTGCGGGTAACCAGAAAACTCGCTCATGAACTTCGGGTCCATCTCGCCGACTCGGGTCCGCTCCGCCGCATGTTCGCCCGGCTACCGGGCAGGCGCGGAAGATGTCGGCCCAACGGACGAAGGGGCGGTTGGCCATGCTCGAATTGAACGCGAATACCGACGCTCATCCGGAGGACTCGGCCCAGCTGGACGTACCAAGAACGCCGAACGTACCGACGGCCAGGACGCCACGGGTCACCCCACTTCAGGACGGCCCGCTGCTCATTGAGGGACCGGTGGAGATCGTGATGCCGGACGGGACCGTCCAGCGATCGGAACGCCCGACCGTGGCCTTCTGCACATGCCGACGCAGCCTGCGATTCCCCTTCTGCGATACCAGCCACCGCCGCCACGTGCGACTCGGCGGGCGTCTTTGAACTCGCTGTCCCCATCGCTGCGGGCCGAGGCAGTTCCGGAACGCACGTGCGCGTCATTGGGGCCTTTCCGCCCGGATCACCACCAGCTCTTCCTTGTCCCCGTCAGGCCCCAGCAGGCCCATGTGGCGCAGCCAGGACCGACGGGACCGCAGCACGGGGCCGAACGTCACGAAACGGCGCTCGGTCACCATGGCCCTCAGGCCGGCTGAGCGCAGACGCTCCAGAGTGCGCGCTTCGCCGCTCAGCGCGGAGTGCACCACGAGCAGCACCCCGCCTTGCCGGAGCAGTGGCGGTGCCTCCGCGCAGATCCGATCGAGGATCAGCCGGCCGTCGCTGCCGCCCTCCCATGCCCGCGCGGGGCCTCGGCGGGGCTGAGCCACCGCTGGGCTCGGCACATAGGGCGGGTTGGTCACGATGAGGTCGAAGGTGCGGCCCGCGACGGGTGCCGTGAGGTCGCCGCGCAGCACCCTCACCCGTTTCCCAGCCAGGGTTGCGTTGAGACGTGCCGTCCACACGGCGCGGCGTGAGATGTCCACCGCTGTGACTTGCGCTCCTCGCAACGCAGCGGCCAGCGCCAGTGCTCCGGTGCCTGTGCCGACATCGAGGACCTGGGCCCGGGGCGGCAGTACCTCGTCCTGAAGGGACCCAGCCAGCAGCGCTGTGTCGTCCTGCGGGGCGTACACGCCCGGCGGGACTACGAACGTCATGATCCTTCAGCCTGTCCACTCACGTACAGTGACGTCCTGCCGTCCCGCCACGCATCGAGAAGATGGCTGCTGAGAAGGTCCTCGAGGTGAACGGTCGCATCGATACCGAAGGCGATGTCGGCTTCCAGATGAGGCTCCGTCTCCAGGAGTCCGCCGATGACCTCACGCCGGACGATCTGCTCATGTACGGCGTCGGCCTCGACATGCTCGCTGTAGAAGAACTCCGCCGCAGGCCCGGCCCCGGTGCGACGCATGGCGTGGGCCAGCCGCCGGGATCCAGGGGACGACGTGACCTCGACGGCCGCGAAGTGTCCGACCAGGCATCCGCGCAGCGCCCGGTGCAGCCCGAAAAGCGACATCAGGTTCACCGTGGCCAGCATGGGTGCCCCAGCGGCATCGACGTAGTGGCCGTAGGTGGCATCGAGACCCAGGTCCCTCATGAGGTCGGCAAAGAGCTGCGCATGCACTCGCTCCGCCCGTCCGCCGCCGTATTCGTCGAATTCCACTGCTGCCATCCCGGCTTTGGCGCGCCCCCAGAGTCGGGGCAGGACCCAGACCTGCGGATCGGCCTCCTTCAGGTGGTAGACGGATCGCAGTGCGGCGAACTCGTTCAGCTGCCACAGCTCTCCCTTGTCCCGGAGGAAGTGAGAGACGCTGGTGCCCTGCAAGGGCTCCACAAGGAGCCCCGCCAGAGCGGCATCCACGGTTTCGTGGCGCCCGGCGTCCTTCCGCAAGGTGGTGAGAAACTGGTTCTCGAGGCGGCTGCGCAGGCTCAGCAGCGCAGGATCCCACTCGAAGGACGGGCTGACCCCCGCGAACCCGCGGTAGTGGAGTTCGTAGCAGACATAGAGAGCCAGTTGAAGATCGTCCCCGTAGGGGTCCAGGTCTTCGGGCAGCACATCCGTGGCGGATGGCAGCGAGCCCTCTCCGCCGAGGAAGTCAATCACCGCTGCCGAGAGTTCCCCACGGCCCTGCGGCAGCGCCGGACCCTGCCTGTCGATGTCCATTGGACCCTGCCTGTCGATGCCCATTTCGGTCATATCGCACGTGTACCCCGTCCACGCCCTGCCACCGATCGATCCGCTGTTCCCGCAGTCGCGATTCCGGCAGGTGCGACCCCGGCCCCGCTCGGGTAGGCATGGCACGGTGGAGCTGCACCGCAGTGCGCTGATCATTTACGCGAACTTCCACTCCGACATGGCAGTGGAGGTAACCACTCACGACGTACTGAGCCGGTGGGCCGAGCAGGCTCCGCGCAAGATCTGGCTGATGCGGCCCGGCGACGTACTTGTCACGCCCGTCTCTCTCAGCCCCGCATTCAGGCGATACGCGGCCGAGTTGCTGCGCGTGCCGGCCGACTCCGTCACCGTGGTCACGGTGCCCCCTGTGCGCGGAGTTCCCATGGCGGAGGCCGTGCGCCGGGCCGGGCTGATGGACATGCTTGATGCACTCACCGCCGAGCGGCCCGGGATTCAGCTGCTCCCCGTCGCCTTGGACACCTCCACCGTCGACTTTGCGGCGCGGCTCGGCGTACCGGTGGCTCCGTACGGGCCGGAGGGACCGACGGCGAGCGCCGTGGAGGCCGCGTACCGCCTCAATACGAAAAGCGGCTTCCGTGCCGTCGCCGATGGTCTGGGCATACGGCTGGCGCCCGGAGAGGTCTGCGGCGGCAAGAACCTCTCGCGGACCGTCGGCGCCGTGCTGGCTCGCTATGAGCGGGTCGTGGTCAAGCCGGACCGCTCCGCCGGCGGATACGGGCTGAGGTTCGTCTCTCGTACGGACCCGGTGCCCGCCGCCGGGGAGCAGGCAGGCACATGGGTGGTGGAGCAGCGCCTCGACACCGTCCAGGCCGTCAGCGTCCAGATGGAGGCGCTCCCCGCGGGACCTCGCGTGCTGTTCAGCGGCGAGATGCGTACGACGACCGGCTCCTTCGTGGGCTATGTCTCGCCCCTGGAGGACCGGGCGGGCACGTCCGTGAAGGAGCTGGAGCACTGGGGCTCGGCGCTCGGACACCATCTGACCGGGCACGGGTACGTCGGCCCGTACGGAATCGACGCGGTCCTGGCCTCCGACGGCAGGCTGTACGCCACGGAGAGCAATGTCCGCAGGACCGCGACCATCACGCCGGGGTTCATGGTCGATCGGCTCAGCCGAACCGGGAAGATCAGCGACCCGGCCTGGCTCCTGGGAAGGGGGCGGTCGCGGGCACAGCACAGCTTCGCCGGCGCGGTCAGGCTGCTGCGGGCAGAAGATCTGGCCTGGGAATCGAGCCGCGGGGAAGGCGTCGTGCTGTATGCGGACGTTCCTGCCGACAGGCGGACCTGGCGCTATGCCGTGATCGGAGCCGACCGCGCGAGAGTGACGGAATTCGAGGCGGCCTTGCGAGACGTCATGAAACTCGAAGTCATCCTGGCGTGACCCGGACGCGCCGCCTTACGTCCTGAGCAGGGAAAGTGCCCGCAAAGCGCCCCCGGACGGGGGATTCAATTCCATCCGAGGCCAGTGGCATCACGCAGTCACGACCCCTCACTTGTGCCTGCGCATCTTCCCCTTGAATTCCTCCGCCGTACCCTTGACCTTGTCTGCCATCTCCCCCACGGCCCGGCGCGCCTTCCCCTCGATACGGTCGCCCGTCCCCTTCACGCGCAGGTCGTCCCGCCCCGTTGCTCGCCCGAACTTTTGCTTGGCCTTGCCCACTGTCTCCTGGGCCCTGCCGCGAATTCTCTTAGCCTCAGCCACGCGGATCAGCTCCTCGACCGAGTAACGGTCCTTTCCGTTACCTTGTGCGACTACCTCGATCGGGACGTGGCAAACGTCATTCACGAGCGGCGCTGACGCCTTCCCGCGCGCCGGAGGCAAGGGCCGGGACGGTTTCCCGGCAATCGTGCGGGTAACCGCTGAGCGTCGGTTTGCGGCGCACCCCGGGCGGGCGCACGGTGAACAGGGCACCGAGGCTCCCTGCCGCATCGGGGAGGACAGCCGTCCTGATGATCAAAGGCGAGGAGAAGCGTCGCACCGCAGCGGGCGGGACGAGAGGCGGTAGCCATGGACAGAGCACCTGCCGAGCGAGGCGAGCGGGACTACGACGCCACGCCCTTCCTGCCCGGCGGACGCGCGGGCTTGCCAGGTCTTCGGAGAGCTGCGGCCGACTGCCGTGGATGCCCCCTCTACCAGAACGCGACACAAACAGTCTTCGGCGAGGGCGATGTCTCCGCGCGCGTGCTTCTGCTCGGGGAGCAGCCCGGAGACCAGGAGGACCGGCAGGGCAGGCCGTTCGTCGGCCCGGCGGGCAAGGTTCTTGCCAGGGCCCTCGCGGATGCGGGCATCGACCCCGGAGAGGCGTACACCACCAATACGGTCAAGCACTTCAAGTTCACGCTCCCCGAAGGCCGTAAACGCCGCATCCACAAAGCCCCGGACCTGCGGGAGATGACGGCATGCCGGCCATGGCTCCTCGCAGAACTGCGGGTTGTGGCACCGGAGTTGGTCGTGGCACTCGGCTCGACCGCGGGCAAGGCACTGCTCGGATCGACGTTCCGGGTGACCCAGCAGCGGGGCGCACTGCTGCCGTGGCCCACCCTTGACGAGCACGGTGAGGCCGACGAGGGGATTCGAGGCCTGGTGGCCACGATCCATCCTTCCGCCGTGCTGCGCGCCGACGACCGAGAGTCGGTCTACCAGGGCCTCGTCTCGGATCTGCGCGTCGTTGCGGAGGTTCTGGACGGCCGGGGAGGTACCCAGGTCTTATGACATTTCAACATCCTGCCGATCGCGGAGGCCGGGGGCGGGGGCGATTCGAACGGCTGGCCGAGGCCGTTTCGAGGTTCACCAGCTCCCCGGCATTCTTCCTGTTCTGTCTGGCCCTCGTCGCCGGTGTTACGGCTGTGCACACCGCCGGGCTTGACCTGGGATGGCAACTGTTCGCCCACGGTTGGATGACGGCGGTGACGCTCCTCCTCGTGGCCCTGCTGAAGAACTCGGAGCTGCGGGCCGAGCGCGCGATCCAGCGGAAGCTGGACGCCATCGCGGCGGCCCTGCTCGAACAGCAAGAGGGCAAGCGCGGAAAGGCACACGCCGACCTTGAGGCCGCGATCCGGATGGAGGAGGAGACCTGAGCGCCCCTTCGCACAGGCGGGATGGGAAGGCCGCACGCCCCGATCCCCACCCCCGACGCAGCTCATGCCCTCCACGCCGGTGAACTGACGAAATTCGAGGCTTCCCCGCCAGTCGCACACGCCATCCATGATGCAAGGCTCCACCATCAATTCCGAAGCCGGAATGTGCTGTATCAGGGCGGACGGGGAAACGATGTCGCAGGACCAGCAGGAAGCCATCTCGACCGAGGCGGCAGTCAGTAATCGGCGGATCAGTGCCGGCGTCCGGCTGTTGGGCTGGCTGACGACCACGGACCACAAGGTCATCGGCAATCTCTATATGGTCACCGCTTTCGGCTTCTTTCTGCTGGCCGGGCTGCTGGCGATGCTGATGCGCGCGGAACTGGCCCGCCCCGGTCTGCAGATCGTCAGCGCCGATCAGTACAACCAGCTGTTCACCGTGCACGGCACCATCATGATGCTGTTGTTCGCGACGCCGATGTTCGCGGGGTTCGCGAACGCCGTGATGCCGCTGCAGATCGGCTCACCCGACGTCGCTTTTCCCCGTCTCAACGCGCTCACGTACTGGCTCTTCCTGTTCGGCGGACTGATCATCGTGTCGGGATTCATCGTCCCGGGCGGCGCAGCAGCCTTCGGGTGGTTCGCCTATGCCCCCCTGAACAGCGCCGTGTTCTCACCGGGCGCCGGCGGTGACCTGTGGACGATGGGCCTGGTTCTCTCCGGGATCAGCACGACGCTGGGAGCGGTGAACTTCGTCGCGACCATCGTCTGTCTGCGCGCTCCCGGGATGACGATGTTCCGGATGCCGATCTTCACATGGAACGTACTCTTCACATCAATTCTGGCATTGCAGGCTTTCCCGGTGCTCGCTGCCGCACTGCTCGCGCTCGAAGCAGACAGGAAGTTCGGGACCCATATCTACGATTCCGCCAACGGCGGCGCGCTGCTGTGGCAGCACCTGTTCTGGTTCTTCGGCCACCCAGAGGTCTACATCGTCGCCCTGCCGTTCTTCGGGGTGGTGAGCGAGATCATTCCGGTGTTCAGCCGGAAACCGATGTTCGGATACGTCGGCATGGTCGGTGCCACAATCGCCATCACCATGCTTTCGGCGGTCGTGTGGGCCCACCACATGTTCGCCACGGGAGCGGTTCTGCTGCCGTTCTTCTCGGCCATGTCGTTCATCATCGCCGTGCCCACAGGAGTCAAGTTCTTCAACTGGATCGGCACGATGTGGCGCGGAAGCGTCTCGTTCGAGACTCCCATGCTGTGGTCGCTGGGATTCCTCGTCACCTTCCTGCTCGGCGGCCTCAGTGGTGTGCTGATCGCCTCTCCCCCGCTGGACTTCCAACTCACCGACTCGTACTTCATCGTGGCCCACCTCCATTACGTGCTCTTCGGAACGGTGGTCTTCGCGATGTTTGCCGGTTTCTATTTCTGGTGGCCCAAGTGGACCGGACGGATGCTCGACGAACGCCTCGGGCGAATTCACTTCTGGACTCTGTTCGTCGGCTTCCAGACCACATTCCTCGTCCAGCACTGGCTGGGAGAGAGCGGAATGCCGCGACGTTACGCCGACTACCTTGCGGCGGACGGCTTCACCCTCCTCAACACGATCTCCTCGATCGGCTCGTTTCTGCTGGGCCTGTCGACGTTTCCCTTCCTGTTCAACGTGTGGCGCACCACTCGCCACGCGCCGAAGGTCGAGGTGGATGACCCCTGGGGGTTCGGTAGGTCGATGGAGTGGGCGACCTCATGTCCACCACCGCGCCACAACTTCACGGCTCTGCCGCGCGTACGCTCCGATTCCCCGGCATTCGACATCAACCACCCCGCTGCAACGGTAGGACCACCGATCCGCAGAGATGGCACCACACCGACGCGGGACGCGTGGGGGGACACGAGCGCATGAAGACCGAGGCCATCCTCTTCGCCGGGGTCGCGGCGTTCTTTCTCGTAACCGATGTTCTGTACGCCGCGTGGTCCAAGGATCCCGCCGGCACGGCTGCGCTCACCGTCGCTTTCCTCATGGCACTTCTCGTGTCGTTCGTCTTCGCCACGAACTACCGCAGGAAGGGACTGCGCCCCGAAGACCGAAACGAGGGAGAGGTACATGAGCGGGCCGGGCCGGTGGACTTCTTTCCTCCGCACAGCGCCTGGCCGGTGCTGATCGCGACCGGCGTGGCCGTAGGCGCTCTCGGAACGGTCTTTGGACTGTGGCTCTTCCTGATCGGGCTGGGCGTGGTCCTGGCGGGAGTGTGCGGAATGGTGTTCCAGTTCTCGCGGCCACCGCTCTGAGACAACCGCCGCGCAGCGAACAGCCGAAACCTCACTCCTGGCCTTCACCGAGGCGCTCAGGTGGAGCAGTCCGCTCCGCGATGGCGGACTGCTGCTCCCGCGTCGCCGGCAGATCGACACGGTCGCCGTAGTACCAGTTGCTCAGAGCCGTTCTCAGGCGCAGCCGACGCGAGAGAGGGCCTTCCGCGGGCAGCTGAAGAGGCATCGGGACCTCGCGTACCAGGAGACGATGGCGGGTGGCCTTGCTGATGCCTCGGTGCCCCTCCTGGAGTCCGCCGTAGGGAGACTGGGTCACTTGACCGGTCTCCTCCCCCTTTGTCAGCCGACCACGGTCCCGCATCTGAAGGGCGAGGCAGATGCGTTTGGTCACAGCGAATGCCACGAGCGGTGCGACCACCAGCGCGATCCGGAGAATCCAGGTCATGGCGTTGACGGAAACTCGGAAGGACAAGGCGATCACGTCGTTGCCCCCGGCCGTCAGAAGAACGGCGTAGAAGACGATGGCCGCCACGCCGAGTCCGGTGCGGGCCGGGCGGTTGCGTGGCCGATCGCACAAATGGTGTTCGCTGCGGTCGCCCGTCACCCACTTTTCGAAGAAGGGGTACAGGAACAGGAGGGTGAACACGACGCCGGGCAACGCCACTGCCGGAATGAAGACATTCCACATGATCGTGTGTCCCGCGATGTTCGTCTCCCAGGGCGGCATGAGCCGCATCGCGCCTTCCAGGAATCCGACATACCAGTCCGGCTGCGCATCACCGGAAACCTGGTCGGCGCGGTAAGGACCGTAGTTCCACACGGGGTTGATCTGAGCCAGAGCTCCCATGAGGGCCAGGACGCCGAAGATCATCAGGAAGAAGCCGGTCGTCTTCGCCGTGAACTGGGGAAACATCGGCATGCCCACGGCATTTCGGTTGGTCCTGCCCTGAGCAGCCCAGTGCGTGTGCTTGAGATACACGATCAGGATGAGGTGAGCGGTGATCAGGGCCACAAGGAGGCCAGGCACGAGCAGCACATGGACGATGTACAGGCGGGGGATGATGATGTGCCCCGGGAACTCCCCTCCGAATACGAACATCTCCAGCTCTGTGCCGACGAACGGGATGGATCCCACGATCGTGGCCGCTGTCCTGAGACCGGTGCCCGACAGCAGGTCGTCGGGCAGGGAGTAGCCCGCGAACCCTTCGAGGAGCGCGAGGACGAACAGCGATACACCAATGATCCAATTGACCTCTCTCGGCTTGCGGAAGGCCCCCGTGAACAGGATCCGCAGCATATGAACGGCGATGGCCGCAAGGAACACCAGCGCTGTCCAGTGGTGGATCTGACGGATCAGCAGGCCTCCGCGCACGGCGAAGCTGATGTTCAGGGTGGTCGTGTACGCCTGCGTCATTCTCTGGCCGTACAGGGGCTCATAGGGACCGGTGTACGTGGCCTCCACCATGCTCGGGTCGAAGAAGAGCGTGAGGTAGGTGCCGGTCAGGAGCAGTACCACAAAGGAGTACAGGGCCACTTCGCCGAGCAGGAAGGACCAGTGGTCGGGATAGGCCTTGCGCAGCAATTGCCGGGCGAGCTCGCTGAGGGGCAGCCGACCGTCCGCCGCGTCGAATCCGCGGACGGCCGCATCCTCGGCCTTGGCCTTCAATTGCGCCTTGCGCTTTTGGAGCATGCACCACTCTCCCGGCGTTCCTGTGCCACGCTTCCCGCTTGCGTTGGTACATGGGTAACACCCAGTGCACGCAATCATTCGTGTCGACGCACGGAGCCCACGGCCGGATACGTCGGTTGCCTTGGGACCGGTACGTCGCCAGAGCGCGGAAAGCAGACCTGGCGACCTGAGGGCGGCGCCCCGGACACGCGTAGCCGGGCAAATGGAGGGTACTCAGCGCGGGTCGGCCGGGTGCTTAACCCAGAAGTCCCCGCTGGATGCCCGGGAGCAGTTCGGCGTGTGGGGCGGGCTCGGCGAGAAGGAGCGCCGGGCGATATTCGGGCTCGTGGGAGGGGGCCCGCACGCCGGAAACCCGGAACCCACGGGGCAGTCGGCCTCGTATGAACACACTCACCGACGACAGCAAGAGCACACCGTGTGCGCAGAATGGCTGCGGGTAGGCGAGGGCGTATGACAGTCAAGAAGACAAGTGTCCTCGTACTGGACTGCGCCGAACCGATGGAGCTGGCGGAGTTCTATGCCGGCCTGCTCCAGGCGGAGATCCATACCGGGAGCGACGCCGACTTCCTGGAGCTCATCGGCCAGGACGGAGTTCATCTGGCCATCCGCAGGGATTACGGATACGCGCCGCCGAGCTGGCCGCGCCCGGAGGACTCCCAGCAGGCTCACCTGCGCATCCTGGTGGACCGTGGCGACATGGACGAGGCCGAACGCGAGGCGATAAGCCTGGGAGCCAGGCCCGTGGACACCAAGGACAACAGCGGCCCGCGCGACGTACGGATCTACTCCGACCCGGCCGGGCACAGCTTCTCGCTCGCAGTGTCCCCGCAGCGGCGGGCTGCTCGGCCGCGCACGAGTTCCCTGTAGGCCACGACCGTCGAAACGGATACGGGCGCAACCGGCTGAGCCACAAGTGGGCCGCCTGGGCTCCCAGCGGAACTCTGCACACGGGCGATTCCCCCGGCCGTGCCTGTCAGCGCCGCCGGGTGGACGGCGGCGCTGCCAGCACGGCCACTCGTCATCCGCGACCAGTAATCCACCGCACAACGGTGGTGAGCGTGTCGTCGTCGAGTGTGCAGAGGGCACTGATTGCGTCGAGGTCGCCGGGACGCGGTGCGATCCCTTTGGTGGTCAGGGCAGCATGCAGGTCCAGACGATGCCGGTCCGAGGCCGGAAGAACGTACGGAAACCGCTGCACGGGATCCGGAGAGGGCAGGACGTGGTCGCGGGCCGCATCAACCTCTCCCGCAGCGGCCTCCTCCAAGTCGTATGTCTGCGTAGCGGGGAAGCGATAGGCATCAAGCGCCCACTGCGGCGTCGTGAAGGGACGGGCAGCAGCGTGTGTGGCGTTCATGGGGACCTCCCGGATGTAGTTCTCTCACCGGCAGGAGTCCCGCTTGCCGTTGCCCAGTTGCAGGCGAGGCCACCTACCACCCGAATGCCGCAATTGCGCCATTCCAGTGCCCACGGTCTTGGGGCCCTGGGCACCGGCAGCAGAGGGCGGTCACTATGGCAGGGCTCCCCCACCGGCAGCAGCGGCTCGCCCAAGCGCGCTGCTGGGTTTCAGGGTCAGCGCCTGGCTGGCGGATACGGTCCGGGCGTCGTACGACATTTCCGGGCAGATCATGGTGCGACGGGCATGAGCTTGGCAGACCGAAGCCGGAACACGGTGTGCGGGCTTCGACTTCCCGCCGCAGCAGAATGCGGCGAGGAGGTTGACGCTGCAGATCACGCGGGCTTTGGTAGGCGCAGGTGACAGCAAGGAGGCTGGGCGTGACCCAAGTGGAACTCGCAGAGAGGTTGCCGTCGTGTTCACGATGCGGCGGGCCGCTGATCACCAGCGCCGTCATGCCGCAGGAAGACGCGGACGGCTTTCCGATCCACCTGGAACTGTGCTCTTCCTGCGATACCGAGAAACCGGCCGCCGGCGCACTGCTGCGCTGGTTCGCCACCGGAGGCGGGCACGACATGTCACGCGTTCAGGAAGGCGCGGACCTGCTGATGGATTGGACCAAGGAGGGCATGGCCGAACACGGCTGGTGCTGGTCCGCGTACCAGGCGGACGAGGCGACGGGCGAGCCGGACCGCCCCGCTCCGCATGAGACGAACCTCCAGGTACTGATGACCCAGGACATCCCCGGCAACATCGCTGACGTCGAACGCCTCCAGGAGATCCGCGACACCCTTCGCGCCCAGCTCGCCACCGCGACTGCGGAGGAACGCGCACGGCTTCAGGAGGTCATCCGGCACTTCGGCGAAGCCACCGCAGAGGGTCTGGCCGCGCAGGACCCGACGGCCGCGGAACTGCGTGACGAGGTCCCCCAGCGACCGGACCCATTGAGCCCAGAGGCTGAGCGAGGCCTGACGGACCTGTTCCGGCATCTCACGGAGGAGCCGCCACGACCCGACACAGACGGCTGAATCGAGCGAGGTCGAGCGCCGACGGCCCTGCGCGAAGGCGGAACTCACAGCGGAACAGTCCAGGCGGCGTTGGACCGGGTCATCGCGAACGCGGCCACCGTGCCCACCGCGAGCAGCACGGAGGCGAGCAGCAGAGGCAGGGCTGGGTCGCCGTGCAGGATGGCGGCGGCGCCGACGAGGGCACCGCAGAACATGGCGACCACCGCGAGCACACGCCGCCCGGCCCTGCCGCCCTCGCCCCCGGCGGCGCGGCTGTCGGAAGCGATGCCGGTGATGGTCTGGGTCAGTACGGTCGTGGTCAGGTCGGGGACCGCGAGAGCACGAGCGGCGGCGGTCTGGACGCCCATGCCGAGCCCGAGGAGGGTGATCAGCCCGTACCGGACGGTCCCGGTGTCGGGGGTGGCGTCGGTCTGGGCGATGACGTAGGCCGACAGAACCAGCCCGGTCTCGAGCACGAGCGCCAGATGCAGGACCCGCCCGCGGTGAGCACGAGCCCGGTGTGCGACACGGCCGCCCAGCAGGGCCCCGACGGCGAACGCAGCGAGGGCCGCCAGCGAGGCCGCCGGGGAGAATCCCGCAGCGCCGGCGACGGCGAAACCGGAGAAGACGACGTTGCCGGTCATGTTGGCGACGAAGACGTGCCCCAGCAGCAGAAAGCTGACGGCGTCCACCAGTCCGGTCACCACCGTCAGCACGAGCATCATCGGCGGGAGCGGTCCGTGCCGGTCCCTCATGTCGGGGACCACGGTGGTCCATGCGTCCTGCAATGCGGCAAGCATGACGGCGCTCCGATTCGCGAGGTCCGGGAGGCCGTGTCCGCCCGGCTGTCTCCTCCAGATTCCGACCGACTCGGCGTTCTGTGCTGTCGACACACCCGCAGGCGCTTGCCGGCGCCGATACGGCCACCGCGGGCCGCCCACGCGGCCGCCCGGCACCCAGTCGGCGCTCGTGTACGGGACAGGCGTCTAGACTCGGCGGATGGCGAAGTACTTCGACGTGCACCCCGACAATCCTCAGAGGCGCACCATCAGCAGTGTGGCTGACAGCATCCGGTCCGGCGCGCTCGTCGCATACCCGACGGACTCCTGCTACGCCCTGGGATGCCAGCTGGGCAGTCGTGACGGCATCAGCCGGATCCGGTCGATCCGGAACCTCGACGATCGTCACCACTTCACCTTGGTGTGCCAGAACTTTGCGCAGCTGGGACAGTTCGTGCATGTCGACAACGACGTGTTCCGCGCGATCAAGGCGGCCACGCCTGGCAGTTACACCTTCATCCTGCCCGCGACGAAGGAGGTGCCGCGCCAGCTGCTGCACCCGAAGAAGAAGACGGTCGGGGTGCGGATTCCCGACCATGCCGTTGCCCAGGCCCTGCTCGCCGAACTCGGTGAGCCCCTGCTCTCCAGCACTCTGCTCCTGCCCGACGAGGACGAGCCGATGACCCAGGGCTGGGAGATCAAGGAACGCCTCGACCATGTGGTGGACGCCGTGGTCGACTCGGGCGACTGCGGCACCGAGCCGACCACCGTCATCGACTTCTCCGGCGGCGAACTCGAGATCGTACGCCGAGGGGCAGGCGACACCGCGCGCTTCGAATAGCGCGGGCGAGCGGAAAACATGGCAGTGCCCCGCGGCCCCGCTCAGCCGGTCCGCCGCACCGCGGACAGCCGCGACGGCCGCCTCCACACGGACCCGGGTCCGCCGCGCCTGTGCCAGTCCCCGCTGCGCCGGGTGGCCACACAGCCCTACCCGGCGGTACGCGAACTCCGCGCCGCCACGAAAGCCCGCCTCCTGGGCTGTCCCGACGGATCTCACGGCGCTCAGGCCGAATGCGGGCCGGGGCGGGATCCGGTTCGCCGTCCGAGGAGTTCGGCCAGCCCCCGGCGGGTGGCGGCGACGACGACACGGTCCTCGGGCCGCAGGACGTACCCGGGGTGGAGGTCCCACAGCAGCCGGGCGCCGGTGCGGTCGCCCCCGTACGGACGGGAAGCGGCAAGGTCCGGCCGACGCTCCGCGGGCTCCGCCGTGTCCAGAGCGATCACCCGCCACGCACCCGCCCTGAACGCCTCGGCCACGGTACGGCCCTCGAACTGCGGATGCCCGGCGACATCGAGCGCCGCGAACAGCAGCACCTTACGCTCCACCGGGATGGCGCCGAGTATCTGACGGCCCATCATCGCACCGGCGAAAGCGGGGGCCGCGAGCGTCGACACACTGCGGCTGCGGGTGAGCGCGTCGGGGTGGGCGGCGCGCAGGGTGCGATAGACGGCGGTGGCGAAGTCGTCCTCGTACAGCCGCAGCGCGACCCGCAGATCCGGCTTGACGGTACGGGCGTACAGCGCCGCTTCGAGGTTCGTCGTGTCGGCGCTGGTCAGCGCCAGCAGCGCATGGGCCCGGTGGATCTTGGCAGCTTCCAGCACGCCCTCGTGGGTGACGTCGCCCAGCACCACGGGCACGCGCAGCCGGCGCGCGAGCGGGATGCCCCGCGCCGCCGGATCCTCCTCCACGCACACCACGGGGATGCCGAGTTCACGCAGCCGGGCCAGCACGCGCGTACCGACCTTGCCGAGGCCGAGCAGCACGACGTGCCCGGACAGTCCACGCGGCGGGCGCAGCAGCCCCGCTGCTCCGCGGAACGCGCCGAGGGCCTCCAGTGATCCGGCGACCAGGACCGGCAGCAGCGCAAGACCCACCAGTCCGGACAGGAGCTGGAGCACCTGACGGGCGGCGGGTTCACCGACGGCCGGGTCCCCGATCGCGAACAGATCGAGGAGCGTGAGGTACGCGGCGTGCAGGGGGTGGTCGCCGGTCGTGAGCCAGGACGCCACGGCAAGACCAACCACGGCCGCGGCGACACCGGCGAGCGCCCAGCGCAGCCGCCGCGAGAAGATCTCTCCGAGCGGGGCGCCCCGGCCGGCCAGACGACCGGACGGCACCGGCAGCCCGGCGTACGAGATCGTCTCCAGCACGACGGTCCCCCGCCCGGTGGCGGCCGCGACCGTGGCGTCGTCGGGCAGCAGACTCGGACCCTGAGGGCCGCTGCTGTCCGAACCCTCCGCGCCCGCAGGGTCGTTGGTGGTGGACGACAGCAGGGCGAGCGTGCACAAGCCGGGATCGGGTGCCTCGCCGCGCCCCGGCGGGGTGCGCTCCGCGGCACGCAGCAGCAGCCCGTCGGCCTGCACGACCTTGCTCGTACCGGCCACCGCGGTCGCCGCCAGTGCGGGCGCTGCCGTGTCCGCGTCGGACAGAACGGTGGTGGAGGCGTCCAGCGCAGCCGCGTTCAGGCCCGGCACGGCGAGGACGGCCGCCTGGTCGAGCAGGCCCTCCAAGTACTGGCCCAGTTTGCGGTTGTAGAGGCGGATCACCAGCCGCAGCCGGGGGTTGAGCCGCCGTGCGGCCAGCGCTGCCCGGATGTTCATCTCGTCGTCGTCATACACGAGGGCCAGAGCAGCGGCCCGCTCCACACCGGCCTGACGCAGTGCCTCCTCCGACGGCTCGGCGGCCTCCATCTCCCTTACCGGAAGGAGGAATTCGCCACTGGAGCCGACCTCGTCGGCACCACCCGGCCGGTTCATCGCAGCGGACACACGCCCGAACAGCGCGGAAGTCCGGATACGGTTCGGCGCCACGGCAGGCTGCCCACCTGTCGAGGAGCGGGCGGGCGGCACGACGAGCGTCACCCGTTCCCCGTAGACGTCGTGCAGTTCGGAGGCGAGACGGGCAGCCAGCGCGTCGTCACCGCAGACAATCATCTGCCCTGCGGGGACGCCGTGTTGAGCCTGCTGAGGAAAGAGTGAGGACACATCCCCAAGCCTCTCCTGCCGGCCCGGCGAGGTCGAAACCGGGGTATCGGGCCTGCTGCCTGACAACGGGCGAGCCGTCGGGCGTCGCAAAAAACAACCCTGTCCGGTCCGGGTAAGGACCTGCCACCCCACCGCGACCTCGCTGGGGTCGAAGTCGCGTGCGGGAATGGGCATCAACACAGTCGCATGGTTGCCTCCTTCCTGTACGCGCTCACGGGTGGGCCCTCACCTCGTACGGACCGCTGCTCGCATCCCCCATGGTCTGTTCGACGAACTCCGCATGCTCGGCACACAGGTGGTACAGCTCGCGCCACCGGCTCTGGTGCTCCGGGTGCTCCCGCCAGCAGGCAGCGGTGCGGCACAGGAGGTTCCACCGGGAGCGGATGTCCTGGCGCAGGGTCTGCACATGGCCTGCCTGGTTCTTCTGCCCACGGGCCACATGCCCGCCCCATGCCAGCAGGCCGTCGGAGAGACCGATGCAGTCCAGTGTGACGTGGTCCATCAGCGCTGCGACGGCAAACCGTTCGTCGCTTCCCGGCGGTTGGCGCTCGATGAGCTCGGTCAGCCGCGCGGTGAGAAAGTCGCGCAGCGGCTGTACGTCCGCCTCGACCAGGTCGTCGGAGAACTCCAGCACGTCCACAGGAGCCCTGGTGGTGCCTGTCACCGGCTTGCCCTCTCTGTCAGCCACAGAGGTCGCGCACACGCGGACCGCAACGAACATCTCAGAACCGCGGTCCGCAGGGTAGACCTGCACGACCGAATCGTCCGGGCCGTTCCCATTGCCCCCGTATCCACCTTGGCCATCGTGCGGATGGCCCCGTTGCACCGTCTGCGGGTCAACTCCTCTCGACGATGAGCGCCGGTGATGGCCCCGCCCGGGATGGGCGGGGCCATACGCCCGCGTTCTAGCGCGCCGGCATCGCGTTCAACACGCCGCTCGGTACGGGGGCGTAGCCGGTGGCCCGGCTGGTGAAGGTGCCCCGGCCCTGGGTCCGGCTGCGCAACCGGGACGCGTAGCCGAACAGTTCGGCCAGGGGGACCGTCGCGGTGATCACGGCGGTTCCCGCCCGGGTGGTCGAGCCTCCAGCAGCGGCTCGATCCCACGATTGCGGTAGGCCGATCCGCACAGCACGACCACGGCGTCGCCGGCGAGTGTCAGATCCCGCAGGGCTACCGCCAGTGTCTGCGCGGTGACCGCTGACTGTGCACAGAACTCCTCCAGTGCGACCGGGTGGAGTTCCGCCACCGCCTCCTCGAGCAGCCGACGGCGCCGGCGTGCCTCGTCCTCCAAGTCCTCAGGTACGGGGCCCTCGTCGAAGGTGTCGCACCCCTCGGACCAGACCAGCGACCGCATACGCAGCAGGTCCACCACGCCGGTGAACCCGTCCTCTCGGCCGATCGGCAGCTGGACGACCAGCGGAACCGTGTGCAGCCTTGTCCTGATCGACTCGACCGCCAGGTCGAGGTCGGCACCGGTACGGTCGAGCTTGTTGACGAACGCAATCCGCGGCACCCCGTAGCGGTCGGCCTGTCGCCATACCGACTCGCTCTGGGGCTCGACCCCGGCGACGGCATCGAACACCGCGATGGCACCGTCGAGCACGCGCAGCGAGCGCTCCACCTCGTCGGCGAAGTCGACGTGACCGGGGGTGTCGATGACATTGATCCGGTGACCGTCCCAGTCACAGCTCACCGCGGCAGCGAAGATCGTGATGCCGCGATCCCGCTCCTGGGAGTCGAAGTCGGTGACCGTCGTACCGTCATGGACCTCGCCTCGCTTGTACGTTGCGCCGGTGGCATACAGGATCCGTTCGGTGACGGTGGTTTTGCCGGCGTCGACGTGGGCGAGGATGCCCAGATTACGGACGCCTGTGAGCGGATTGTCGAAGTGACGGAGTTCGGTACGCACAACTGTGGCCTTTCAGGAATGACCGACAACAAGCCAGCGCGATTTCCCGGACGGACCAGGGCCTGCATTCGGGCCGGGCACAACCCCTCAAGGCGGCGCAACGCCCCGTGATGATTACGGGGCATTGGTCCAGGCCGAACAGACAGGGGGTCAGGTGCTCGTCGCGGAGATCCGGCGTCGGCCGCGCAGCCGACGCCGGACAGACGAAGACACCAGGATCACCTCGTACCGTGACGGGGGAACAACGACAGCGGTGCGGTCACGTCACTCGTCACGACGCGCGCTGCGATGCCGTAGCGCGCGATTCCTGGTGAGTGTAAGGAACGTGATGGGTCCGGTGCACAGGCTTTTTTGCGACGGGCCCGCTGCGCGGCTGCCGGGGGTCGCCGTACCCAGAGCCTGTGGGAACTGGGCGGATCACGGTGGGTGAGCGTTCGAGATGCGCGGGTTGGAGGCCGCTGCTTCGCTGGTGTGGCCCGCTCTCCCCCGTCACCAAAGGAGTGATCATGAGCGTTGCAGACGAAACCGGCGGTCGAGCCCGGCAGATGCGCGAGAAGGCGCAGGAGTTGGAACAGGCCGCGGAGCGTGCCGCCGACCCGCAGGAGCGTCAGCGGCTGAAGGAAAAGGCCCGTCGGCTCAAGGAGCAGAGCGAGCAGCAGAGCAGCATGGCGAGCGGGGACTTCTACCCGCAGGACTGACACCGCGCACCTGTCGGCCGGTGGCTGCCCCCGCGGCCTTCCCTCAGGCGCGGGAAGCCACCGGCCGACCGGCGCGTCCGACTCGCAGGGGAGCCGATCCGGGCTCCGCCGCCCCGCGTCCGCGCGCCCGGTCGTCGACACCCGCGCGGACGGTGCCCAAGGCATCCCGGCGAGGGAGACACGGCGTCCCGGGGGCCATACGGGCGACCGGAGGCGCCGTTGGCGCAGCCGGGCGCGACGGGAGAGCACCGGCATGGCCATGCTGACCCCCAACTGCTCTCCGAAGAGGAAGGTATCTCCATGCTGGAGCGTTCCCGTCGCAAGAACGACACCGAGATCACGTTCGTCATCCCCGCCGACCAGCCCTGCGGCCAGGTCAGTGTCGTCGGCGACTTCAACGACTGGCAGCCCGGCGCCCATCCTCTGGTGGCGAGAGAGGACGGCACCCTCGCCGTCACCCTCAATCTGCCCACTGAGCAGCGCTACGGATTCCGCTACCTGGCCGCCGGCGACTACTGGTTCGACGACGAACACGCCGACGCGCACGACGGCAACAACAGCATTCTCCACACCTGATCCCCCGCCCCTGCGACACCGCGGGGGCGGCGACGTCCGGCCACCGTCGGCAGGTGGCCGGGAATCGCCCCACCGGCCGTGCACGGCACACTCACTGTGAGTGCGCGCCGGTGCCGCCGACACCACCGGCGAACAGCGCGTGCAGCCACCCGCGACCGCAGCGCCGCCGACCGATCCGTCACCGCCTGGACCCGAGGCAAAGCGGCCGGCCTGCGCGGGCTCACGCCGGATCACCGCTCTCACCTCATGCGGTGGCCGCTCGGCCGTCCTGGATCCGGCGCCACGGCTGGTCGGCCTCCCGCGCGAACGCAATGTCCAGCAGCGTGCGTTCGTCGCCGTTCCGGGCGGAGAACATCACGCCGATGGGCAGGCCGTGCTCGGTCGCCCCGCGCGCTGGCAGGGAGATCGCGGGGCTGGCGACCACATTGTTCAGCGGGGTGAAGGCAACGGAGGAAGTGAGCCGCCCCCAGCCGCCCGGCGGGACGACCGCACCGGTGCCTGTCGCCCCGTACAGCGCCTCGGATAGGCTGATACCCGTACAAAACCGCACCTAGGAGATGCACCCAAGAGCTGCGCCCGAAGTCGCCATACCCGATGACGCTGCAAGGACAGTGCGTCAGCAGCGCTCGGCCGGACGATCGCCAGGGAGTGGTCGGCAGGCAGAGGCCCCCGCGCCCCGGTGTGAGGTCATTGCGTGGACACACACCAGTCGACGAGTGATGTGCCGGACCACCCCCTGTCGGCGGTGGGATACGCGGGCGTGCTCCGCGACCTGCTCCCCATCGCGCTGTGGAGGGCGGATGCGCAGGGCCGCATCGTGGAGTGGTCCCTCGCCGCCCGGGAACTGCTCGGTTACGCGCCCGAGGAACTGCTGGGCGAGTACGGGATTCCGATCCTGGTCCCCGAGCCCAATCAGGAGCCGGCCGAACAGCTGACCGAGAGGGTCCTGGCGGGTGAAGCGGTTGTCGGAGCCCTCCCGGTACGGCATCGCGACGGGCACCTGGTGCCGATGGAGATGTGGATCTGCCCGAGTGCGGACCCGCAGGGAGAAACGGGCATCCTGGCCATCGCCGTGGAGACCTCGGCGGTGTTGAGAATGCGGGATTCGCTGGCGGCCCTGGATGGTCTGTTCACCCAGTCCCCCATCGGTCTGGCCATGGTCGACCCCGATCTGCGATTTCTGCGGGTCAACGACGCGCTGGCGCGGATGAACGGCGTCTCCGCCGCCGAGCACCTCGGAAAGCGGCTGACGGAGGTCGCACCGGGGGTCAACGCCTCCGAACTGCAGAAAGTGATGCGGCAGGTGCTGGACCGCCGCAAGGCGGTGGTCGACGTGCGCCGCACCGGCCGCACCCCGAGCGACCCCGATCACGACCGGACCTGGTCCTGCTCCTATGCCCCGCTGCTCGGTCACGAAGGGCGGCCCCTGGGACTGATCGCTTCCCTGATCGACATCACCGACGGACAGCAGGCGCATGCCGAGGCCGAGCGGGCAAGGCAGCGCTTCGCTCTGCTCGCCGAAGCCGGCGAGCGCATCGGAACCACCTTGGACCTGCGCAGGACCGCCGAGGAAGTGGTGCAGGTGCTGGTGCCCCAGCTGGCCGATTCCGCCGACGTACAACTGCTGGAAGCGGTGCTCGACCCCGATGAGGCCACCGCATCCACTCAGGGCGTGGTGCGCCGTATGGCGGCCGCCTTCCCCGATCCGTCAGCCCCCACAGCGAAGCTGACCCCGGGCATGACCTTCCAGGTCCCGCTCGGCTCGGTGTACGAACAGGTCATCGCCGAGGGGCACCCCATGAACCTCTACCAGGCCGACATCCCCGAGCTGATCCCCGATCCGCAGGCCGAGCGACTGCGGGACTACCTCAGCGTCCGTATCGGCTGCGCGCGGCTGGTCCCGCTGAGCGCCCGGGGCAAGGTGCTCGGCGCCGTCGTGGTGACACGCACCCGCAGCCGTGAGCCGTTCGACGAGCAGGACTGCGTACTGATCGACGAGCTGGTCGCCCGGGCCGCTCTGAACATCGACAACGCCCGCATGTACACCAGCCAGCGGGAAGCGGCCCTGACCCTGCAGCGCAGCCTGACGAACAATGCGCTGCCCGACGTCACCGGCCTGGAACTGACCGGGCGCTACCTGCCCGCCAGCGACCACGAGGTCGGCGGCGACTGGTTCGACGTCATCACCCTGCCCGAGGGCAGGACCGGTCTTGTCATCGGTGACGTCATGGGGCACGGAATCCATGCGGCGGCCGTGATGGGCCAGCTGCGCACAGCAGTGCGGACGCTGGCACGCCTCGACATCCCCCCGGCTCAGATGCTCCGCTCCCTGGACGCCGCCGTCGCCGATCTGGGCGAGAACGAAATGGCCACATGCGTCTATGCGGTCCACGACCCGGCCGCGGGCGGCTGCCTGATCGCCAGGGCGGGCCATCCGCCTCCGGCCCTGGTCGACGCCCAAGGAACGCTCGCCTTCCTCGACGGCCCCTCGGGAACACCTCTGGGCACGGGCGGGCAGGAATTCCGGACCGAGGAGGTGCCCCTGCCCCCCGGCAGTCTGCTGGTGCTGTACACCGACGGCCTCATTGAGGCCCGCAACAGAGATCTCGACCAGGGCATGCAGGAGCTCGCCCGGGCATTGCGGCACCTCGACCACCCCTTGGAGGCGATCTGCGACCGCATCCTCGGCCGGCTCCTGCCCTCGGCGGCGCAGGACGATGTGGCGGTGCTCCTCGCGAGAACTGTGCGCCCGTCCATGCCGGTGAGCCATCACCCCGAGCGGTATCGCCTGGGCGGTCCCGCCCGGGTGGTGCCAGGGTGGTAGTGATGGACACACCTGTGACGACGTTCAGCGAGGGCCCGGAAGACCCGTTCGCAGTGCGGCGCGCGGCCTCGGCGGTGCTGGACGACCGCGGGGTGGTCGTCGGCTGGAGCGAGCGGGCCGAGGCACTGCTGGGCTACCCGCCCGAGGAAGCGATCGGGCGGCCGGCCGTCGGTTTCCTGCTCGATCTGCGCGACTACTACGTCGCCGTGGACGCGGCGGCCGCATGCGTACGTGACCGGGGGTGGTTCGGGGTCGTGCCCGTCAGGCACCGCGACGGCCATCGCGTGGAGCTCGGGTGCAGGGCCCGGGGGATCGTGCGGGGCGACGCCCCCTCCGAATGGTTCCTCGTCGCCGCGCCCGCCGAGGAGGTGCTCCAGTGGGAGACGGACAGGTCGGTCCTGGACGGTTTGTTCCGCCGCTCCCCGATCGGTCTGTCCGTCTTCGCACCGGACTTGAGCATCCTGCGAGTGAACCGGGCGATCGCGCGCTTCAGTGAGCTACCGGTCGAGCAGCACCGTGGGCTCCGTACCAGGGACTTCCTGGTCCAGCAGGACACCGACACCGTGGTGAGGCAGTTGCGGGAGGTGCTGGAGACAGGCCAGTCATCGGTCTTCACCGAGCAGCCCTGCCGTCTGCGGCGAGACCTCGGCCGCGAGCTGGTCGTGTCGATCTCGGCATTCAGGATGGAGGACCCCTCCGGACGGATTCTCGGAGTGACGCAGACGGTCGAGGACGTGACCGAACGCTATCGGGCCCGACGTCGCCTTGCCCTGCTCAACGAGGCCAGTGCCCGCATCGGGACCACGCTCGACGTCGCGAAGACAGCGGACGAGCTGGCCGAGGTGGCGGTCCCGGATCTTGCCGACTGCGTCTCCGTGGACCTGCTGGAGCCGGTGCCCCACGGTGAAGGGCCCGTCCAGGAAATATTCGGCCCCGTGCGCCGGGCGGCGGTTCGCAGCATCCTGACGGACACGGCAGAGTTGATGTTTCCGGTGGGCCACACGATTCACATCCCGCCGGAGACCGTGCAGGCGCAGTGCCTGGCCGAGCAGCGTCCGATTCTCGACGCGCACATGGAGGGCCCCACCGCGTGGCTCGCCATGGACCCGGACCGGGCCGAGCGCGCTCTCAAACTGGGCATCCACTCGCTGATGGTCGTACCTCTGGTCGCGCGCGGGCTCGTACTCGGCCTGCTCAGTCTGTGGCGGTCGCAACGGCTCGAGCCGTTCGAGGACGACGACCTCACACTCGCCGTCGAGTTCGCCTCCCGTGCCGCCGTCTGCATCGACAACGCGCGCCGCTACACCCAGCAGCACGAGGCGGCGCTCACCCTGCAGCACAGCCTGCTCCCCCACGAGGTTCCCGGTCACCCCGCGGTCGAAGTCGCCCACCGCTACCTGCCGGCCGACGCCACGACCGGCGTCGGCGGTGACTGGTTCGACGTCATCCCTCTCTCCGGACTGCGCGTCGCCCTCGTCGTCGGCGACGTGGTCGGCCATGGCATCCACGCGGCGGCCACCATGGGCCGACTGCGCACCGCGGTACACACCCTGGCCAATCTCGACCTCACTCCCGACGAGGTCCTCTCCAACCTCGACGATCTCGTGGACCGACTGGCCGCCGAGCAGGAGCCGACCGACGAACGGGCCCCTCAAGTCGTCGGGGCGACCTGCCTGTACGCCGTGTACGACCCGGTTTCGCGGCACTGCGCCCTGGCCCGGGCGGGACACCCGCCGCCCGCTTTGGTGACCCCGGACGGGCGGGTCCACCTCCTCGACATCCCCGCGGGTCCGCCGCTGGGCCTGGGCGGGCTGCCGTTCGAGACCGCCGAGCTGCAACTGGCCGAAGGCAGCCTCCTCGCCCTCTACACGGACGGCCTCATCCAGGGCCGGAAGCGAGACATCGACGAGAGTCTGGCCGATCTGAGCAGGACGCTGGCCGTGCCCGCCCGCTCGCTGGACGACACATGCAGGGCGGTTGAGGGAGCACTGCTGCGCGGCCGGCCCACCGATGACTTTGCGGACGACGTGGCTCTGCTCATCGCCCGTACCCGTGTCCTGCCGGGGGAGAAGGTGGCGACGTGGGAGCTGCGCGTCGAGCCGACCGCCGCTGCTCAGGCCCGGGCGCTGGTGGCATCCCAATTGGCCCAGTGGGGGCTGGACGAGATGGCCTTCACCACGGAGCTGATCGTCAGTGAGCTGGTCACCAACGCCTACCGGTACGGCGGCGGGCCGATCACCCTGCGGCTCATCCGTGACGGCCACCTCATCTGTGAGGTGTCCGACACCGGCAGCACCTCACCCCACCTCCGCCGGGCCCGCTCCACCGACGAGGGGGGCCGCGGGCTCTTCCTGGTGGCTCAGCTCACCGAGCGCTGGGGGACGCGGTACACACGCGACGGCAAGACGATCTGGACCGAGCAGCTGGTGTGACGGCTTGCATAGCTATGCACCTTTTGGCATAGTTTTCCTATGCACAGCCCTCTACCCGAGGAAAATCACCTGATGAACACCGGAGCCCACCCCGACGCTCCTGCTCCCCGCGCGAACATCGCCCTGGCCCGCGACTGCGACGAGTGCCGCGGCTGGGGAAGTGTGGTCCACGATGGCCGCTACGAGCTCTGCCCCTACTGTCAGAACCTCAACAGATGACCGCCGGGGCCGGCACCGGCCCCCGGACCCTCAGGCCGCCACGACCAGTCCGACGCGGGAGGGCATCGTCGTCACGACGGGACGATGCGGCGGAATGATCCCGCCGTCCGGCAGCAGCTCACCGGTGTCGTCGAAGACGACCGTGCCATTGCACAGCAGGCTCCATCCCTGCTCGGGATGCGCGGCGACGATGCGGGCTGCGTCACGGTCGGGGTGGTCGGCGGTCGGGCACGTGGGCCGGTGTGAACACATCTCAGGTCTCCGATTCTTGATCGTCCGGTACTCGCTGTCCTTGCTGCTCGGACTTCGGCTTCGCACGTCTCATGGATGATGCTGCGCTCTGTTCGTACCGCTTGTGTCACTGGACATGACCGGACCGGAAACGAGAACTCACCGGCCCGCGGCGTTCGTTGTGCGTCTTGCCTTGGTCGGCAACAGCCTGGCACCCAGGACTGACAAACCGGTGACGGCCGCACGACGGCTGAATTCTCCCTGCGCACCGCACAGGCTCCCCCGGCCGCCGCGGTTCGTCGGGCACCGGGGCGCCAATCCTCAGCCGATCGGCAAGCCTGTGTAGTTCTCGGCCAGTTCGGCCGCCGCGTGCCGCGAGTTCACCACGCGGTGCAGCTGTGACAGCTGCAGACGGGTATCGAAAGCGGACTGGGCCGGATCCTTGTGGAGCATCGTCGTCATGGAGTACGAGAAGTGCTCCGCCCGCCAGACCCGGCGCAGGCAGGTGTCCGAGTAGGCGTCGAGCAGCTCCGTGGAGCCGCTGTTCTGCTCGTGGATCAGCGCGCGGGCCAGGACAATGACATCGGACACCGCGAGGTTGAGGCCCTTCGCGCCCGTCGGCGGGACGATGTGGGCCGCGTCCCCGGCCAGGAAGACACTGCCGAAACGCATCGGCTCGGTCACCGAACTGCGCATGGGAAGAACGGCCTTGGAGGAGACATGGCCTCTCTCCAGCTTCCAGCCGGGGTCGGTGTCGACGGCGAAGCGGGCGTCCAGCTCGTCCCAGACGCGCCCGTCCGGCCAGTCGGTGGGATCGGTCCCGTTGGGGACCTGGAGGTAGAGGCGGCTGACGGCGGGCGACCGCATGCTGGCCAGGGCGAAGCCCCGCTCGGAATGTGTGTAGATCAACTCGTCGTAGACCGGCGGCGCTTGGGCGAGAATCCCGAGCCAGGAGTAGGGGTAGGACCGCTCATACGTCGTGCGGACCGACTCGGGGACGGCATTGCGCGTCACGCCGTGGAAGCCGTCGCAGCCCACGACGTAGTCGCAGGTGAGGGTCTTTTCCCGTCCCTCGTGGAGGTAGCGGACGAGCGGCTGGTCGGTGTCGGCGCCCTCCACCGAGCGCACCTGGGCCTCGAACAACAGCGGGATGCCGCCAGTCAATTGACGGGATATCAGGTCCTTGACCACCTCGGTCTGCGCGTACACCATGACACTTCTGCCGCCCGTGAGGGCCGGGAAGTCGAGCCGGTGGGTGCTGCGGTCGAAGCGCAGTTCGATGCCGTCGTGGACCATCCCTGCGCGGTCCATGCGCTCGGCCACTCCGGCGGAGCGCAGGGCGTCCACCGTGCCCTGTTCGAGGATGCCTGCCCGCTGGCGGTCCTCGACGTAGGCACGGTCGCGTGACTCCAGGGTCACGCTGTCGATGCCGGCGTTGCGCAGCAGGCGGGCGAGCAGCAGTCCGGCGGGGCCGGCGCCGATGATGCCGACAGTGGTCTGCATCAGCAGCCTTCCTTCCGGGGGTGGGTTCACATTGTGCCCGCATCTCCAGAAGACTGACGTGTAGGTGCTGTGGTGAAGAGTCCTCAGTGGTGCCGCTGGAAGAGTCCTCAGTGGTGCCGCTGGGGGTGGCGGGTGAGCGCGCGGTCGGTGAGCGCGGCGGCGGAGCCGAGATGGCCGAGAGGGTCGGCGAGGGTGTCCGGCGGCACCTACGGGGAGCGGGTCCGATTCCTGTCTCAGGGCCTCGACGATCCCCGTGCCCTGTTCGGCGGCGCGCCGCGAGGCCTGGCAGTGGACGCGATCAGGCGGCTCTGACGGGTGTTCTTGTGCGGCATGGCGGAGGAGTCGCCGCCGGCCGATTCGGCGACCTCGCCGATCTCGGTACGGGAGAGCACGAGCACATCGGCGGCGATCTTGCCCAGTGCTCCCGCGGTGAACGCGAGTACGCCGCCGAGGTCGGCGACCGGCGTACGGAGTGTGTGCCAGGGCAGGTCGAGGGCGGCGAGGGCGAGTTCACAAGCGTAGGCGACGATCAGCGCCAGGCCCACGTCGCCGTCGACGCCGGCATCGCTCCCGTAGCGTGGAAGGCGGCCAAGGTGCCTGCCGCTCCGCCGAGTTGAGCGGGCAGGGTGGCCCGGACCCGGGCGAGACGGTCGTGGGCGTCCAGGACGAGGGAGCGCCAGCCCGCGGCCTTGAGACCGAACGTGGTGGGAACGGCGTGTTGCGTGAGCGTGCGCGCCGCCATCGGTGTGTCGCGGTGCGCATCGGCCAGCAGGGCGGGCTCTTCCGGGAATCGCCGGCCGTGTGACGGTCATCCGGTCACTTCTCCAGTACGAGTGCCAGGCCCTGGCCGACCCCGATGCACAGAGCGGCGATTCCTGTGCCGGAGCCTGCCGCGGCGAGCTGGTGGGCAACGGCTCCGGTGATACGGGCGCCCGACGCGCCGAGCGGATGGCCGATGGAGATGGCGCCGCCGCGCGGGTTGACCACGGCCGGGTCCAGTCCCGGCCACTGTCCGATGCAGGCGAGCGCCTGGGCGGCGAAGGCCTCGTTGAGTTCGAGGGTGTGCAGGTCACCGACGCCGCGGCCGGCCTTCTTGAGCGCGCGGTGGACCGCTTCGACGGGCCCTGCCCCGAAGTACTGCGGCTCGATGCCGGTCACGGCCGTGGCGCCGATCCTGGCCAGCGGTTCGCGCCCGGTGGCGCGCAGGCCGTCCTCGTCGGTGAGCAGCAGGGCTGCGGCGCCGTCGTTGAGGGGTGAGGAGTTGCCTGCCGTGACGGTGCCGCCCTGGCGGAAGACGGGCTTGAGTTTGGCGAGGGCCTCGGTCGACGTGGAGTCGCGGATGCATTCGTCGCGGGCCAGATCGACGCCGTCGACGAGGGCGATTTCCGCGTCGTACAGTCCCGCGTCCCAGGCCCGGGCGGCCTTCCGGTGGCTTTCGAGGGCGAAGGTGTCCTGTGCCTCGCGGTCGATGCCATACCGGTCGGCGACCAGTTCGGCGCCTTCGCCGAGGGCGACCGTCCATTCCTTGGGCATGCGCGGGTTGACCATGCGCCAGCCGAGGGTGGTCGAGAACATCTCCTGGTGTCCTGCGGGGAAGGCGCGTTCGGGCTTGGGCACCACCCAGGGCGCGCGGCTCATCGACTCCACGCCGCCGGCGACGGCGATGGACGCGTCCCCGACGGCGATGGCCCGGGCCGCCTGGATGACCGCTTCCATGCCGGAGCCGCAGAGCCGGTTGACGGTCGCGCCGGGCACGGTGACGGGGAGCCCGGCCAGCAGCACGGCCATGCGGGCCACGTCGCGGTTCTCCTCGCCCGCCCCGTTGGCGTTGCCGAAGCAGACGTCGTCGATGCGCGCCGGGTCGAGGGCGGGCGTACGGGAGACAAGGGCGCCGAGCACATGGGCTGCCAGGTCGTCGGGGCGTACGCCGGACAGGGCGCCGCCGTACTTGCCGATCGGCGTGCGGACGGCGTCGACGACGTAGACATCACGAAGGCGGTGGGTCATGTCAGCTCCTGGTGCGGGCGGAGGGAGATGGTCAGGGTGTGCCGGCCGGCGGCGACGGGACGCGCACGGGCGCGGCGGTCTTGTCCCGCACCTCGTCGGGGGTGACTCCGGGGGCGGTCTCGACGAGGTGCAGTCCGTCCTCGGTCACGTCGAGCACGCCGAGGTCGGTGATGACGCGGTGCACGCAGGCCTTGCCGGTGAGCGGCAGGGTGCACTCCTGGACGATCTTCGGGGAGCCGTCCTTCGCCGTGTGGCCGGTCAGGACGATGACGCGGCGGGCGCCGTGGACCAGGTCCATGGCGCCGCCCATGCCCTTGATCATCCTGCCGGGGATCGACCAGTTGGCCAGATCGCCGGTGGCGGAGACCTGCATGGCGCCCAGGATGGCAGCGTCGATGTGGCCGCCGCGGATCATGCCGAAGGAGAGCGCGGAGTCGAAGAACGCCGCTCCGGGCCGGACGGTGACCGTCTCCTTGCCCGCGTTGATGAGGTCCGGGTCGATCTCGTCGTGGGTCGGGTAGGGCCCGACGCCGAGGATCCCGTTCTCCGAGTGGAGCACCACATCAACGCCCTCGGGAAGGAAGCCGGGGACGAGCGTGGGCAGCCCGATGCCGAGGTTGACGCAGGAGCCGTCGGTGAGTTCGGCGGCCGCGCGGGCGGCCATCTCCTCGCGTGTCCAGGCCATCAGGCTCGAACCGTCCTCTTCTCGATCTGCTTGTCGTCCGCCTGCTCGGGGGTGAGCACCACCACGCGCTGGACGAAGACCCCGGGCAGATGGACGGCATCGGGGTCGATCTCGCCGGGTTCCACGAGTTCCTCGACCTCGGCGACGGTCACGCGGCCCGCCATCGCGGCGAGTGGGTTGAAGTTCCGGGATGACTTGCTGAAGACGAGATTGCCGTGACGGTCGCCCTTGGCGGCCCGTACGAGCGCGAAGTCGGTGGTGATGCCGTACTCGAGGACGTGCTCGAGCCCGTCGAAGGTGCGGATTTCCTTGGGCAGGCTCGGTACGGCCACCTGGCCGTCCGGAGCGTACCGGCGGGGCAGGCCGCCGTCAGCGACCTGGGTACCGACGCCGGCGGGGGTGAAGAAGGCCGGGATCCCGCAGCCCCCGGCCCGCAGGCGCTCGGCGAGGGTTCCCTGCGGGACGAGCTCGACTTCCAGCTCGCCGCCGAGGTATCGGCGGGCGAATTCCTTGTTGTCGCCGATGTAGGAGCCGGTGACGCGGGCGATACGGCCGGCTGCGAGCAGGGTGCCGAGCCCGGCACCGTCCACCCCGCAGTTGTTGGAGACCACCTGCAGCCCTCGGACACCACGAGCCAGCAGTGCCGCGATCAGCGTGTTGGGCACACCGCTCAGGCCGAATCCCCCGACGGCCAGTGAGGCGCCGGCGCCGATGTCGGCGACCGCCTGCGCGGCGCTCTGCTGGACTTTGTCCATGGAGGGGGTTCCTTGCCGTCAGCTGACAGTACCTGTGGGGATGTGCTTGTTCGCCAGATGAACTACAGTTCATTTCTACTGGAGTGTGCGTTCACCGGCCACGCAATGTCAACGGCTGCACGGAACGCCGAGGCTCGAAGACGCAGAAGGAACCCGCTCCGCACCCGCACGGAGGGCCGATGGCCGTCACGACGCCGACCCACGACACGGCACCCGCCGAAGCCGTAGGGCCGCTGATCCGCGGCATCTCCGTGCTGCGTGACATCACTGAAGCGGGCGGCGCGATGACCGTGAGCGAGCTCGTACGCTCCACCGGCCTCGCCCGCTCCACCGTCGACCGGATCGCCGCCACCCTGGCGCGCATGGGCTACCTCCGGCTGGACGGGTCCCGTGTCGTCCTCTCACCGCGGCTGCTGGAACTCGCCAACGCCTACCTGGCCGCCATCCGGCTGCCGGGACTGCTCGGCCCGCTCGCCGAGACGCTTGCCGAGGAACTCGACGAGTCCGTGTCCCTGGCCGTACCGGACGGTGACGGTATCCGCTTCGTGCATCAGACCACCCGGCGGCGGGCCATGTCCCTCACCTTCCGTATCGGGGATCTGCTGCCGGCAGAACGCACCGCGCAGGGAACGGTGTTCGCCGCGTACTGGAGCGAGGAGGAGTGGTCGCACTGGCATGCGCGGCGGGCCGCCGACCCGCACGGCCACGCCTTCCTGCCCGCTCTGCCGCCTCCCCACGCGGCCGTTGACGGGCCCGCCTTCGAAGAGCGCGCCGCACAGGCGCGCACCCGGGGCTGGGCCGTGGACGACCAGCTGATCGAGCCGGGACTGATTGCCCTCGCACTGCCGGTCCGGGCTCCCGACGGCGAAGTGGTCTGCGCGGTGAGCACGGTGAGCCACACCAGCCGCCACAGCACCGAGTCGCTGCGGCAATCGCTGCTGCCGCGGGCGCGCGATGCCGTGGCCGCGATGGAAGAGCGCCTGCGCGAGAGCCACCCGGCCAAGGCGGAGGAGCGGGCCGACCGGCGGCGGGCAGCCGGACTCGCCGACTGGACCAGCGCCTCCAAGCAGGAACTCGGCGCGGAGTTCGTGGAATCGCTCGCGCGCGGCCTCACGACGATCACCGCCTTCGGGGACGGCAGGGCGGAGCTGACTCTCGCAGCGATCGCCGAGGCCACCGGGCTCGCACGCGCCACCGCCCGCCGCGCCCTCATCACACTGAAGCACCTTGGGTACGTCGAGGCACGGGATCGGACGTTCCGCCTCACCCCGAGCGTGCTCGCCCTCGGCTGTCCGCTCCTGTCGCGCACCACACTCTCCGAGATCGCCTCACCTCATCTGGCCACCCTCGTCCAGCAGGTGCACGACTCTGCGTCCCTGGCGGTGCTCGGCGGCGACTCCATCCAGTACACGGCCCGCGTCGCCACCGGCCGGATCATGAGCGTCAACATCCAGATCGGTACGAGATTCCCGGCGTACGCGGCGTCCATGGGCCGCGTCCTGCTGGCCGACCTGCCACCGCAGGAACGCGCCTCCCGATTGGAGCGCACCGAACGTCGGGCGCTGACACCCCGGACCGTCACTGGTCTGCCGGAACTCGAAGCGGTCCTGGAGCGCGTGGCGGCAGAGGGATACGCGCTGGTCGACGAGGAACTCGAAGAGGGCCTGCGCTCACTGGCCGTACCAGTGCGCGATCCCGAGGGACGAGCCGTCGCCGCCGTGAACGTCGCCATGCACAGCAGCCGCCGCACGGTTCAGCAGTGCCTGACCGAGGTCCTTCCCGAACTGCGGGCGACCGCCGCCAGGATCGAGGCCGACCTGCACATCGCGGGGCGCTTCGCACGGATCCCGACGGCCTGAGACGGGCCCTGGAGCGCGCCAGGCCCGCGGGGACACTCAGGGGGTAGGGATACCGCCGGGTCGGGCCGGGCGGCCGAACTGCACGGGGACTCCAGGCGAATAGAGCACGCTCACCGGTTCTCCCGCCGGTTCGGCCAGTCCTGCCGCCCTCACCAGGTCCTCGTCACACTCGATGAGCTCGCCCCGGTGCAGGGGCCAGCGCGGATGCGTGTTGGGCAGGTATACCGACCGGCCGAAGAACGTGCTGTGCATGCCCCAGCGGGCGGTCAGGAAGTGTTCCAGCTCGCTGGGGTCCTCGACCCGGTCCCCGATCCGCAGGGCAATCCGGCTGTGCGCGCCTCGCGGTCCCGGCCAGCGCCGCGTGCTGGTGCAGGTGAGTACGTCTCCATCCCTCCGGATCGACATGCGTGACCACATGTACGGCAGCCGGAAAGCCGCTCGTGCGACCGCCACCGGGATCAGCCGGGAGGCGTCGAGCGACCGGAAGACCACCCCGCGCCGTCCATGGGCATCGACCGAGTAGAGACGGACGTTGGTCTCGGGAAAAGTGCCCAGGTAGGGGACGCCGGGGAGGCGGAACCAGCCCACCCGGTGCATCCGGAACGCGACAAGTCCGATGTAGGTGACCCCGTGGAGGGTGTCGGGAACCGTTCCGGGCGGCAGGAGCGGCGCCACGTCCGCCGGATCGGCCGCCCAGTGCAGGAAAGCCAGGTCCAGCCACGACTGCGTGAGCAGCGGGCTCACCTCGAGGTGCGGCGAGTCCGCGGTTATGGACTGGGGAGGACGTGGGGTCTGAAGCACCCCGTCAGCATCTCAGAGCCCCCTCGCCCGCCGGGCCGGGGTCGCGATCGGGCTCCTGGGCTGCGCCTACCGCAGTGCGTGTACCGCCGCTACTGCAATGCGTGTACGGCCGCCCGGAAGACAGCCGGGACACGGTGTGCCGCGGGAACGATCAGGCGGGCCGTGGCGGGATACCGGGCGGCTCGCAGCAGACCCTCGGTGAGCAGACGGTGACTCCGAGTCAGCCGCGCCCACTGCGATGGATAGTCCTGAGGGCGGCCGGCGGCCAGACACCGAACGGCGGCCGCGGCCGTCGCCATGGCCAGGGCGACACCCTCACCCGTCAGGGCATCGACATAGCCGGCCGCGTCACCGACGAGCAGGGTGCGCCCGTACCACTGGGTCCGTGCCCGCTGCCGCAAGGGCCCGGCGCCGCGTACCGAATGCGCCTCCCGGTCCCGGAGCACCTCGGCGAGTACGGGAAATCCCGCCAGGTGCTCCTCGTAGGAGCGACGATGGCGGCTGAGCACGGCGACCCCCACCAGGTTGTCACCGACCGGCGTCACATACGCCTCACCGTGGCTGGACCAGTGGACTTCCACGAAGTCGGCCCACGGCGCGATGCAGTAGTGGCGCCGCAGGCCGTAGCGGCGATGTCCCGCGCCCCCGGGACGGTCCAGGCCGAGCCCACGGCGCAACGGTGAGTGAAGGCCGTCGGCGGCGATCAGCCAACGCGCCGTCAGCCCCGCAGCCGTGACGCGGTCGTGGCTCTGGTGGACCTCCCCCACCTTGCCGGGCACGATCTTCACCCCGCTGTCCAGGGCCCGTTGATGGAGGGCGTCGTGCAGCTCCGTCCGCCGTACGCCGAGCCCTGGGCGGCCCCGGAACGTCGCCTCGGCGCGACGCACACCGTCGAGGTAGCGGATCCCGCGCAGGTCGCGGCCCGCCACCTCGACACCCAGCGAACGCAGCGCCGCCACACCGCTGGGCATGATCCCCTCGCCGCACGCCTTGTCGACGGGAGCGGCGCGCGGCTCGACGACCACGGCTTCCATCCCCGCCGCGGCAGTATGGATCGCGGCCGCCAGCCCGGCTGGGCCTCCGCCCGCGATCAGCACGTCGATCACGTCCGTACGCCCGCTGCCGTCGTTGCTGTGGCTGAAGTCGCGAGCGCCAGCGCCCCGTCCTCGCACCGGATGCGGACCGCCATGAGCACGGCGTTGAGCACCGTGAAGGCGAGGGCGGTCGCCCACGCGCCATGGACCAGTGGCAGGGCCAGCCCCTCGGCGGCGACCGCCACATAGTTCGGGTGGCGCAGCCATCGGTAGGGCCCGCCGGTCACCGGGGGAAGGCCCGGGACGACGATGACGCGGGTGTTCCACCGATGTCCGAGCGTACGGATGCACCACCACCGCAACGCCTGAGCGGCCACTACCACGGCCGCCATGGTCCAGCCGACCAGCGGCAGGAACGGGCGGCCGGCCAGCCGCACTTCGGCCAGAGCCCCCACCAGCAGGGCGGTGTGCAGAGCGACCATGGCCGGGTAGTGCCCTCTGCCGGTTTCGATGCCGCCGCGTGCCCGGCTCCAGCGGGTGTTGCGCAGCGCCACGGCGAGTTCGGCGAGTCGCTCGGCCGCGACGGCCAGCACCCCGGCGGTGTACCAGATCACGAATCCTCCGAACTACCAGCGCAGCAGCACCAGTTCGCAGCAGAACCCCGGTCCCATGGCCAGCAGCAGACCGGGCGTTCCCGGTTCGGGGCGCCTGTGCACCAGGGTGTCCCGAAGGACATGCAGGACCGAGGACGAGGACAGGTTGCCTACGTCGGCGAGCGAGCGCCAGGTGACGTCGAGGGCGCCGTCGCGCAGGCAGAGGACGTCGGAGACGGCTTCCAGGACTTTGGGGCCTCCGGGATGGCATACCCAGTGGGCCACATCCTTCGGTTTGAGGCCGTGCTCCTCCAGGAATCCTTCGACGTCGTCGGCGAGGTACCGGCGGACGACATCGGGGATGGCAGCGTCGAGCACCACGCCGAAGCCGGAACTCCGGATGTCCCATCCCATGAGGCCTTCGGTGTCCGGGTACATGCGACTGCGGGTGGCCACCACCTCGGGGCCGGCTGCCCGGTTCGCCTTTTCGCCGACGGCGACCACGGCTGCCGCACCGTCACCGAACAGCGCGGTCGCCACCAGGTTGGCGGGCCTCGTGTCGTTGCGCTGGAAGGTGAGGGAACACAGCTCGACGGACAGGAGCACCGCTACGTGGTCGGGCCGGCCGAGCAGGTAGTCGTGCAGCCTGGCCACACCGGCGGCCCCGGCGACGCAGCCCAGACCGAAGACCGGTAGCCGCTTCACGTCCGGCCGCAGGCCAAGACGCCCGACGAGCCGCGCGTCGACGGAGGGCGCGGCCACTCCCGTGACCGAGGTGAACATCAGCAGGTCGACATCGCTGGGCCGCAGCCCCGCCGTCCGCAGCGCACCGCGGACCACCTCGGCACCCAGGTTCGTGGCCGCGGTGATGAACACGTCGTTGGCTGCGCCAAGGCCGTCCAGCTCGCCGTAGCGATCCAGGGGCAGCACCGTATGCCGGGTGCGCACCCGCGCGTTCTCGTGAACGCGATCGAGGACACGCCGGTCGGCGCCCGGTGGCAGGCAGGTGCGAGCCACCATGTCGGTGATTTCGCGCTGGGTGTGGCGATGGGGCGCCAGGGTCCCGTGAACAGCCGCGATCCGGGTCATCCGGCTTGCCGCCTTGGAGGCATCATGGGCCCATTCTTAGCCCGCGCGCGGGCTAGGAACACCTGAAGTAGCCCGTGCGGCTGTCATGCTGGTGCGCGGCGGAGTGCCTACGATCACACGATGGGCACCATGGACCGGTCACCCGTATACGCCCCGGCCTCGTGGCCTCTGCGCCCCGCGGTCGGGCTCGCTCTGTCCTGTCATCCGGGGCCGGTGGTCGCGGTGACCGTCCTGGCCACCGGACTGGCCGTCAGCGCCCGCCTCGGCGGCCCCCGTTGCGCCCTGGTCGGCGCGGCCGTGCTGGCGGGACAGCTCTCGGTGGGCTGGTGCAACGACGCCTTCGACGCCGGGCGCGACGCCGCGGTCGGCCGCCGGGGGAAACCTGCGGCCGACGGTTCTGTGGGCCCCGGTGCGGTGTGGGCTGCGGCGTTCGCCGCCCTCCTGCTGTGTGTGCCGCTGTCGCTGGCCTGCGGCCCCGCCGCCGGTACGGTGCACCTCGCCGCGGTCGCGGCGGCATGGGCGTACAACGTGAAGCTCAAGGCGACGGTGCTGTCCTGGCTCCCGTATGCGATCGGATTCGGCAGCCTCCCGGCGGTCGTCACCCTGAGCATGCCCGGTCGTCCCTGGCCGGCGTGGTGGGCCGTCACGGCCGGAGCGCTCCTCGGCATCGCGGCCCATCTGGGCGACGTACTCCCGGACATCCCGGACGATCTGAGGACCGGCGTACGCGGACTGCCGCACCGGCTGGGCATCCCCGGCACCCGGCTGCTGCTGCCGGTCCCCCTGGTGGCGGCATCGGCGGTCCTGGCCCTTGGGCCCCCGGGACCGCCGGGCGCATGGGGAGCCGCCACGCTGTTCGCGGCAGCGCCGACAGCGGCCGCGGGACTCGCACTTGGCCGGTACTGGCGCAAGGCGGCCTTCGCGGGGACGGTCGCGGTGGCGGCGGCCGATGTGGCACTGCTCCTGGCGCGCGGTACCGCCCTTTCATGACTGGGGCATCAACACCAACTACGCCCCGGCACCACCCTTGCGCAGGAACCGGCGCAGCTTCGTGAGCGGCCATGTGTTGATGACGTCGTCCTTGGTCAGCCATCCGCGCTGCGCCGTGCCCACCCCGTAGCGCATGTAGGGCAGATGCGTGGTGGAGTGCGCGTCCGAGTTCACCGCGAACTTCACGCCGTACCGCTTCGCGCGCAGGATGTCCTCGTCGCAGAGGTCCAGACGCTCCGGATGCGCGTTGATCTCCAGAGCGGTGCCCGTCCTCGCGCAGGCTTCGAAGACCGCGTCGAAGTCGGCGTCGATGCCGGGGCGCTTGCCGATCCGGCGCGTGGTGGGGTGGCCGATGACGGCCACGTACGGGTTCTCGCAGGCACGGACCAGCCGACGCGTGAGCGCCTGCCGGCTCTGGTTGAAATGTGAATGGACGGAGGCCACGCACAGGTCGAAGCCCTCCAGGAAGTCGCCGGGCCAGTCGACCTCCCCGTCGGGACCGATGTTGAGCTCGGTGCCGTGCAGAAGCCGCATCCCATGGTGCTTCCGGTCGAGTTCGCGTACGCGTTCACGCTGCGCCAGGATCTTCTCCTCGGTCATGCGCTGCATGTACAGGTTCGGGGCGTGGTCGGTGATCGCGTAGTACGCGTAGCCGCGGCCGGCAGCGGCGGAAACCATGTCCTCCAGCGGGGCGAGGCCGTCGGTGAGGTCGGTGTGGGTGTGCAGGTCGCCCCGGATGTCGTTCTCGGCCAGCAGGTCGGGGAGTTCGCCGCGCAGTCCTGCCGCGATCTCCCCCCGGTCCTCACGCAGGGGCGGCGGAATCCAGGGCAGGCCGAGCCTGGCGTAGATGTCCTCCTCCGTGTCCGAGGTGATCAGCTTGCCGCTCTTGGCGTGGAAGAGCCCGTACTCGGAGAGCTTGAGCTTGTGGCGCACGGCGATCTCGCGGGTGCGGATGTTGTGCGCCTTGGATCCGGTGAAGTACTGCAGTCCCGCTCCCCAGGACTCCGGTGGGAGGACCCGCAGATCCACCTGGAGGCCCTTGGTGGTACGGATGGACGTCTTCTTCTCGCCGTGCGCGATGACCTCGGCCGTGTGGGGAAGGCCGCTCAGAGCCTCCATGAAGGGTGCCGACCGCTCCGCGGCAACCAGGACGTCGATGTCACCGATCGTCTCCCTCATCCGGCGCAGTGATCCCGCGTACGTGCACCGTTCGCATCCGGGGATCCGTGACAGGTCGGAGACGATCTGCTCCGCAATGTCCATGGCGGCGCCGATGAGGATGCGGCCGCCGCCGGCCTTCTGCATCAGGGAGATGCCGTGGAGGATGTTCTCCTCGGTCTTCTCGCCGAAGCCCTTCAGGTCGCGCAGTTTCTCCGCATGGATGGCGTCCAGCAGCTGGTCCACGGAGGAGATGCCCAGCTCCTCGTAAAGGACCATGGCCTTCTTGGGCCCGAGCATGGGGATGGTGATCAGCTCGCGGACGCCGGCGGGAATCGACGTCCGGGTCTCCTCGATGGTGGCGACTTGGCCGGATTGCAGATACTCGGCGATCTTGTCGGCGATCGACTTGCCGACGCTGGGGATGTCCCGCAGGGCCTTGGCGTCGAGCTTCGAGACGTCCGCGTGGTAGCCGCCGACGGCGCGGGCGGCCTTTTCGTAGGCGCGTGCCTTGAAGGCGTCGCCGCCACTGATCGCGATGAGGTCGGCGTACTCCTGGAGGAGTGACTCGACCTCCTCGTTGGCTCGGACCATACCTTCATGGTGCTCCGGTACGGCCGGGGAGGCACTCCTGGGAGCGGCTGCATCGGCTCACCTGCCCGTACCCGAGGGATCGAACACAAGATCCGTTCATCTCATCTTACTTCTCGAGATGATCGCCTTGGATATCTGATGTCCATGAATACCCGATACACTGCCGCCGCAAGTGACACGGTTTTTCCAGGATGTGACCCGGGGGGGCGCCTTGGAGCCATTGGGACCTGACGACCCCGCCGTCGTGGGGCCGTACCGGCTGGTCGCCCAACTGGGCAGTGGCGGAATGGGCCGGGTGTACCTCGGGTACTCGCCGAGCGGTCGGCGGGTAGCGATCAAGGTCATCCGTCCGGACTACGTACAAGAGCCTGCCTTCCGCGAGCGCTTCGCCCGCGAGGTGATCGCCTCGCGCGCCGTGAGCGGGTTCTTCACGGCCGGTGTGGTCGACGCGGACCCCGAAGGAAGCCACCCGTGGCTCGCGACCGCGTATATTCCCGGCCCCTCGCTCCAACAAGCGGTGCAGAAAGGCGGCCCCTTCCCGGAGCGGCAGGTACGGGCGCTGGGTGCGGCGCTGGCGGAAGCTCTGACGGCGATTCACGGCGCGGCTCTGATCCACCGGGATCTCAAGCCGGCCAATGTGCTGCTGGCCGAGGACGGGCCGCGCGTGATCGACTTCGGGATCTCCCGGCTCGCCGAGCAGAGCGGACTGACGCTCACCGGCACCACGATCGGGTCTCCGGGCTACATGTCGCCCGAGCAGATCCAGGGGCTTCCGATCGGACCCTCGTCCGACGTGTTCTCGCTCGGCTCGGTTCTGGCTTTCGCCGCGACCGGTGCCGGTCCCTTCGGTGAGGCGTCCGTACCGGCCCTGCTGTTCCGCGTGGTGCACGAAGAGCCCAAACTCCAGGCGGTCCCGCCGGGGTTGCGCGAGCTGATCAGCTGGTGCCTGGCCAAACGGCCCTCAGACCGCCCGGCCCTGACCGACCTGGTGCCAGCTCTGACCGGCGGCAGCTCCCCGGTGGATCTGCTCGGCGCGGGCTGGCTTCCCAAGCCCTGGCAGGACGACGACACCTCGGGGACGCTCGCTTTCCCGGAGATGCCGACGTCGACGTCGGCGGGCCACTCCCCGGTGCCCGAGCAGCAGCAGGGCCTGCCGGAGCCTTCCCCCGAACATCCCCCGCAGCCGTCGCCGGAGCGGCCGGTCAGCCGTCGCCGACTGCTGTACGCCGCGGCCGGTGCGCTGGGGGCCGGCGGGCTGGCAGTGGCCACCTGGGGCATCACACGGGACCGCGAGCCGACCGCCGCGGGATCTCTGCGCTGGCGGTTCACCACCACCGGCACGGTGCTGTCCTACCCGAGGGTGGCCGGGGACCTGGTCTACGCGGCCAGCAACGACGGCACGCTGTACGCGCTGACCACCGCCGACGGGCGGCGACGATGGCAGCACACCACCGCCGCGGCCATCGGCTCCGCACCCACCGTGCTGGGCGGCAGTGTGTACCTCGGCAGCGACGACCGCACGCTGTACTCCTTCGACGCCCGTTCGGGCAAGGTCCGTTGGCGGTTCACCACCGGGGGCATTGTCCATACGCCGGTCGTGACCGGGGGCGTCGCCTACGTCGGCAGCGCGGACCACCGGCTGTACGCCGTCGATGCGGCCGGCGGAAAGCGCCGGTGGGCCTTCGCCACGGACAACGACACCCACTCCCCCGCCGTGTCCGGCGAGACGGTGTACGTGGGCAGCAGCGATACCAGCCTCTACGCGGTGAACGCGAACACCGGCGAGAAGCGGTGGGCCTTCACCACGCGCGGGGCGGTGTCCGGCATCCCGACGGTAGCGGGTGGGCTTGTCTACTTCGGCAGCACCGACGGCGCTCTCTACGCGGTCGACGCGGGCGCAGGCAAGCTCGTCTGGCGGTTCGAGGGCGCCTCGGTCGGATCGAACCCGGCGGTCGCCAAGGGAGTGGTGTACGTGGGAGGCGGCAGAACACTGCACGCGCTGCACGCCAACACCGGCAAACCCCTGTGGGAGTTCACAGCCGCAGGAGATGTCCATGCGCCGGCCACAGCGGGCGCAGTCGTCTACGTGGGCAGCGACGACACCAAGCTCTACGCGGTGAACGCCGCTACAGGAGAGCAGTTGTGGGCGTACTCCGCCTCCGCTCCGGTACACGCACCGGCCGTCACTCAGGACACGGTGTATTTCGGCAGCGACGACAACACGCTCTACGCCGTTCGCATCTGAGCCGGCCGGGAACCGGCCGGGCGACGCGAGCAGTCCTACTCAGCGCAGCTAGCGGCCTATTCACGTCTGAGTGATGCTGTTGGTCATCAAGGGGGGAAATGTCCAGATATTCACGCCGCTTGGACCGGCGTGCCGAGAACAGGAATCGCCGCAACGCCTCGGCCGTCGCAGCCTACGCCCGTGCCTCCCGCGCATGCGGCCCGCTCGCCAACCCGGGCCGCCAGGTGAGGTACTGCTCGTTGCTGCGACCGGGCCACCGGGTGTCGCTCACGGCTCTCACACTCGCCACAGCCCTGGCCGACATCGTCTTCATAGGCTGGCTGCTGCTGCCCGAACATGTGCCGGGCCCCGGGGTCACCGGCGTCGGCAACGGCTGGCTGTTCCTCGCCCGGACCGGGTTCTGCCTGGTCATCGTGGTCGAGACGATCAAAATCGTGCAGGCGGTGGCGATCTGGGTGTTCGCCTTCCGGGCGAAGGACCCCATCCCCATGGTGCCGCCGCAGGGGCTCCGGGTCGCCATGCTGACCACCATCGTGCCGTCCAAGGAGCCGATAGCCGTCGTACAGCGGACGCTGCGGGCCATGCTGGAGGTGGCGCGCTGGGACTGCACCGTGGACGTCTGGATCCTGGACGAGGGCAATGACCCGGCCGTACGTCAGATGGCGGCCCGCCTGGGCGTCCACCACTTCAGCCGCAAGGACCGGCCGGAGTACAACCAGCCGTCCGGCCCTTTCCGCGCACGTACCAAGTCCGGAAACCACAACGCCTGGCGCGCGGAGCACGAGAACGCCTACGACGTGGTCGCCCAGATGGACCCCGACCATGTGCCGCTGCCGTGCTTCCTGGAGCGGACCCTGGGCTACTTCCACGACCCGGACACCGCGTTCGTGGTGGCCCCCCAGGTGTACGGCAACGCCTACGACAACTGGGTCGCCCACGGCGCGTCGGTACAGCAGTACCTGTTCAGCAGCATCGTCGAGCGGGGCGGCAACGGTCTGGACGCTCCCTTGCTGATCGGCACCAATCACCTCTACCGGGTCGCCGCGTGGCAGCAGATCGGCGGCTACCAGGACTCGATCATCGAGGACCATCTGACCAGCATGAGGATCCACGGCACGGTCAATCCCTCGACCGGAAACGGCTGGAAGGGCGTGTACACCCCCGACGTCGTGGCCGTGGGCGAGGGCCCGACCACCTGGACCGATTACTTCAACCAGCAGCGGCGCTGGGCCTATGGCATCTGGGAGATCAAACTCAACCCCCGGCTGAGGCAGGGCATCCGGCTCCGCACCCGCCAGCGGCTGCTGTACGACCTGGTTCAGTTCTACTACCCGAGCGTCGCCATGAGCCTGACGCTCGGCACCCTCGCCACCGCCCTGTACATGCTGCTCGGAGTCTCCTCCATCCAACTGCCAGGGCTCCCCTGGTTCCTGCTGTGGTCCGCGGGCATGGGGGGCTCATTCGCCCTCTGGCTGTGGCTGCGCCGGTTCAACCTCGCCGAGCACGAGAGGCGGGAGATCGGTATGGCGGGCATCCTGCTGTCGCTCTTCGCCGGGCCTGTCTACATCGCCGCCGCGGCGAACGCCCTGCTGCGCCGGCCGCTGGCGTACGTGGTTACTGCCAAGGGCGAGCTGCGCAGCTCGGAGTCCCTGCGCACCTTCCGACTGCACCTGATGTGGGCTCTGCTGGCCGGGTGTCTGCTGATCGTCAGCTTCCGCAACCACCATGACTACACGGCCCTGCGGATCTGGACGCTGCTGGCTCTTGCGGCCGGCTCGGCCCCGCCGCTGCTCGCTCTGGCGGAGGACGTCTCCACCCGCTTGCGCACCGCGAGGGCAGAGCGGTGAGGATCACCACGCCACGGGTGCTCGCGGTGCTGTGTGCCGCTCTCCTGTCCTGGTACACCTTCCAGGTGGCACCGGGCCTGGCGGACCGCGAACGCCGAGCGGCAGCCGCACGCGCCGACGCCGTGCTGCCCCCGACGACCGTCCTGCCCGACGAGAAGCCTGCGCCGCACCGCCCCTCCCAGCGGCCCGCGGTCGCTTTCCCCGCCGTGGGAAAGGCGTTCATCGGCGTCTTCACGTCGGCGGGCGCCCATGACTTCACCGAAGGGGCCGGCTTCGCCCGGCAGACCGGGCATCGCCCGCAGGTGTACGAGTTCTCGGCCGACTGGGAGAGCGATCGGTTCGACGCCGAGGCCATCAACCGTGTCGCCAGGCGAGGCATGCTTCCCCTGGTCGCCTGGGAGCCCTGGGACCACAAGGCCGAGGCCGACGAACCCACGCTGCGTGGCGAGCAGTCCGAGTACCGGCTGTCGAGAATCATTCACGGCTCCTTCGACCGGTACATCAGGTCATGGGCGCGGGGCATCAAGTCGCTCCGCTACCCGGTGGCCATCCGCCTCGCCCACGAGATGAACGGCTACTGGTACCCCTGGTGCGAGCAGTCCAACGGCAACCGCCGCGGGGAGTACGTGCGGGCGTGGCGTCACGTCCACAAGATCTTTGACGCGGTGGGAGCACATAACGCCCTGTGGGTGTGGAGCCCCAACGTCAGCTACACCAACTCGACGCCGCTCAACCGGCTCTATCCGGGAGACGAGTACGTGGACTGGGTGGGCCTGTCCGGCTACTACGGCACGGTGGGCAAGGAGAACTACCAGTCGTTCGACCGCCTCTTCATGCCGACGAGGACCGAGATACGGCGCTTCACCCGCAGACCGCTCGTCATCACCGAACTCGGCGCCACGGACGCCGCCGGACGCAAAGCAGAGTGGATCACCGAGATGTTCCGTTCACTGCCTCGCCACGGCGACATCATCGGCATCATCTGGTACCAGGCGGTCAAGGAGATCGACTGGCGCGTGGGCACGAACCGCGCATCCTCGGCCGCCTTCACCGCCGGGGCGTCGGCGAGCCGGTACCAGCAGCCGTGGCAGCCGTATATGACGCCGCGCGTGCGATGAACCCTGGCGCGACGGTGGGTGGGGGCGTGAGCTCCCACCCGTTTCTCCCCCACCGGGCCCTCCCGTGGCACCCAGAGGTCCGGGCCGGACGACGGATGTTGACCTCGATCCGGTGACCGGCCTGGTCACCGGCGGTTTCCCGGCCGCTCCCCCGACAGGCAACAGGAAACCCGTCGACCTTGGTGCGCACCGACGACAGGCTGAAGTCGTCAGCACGTACCAAGACCTACCAAGGGGGAATCGTGCGCAAGATCAAGATGATGAGGACCGTCGCGGCGCTCGCGCTCGCTGTCGGCACGATGACGACCGTCACCGCAACCCAGGCCCAGGCGGCGAGCAGCCACGGGTGCCCGTCCGGGTACGTCTGCATGTACCCGGGTGCGGGCTGGAACAACGACCGTCCGACCCACACGTACTACACCTACGGGGCCCACAACCTCAGCAACATGTACGGGACATACCGCATCTACAACAACCAGACCGGCGGTGCGACCATGCGGACGTGCACCGGGTACAACGGCACGGGCTGTCAGGGCTACCTGCCGGCCGGCTGGTACATCGACAAGGACATGACGCCGATCAACTCGATCACGCTCCAGCCTTAGTTCTTCCCCGCGTGGACACCTTCCGGAGCTGCCCATGGCGGCTCCGGAAGTTCGCGCGTTCCCCCCCGGGACCGACTCGCGTGGCGAAGTGCCTGCTCGGCCAGGGTTTCCCAAGTGTTTCCCGTTGCCCATCCAGTTGGGGCGACGCCGAAGCCCTCGACGAGCGGGGCCGCGGCCCCGCAGGCTGCTTTCATCGACGTGCGGCTCATCGAGGAGTCGACGCCCATCGGTGCTTCACCCACGGCAACACAGAAACGAGGGTCCCTGCATGCTCCGCCGATCCGGTCTCATCGGCACACTCATCGGATTACTGGTCTTCCTCCTCTGGGCACCCACATCAGCGTTCGCCTCAACCGCGCCCGCAGCCACTGCCATTCGCAAAGCCGCAGCCGAGGAGTGTGCCGTGCTGGCGCCGGGAGCCTCCGCGGCGGCCGAGCGCGCCGTCGCCGCCGCGTGCGCGCAGGTCGCGGCGGATGTCTGGTACACGTGGGGCGGCGGCCACGGCCCGCACCCCGGCGCGACGTACGGGCAGGTGGATCCCACCGACCCGGCCAGCGAGCACGATCCCGAGCGGCTCGGCTTCGACTGCTCCGGTCTCGTGCGCTTCGCCTACGCCCAGGCCACCGGGTCCGACATCCTCAACGGCGTCGCCGGCGCCCAGTACTACACACATCGCGCGGCCGATCGCTTCACCGCCGCCCAGGGCCTCGCCCCGCTGCTCCCCGGCGACCTGCTGGCCTGGGGCAACTCCCGTCAACTGCACCACATCGCCATCTATCTCGGCGCGGGCAAGATGGTGGAGGCCAAGCAGTCCGGCACCAAACTCATGGTCAGCGACGTGCGGCTGAACGGCGACTACTACGGAGCGGTCCGCGTCAACACCGGACCGGTGAGCGGGCGCATCTTCCAGACCTGGGGCACCGGCGTCTGGACCAAGGCCCAGCCGTCGGTCAAGGCCGCGCGCGTCTACGCCTTCCCGCAGGCAACGACGATCCGCGTCGAGTGCCAGAAGCACGCCGAACTGGTCACCTCGGACGGCTACACCAACGACGCCTGGTCCTACCTGCCCGACTACAAGGCGTGGGTCACGAACATCTACATCCAAGGTCCCGCGTGGCTGGAGGGGGTCCCCACCTGTACCTTCTGACGCCGCGCGCCGTTCGCACCAGTGACCGCCAACGGGGGGCGGCCACTGGTGCGAATCACGTTGCGGCTACAGAGCGTAGCGGATGAGCCACTCGTTGGCGTCGTACGTGTCCTTCGCCGGGTCCGGTGCTGTGGCCGGGAGCTCCTGAATCGTGTCCTCAAGACGGGTTCGCTCCGGCAGACTGCCGAACCGAGCACGACGCGCCGTCTCCGCGGCATCCTGAACGTTCTTCTCCGACGCTGTCATCCTGCCCCTTCCCTCATTCCCCCAACGCCCGGCCGAGGGCGGGTGTTCCGCGTCGCCCGGAAGACAGGCACGTCCTGCTGTGCGACGTTGAGGGATAGACGGAAATATGGACGAACAGAGGCAGGCCGGTGGCTGATGCCCCTGACCTGGGGAGCCGTTCATGACCACACCACGGGACTTGTTGATCATTGCCATCGACAGGGCGTCCGGCCACCCTGTGGAGCAAGGCGACCTCTCGCTTGCGCTCGCAGGGGCCGAGGTGATCGATCTCCTGGGTGCCGAAGCCATCAGGCTGGACGACGATCGCATTGTGCCGGGCCTCCGGCCGGCCCTTCCCGATCGCCTGTTGGACGAGGCCGCCTCTTCCCTCGCCGTCGAAGCGCCGTACGAGTCGGTCGACGACTGGCTGTGGCGCCGAGGGCGCGGGCTGTCCGCGGCCTACCTGGCCGCCCTCGAGGCGGAAGGGCAGCTCTTTCGGCCACGCCGCCACCGCTGGTTGCCTTCCGGGAACAGCCGGACGGAGCTTGTCGATTCGCCCACCCGCCGCCGGGCTGCGGAACGCTGGACATCGGGTGAGCCCGTCCTCGGCGCGCTGGCAGCGGCCGTCGGGGTCCGCGACGAGCGGACCGCTGACGCCCCGGGCCTGTCCGACGACGCGGTGGCGAGAGTGCTCGGCGCCGTTCACGACGCGGTGAGCGAATTGGCAGGCGAACGGCAACGGCGAGCCATCGAGGACGCGGCTTTCGACAACGTCTGGCGAGGCGATTGACGACGGCGTCACCGGGTCGCGCCGCAGGTCGGATGTCAGGCCAGCCAGCTGTACGGCAGGCGGAGGATGGCGGCCACGCGTTCGGCAACGATCGGAGCGTGCGGTGGAACGCCTCCGTCGGCAAGGCCCCGGGTCAGGTGGAGATGAAGGGCCTGAAGCGTGGCGAAGGTGTTGAAGGCCCACGGTGGGACGGGACCGGGACCTCCACCGTCGAGGGCGTCGGCCACCACGCTCAGCCATCCGGTGGCCTGCTCGGCCGACAGGTCAGGGGCGAGCAGGATGAGGCTGAGCGCGCGGGCAAGACGCGCATCCTCCAACTGCTCGTAGCGGTAGTCGGTGTGCGGGGCCGTCATCCTCCGGGCACACAGCTCCAGCAGTTGGGTACGGCGGCCGGGCAGGGCTTCTGCGAACGCGGAAGCCGCGTCGGCGCCGTGGGCGACGGCGTGCAGCCACCCCAGGGATTCGTCCCAGCCGCGCGTGTCGCGCTCGGAGGGGTACCAGGCAGAGAATCCGGCGTACCAGCGTTCCGCGGCCGCCTCCGGCAGGGTGCCGGGGACGGCGTGTCCGCGCGTCAGTACGCACCGGAGAACGAGCGGAGCGAAGGTTCGGGCCTGTATCTCAGGGTGGGTGAAACGGTCCGCGGCAGTGTTCCCGAGGTCTTCCAGGACGTCGTCGAGGTGTCCTTCGCGGATCCAGCGTGCGGCGGCTGTGTAGGCATGCTCGTCGCGGACCTCGGGGTCGGGCGACACGAGCATGGCCGACAGCTCGTCGCCGAGCCGGGAAGCCGATACGTCGTCGGGGAAGGCAAATCCGTCGGCGGCGATCGACTCCCAGTGAACAAGATCCGTACTCACAGGGGAAGCCTTCCACGCGCCACGAAGTACCGGCACTCCGGGGTCTTGAGCGTGCGCCCATAAATGGGTGACCGGGCAGGAACCGCGTGTGGAAGAGTGCCTGCCCGGAGCCGGTGTATCGAGTGGAGAGTTGCATGAGCGCTGCCAGGATCGCGGTCGTGACGAGCGACGCAGGCGTCAAGTATGACGTCGATCTCCCGCTGATCGTGGACGCACTGCACACCCAGGGCCTGGCGGCACAAGCCGTGGCCTGGGATGCCGACGATGTGGCGTGGGACAGATTCGATCTGGCGGTCATCCGGTCCACCTGGGACTACGCGGAACGACTCGACGAGTTCCTGGCATGGGCCGACGCGACAGCACGCGTCACAGGGCTGTGGAATCCAGCACCAGTGGTGCGCTGGAACAGCGACAAGCACTATCTGCTCGAACTCGCTGAGCGTGATGTCTCCGTCGTGCCGACGCAATTCATCGAACCGGGCGGACGGTTCAGCGAGGGGGACTTCGACCAGGCGGACGGAGTGGTGGTCAAGCCCGCGGTTTCCGCGGGTGCCCGGGACACCGCACGCTACGAGCCCGGTCGGCACGCGGATGCCGCGCGGCATGCCCGAATACTGCTCGACCAGGGCCGCACCGTGATGATCCAGCCCTATCTGCGACTCGTGGAAGAGGGAGAACGCGCGCTGGTCTTCTTCGGCGATACCTTCAGCCACGCGATCCGCAAAGGGCCCGTGCTGACCACGCCAGGGGTGATCGACAACTTCAGGGACGCACACCCCGGTGCCGCCCCCTACCGGCCGACCGAGGCCGAGATCCAGACGGCGCTGGCGGCGCTGGACGCGGTTCCGTCAGCGGCGGCCCCGCTGTTCACCCGCGTGGATCTGGCGCTGAACGAGACGCGGGATCCGGTGGTCATGGAGCTGGAACTCATCGAGCCGAATCTGTTCCTCGCGAGCACCCCGCACGGGCTGGTGCGTTTCGTCGAAGCCGTGGCGGCCGAGAGCCGAACGACCCCGGCCCAGGGTCTGGCTCGACCATCGGATGACCGGTGGCGGTGACCGTCACACGGTCGCCGCCACCGGAAAGTCGGCTCAGGTTCCGGGCTTGCGGCCGTAGACGAAGACGTCGTCGCCGTTGCGGAGCATGCTCCAGTACTTGGCGGCGTCACTCTTGGTCATGTTCACGCAGCCGTGCGAGCCGGGCGGTGCCCAGACGCTGATGCCGACGGAGTGGAAGGCCTGGCCCCCGTCGAAGAACTGGCTGTACGGCATCGGCACGTTGTACAGGTTCGACACGTGGTCGATGTCCCGCAGGTAGATCTTCTTCACGCCGGTGCGGGTCTCGTAACCGTCGCGGCCGGTACGCACCGGCACCGGTCCGTACACCAGCTTGCTGCCGTCCTGGATCCAACTGAGCTGGAGCGTGAGGTCGACGCAGGCGATGCGCCCCTTGTTCACCGGGCACTTGCCTGCCTTGTTCGGCGTCTTCCCGACGGCCTTCTGCCGGTTCATCAGATCCATGACGCCCCAGGTGACGGGACCCGCGAAACCGGCGTTCGGACTGATCGAATGCTTCGTCTGGAAGGCCTGGATCGCCTTGCAGTCGGCGGCGGACTGCTTTCCGTCGACCGGGCGACCGAGGAACTTCTCGACCTGCTTCTGGTACGGCCCTGTCTGCGTCGTGCATGACGCCGCCTGAGCGGTCGTGCTCCCCAGGGCCAGAGTGAGCGGGGTCACCAGTGCGGTGATCCCGAGTGCGACGACTCCTCGTCGGCGTATGTCCCCCACGTCAGTCGGCTCCTTGTCCGTACGTAGTCCGAGTTCCGCCTGGTAGACGGTCGTGGGGACCCGGTAGTTGCACGCGACAGCAAGACGGTTTCGTAACGCCCGCCCAGACATGAGTCCGTGGGGGACGCGGCCGCCGACGGCTCCGGTCGGCCTCGGCTTGACGGCCCGAGGCCTCCGGCGTAGTCCGGGATTAGGGGGCGGATCGGGAGTTCGCTCGCCGGGACCGTAGGCGTGTTCGAGTTCGACACGACCGAGGACGGAAAGGTGACGGGCAGGGTCTTCCAGTGGAAGTAGCCCGCGGCTCCCGCCGTGGGCGCGGGTCACGACGGCGGCAAGCCTGCCCCAACCCCGCGGCGGCCGCGACGCGTGGCGGTCGTCGATGCGTCACCAGGGCACATCGTCCAGAAGCAGCCCCGTCTCGGGCCGCCGGCCGTCGACCAGCGACTGTTCGGTCCACATGACCTTCCCGGTGGGCGTGTATCTGGTGCCCCACCGTGCGGCGAACTGGGAGACAAGGAACAGGCCGCGCCCGCCCTCGTCCGTGGTGGCCGCCCGGCGCAGGTGCGGAGAGGTGCTGCTGCCGTCGGACACCTCGCAGATCAGACGGCGCTCGTGCAGCAGCCGCACATGGATCGGTTCGGACCCGTAGCGGATCGCGTTGGTGATCAGTTCGCTCAGCATCAGCTCGGTCGTGAAGCCGATCCCCGCCAGACCCCATGTCTCCAGCTGACGTCCGCACGCGGCACGGAGGGGAGCGACCGCCGCGGGGTCGAAGGGGACGTCCCAGTCGGCGACCCTGGCGGAGTCCAGCAGGCGGGTCCGGGCCACGAGCAGCGCGATGTCGTCCCTGCGGTGCGGGGGCTCCATGGCGGTGAACACGGCCTGGTACGTCTCCTCCGGCGTACGGTTCGCGTCCTGGGCCAGGGTCGCGCCGAGAAGGCTGAGTCCGGTTTCGATGTCGCGGCCGGGGTGTTCGATGAGTCCGTCGGTGTAGAGAACGAGCCGGCTGCCCTCGGTCAGCTGCAGTTCGGCGGTCTCGACGGGCAGTGCGCCGAGGCCAAGCGGTGGGCTGATGGGCACCTCGGGGAAGTCCACCGTGCCGTCGGGGTGGACCAGCGCGGGGGCCAGATGCCCCGCCGTGGCTACGCTGCACATGCCGGAAACCGGATCGTAGATGGCGTACAGGCAGGTGGCTCCGGTGATGCCTTCGCCGTCGCTGTCCTCGTCCTGGTCGATACGGGAGACGAGTTCGTCGATGTGTCCAAGGATCTCGTCCGGTGGCAGGTCGAGGGCGGAGAAGTTGTGGACCGCGGTACGCAGACGGCCCATGGTGGCCGCGGCGTGCAGACCATGGCCGACCACGTCACCGACGACCAGGGCGACCCGGGCTCCGGGCAGCGGGATGACGTCGAACCAGTCGCCCCCCACCCCGGCCTGCGCGGGCAGATAGCGGTAGGCGACCTCCAGGGCGTTCTGCTCGGGCAGGACGCGAGGCAGCAGGCTGCGCTGGAGGGTGACCGCCATGGCGTGTTCGCGCGTGAACCGGCGAGCGTTGTCGATGGCTACGGCGGCACGGGCGGCCAGCTCCTCGGCGAAGGAAAGATCCTCCTCCTCGAAGCGTTCCGGACGCTCCGCGCGCCAGAAGTTGGCCATGCCCAGGACGACGCCACGAGCCTGCAACGGCACTGTGACGAGCGAGTGGACGCATCCATTGACCTCAAGTCTGGTTCAGGTCATAGCGTTCTGGGTGCGCCCCGGGCCACGCCGGCCGACGGGTACCGCGTCGGCCCACCTGAATCCGGAGGCACCGCATGGACATGGAAGTCACCGCGTGGACATCGCTCCACAGTGCGATGAACGCGCAACAGGAGCGAAGGCCCTTCTCCCGGGCCACTCTGCGCCGCATCGCCTCCTTCGCCCGCCCGCACCGTCGGCAGCTCTACCGCTTTCTGCTGCTCAGCGTGGTCACCGCCCTGCTCGCCGTGGCCACACCCGTTCTTGCCGGCCGCGTCGTCGACGCGATCGTCGAAGGCCACGACACCGGAACGGTCACCCGGCTTGCGCTGCTGATCGCTGTCATCGCCGTCGCGGAGGCGGGGCTCGGCCTGCTCACCCGCTGGCTGTCGGCGAACCTCGGCGAGGGGCTGATCCTCGATCTGCGCACGGCGGTCTTCGACCACGTCCAGCGGATGCCGGTCGCCTTCTTCACCCGCACCCGCACCGGCGCCCTCGTCAGCCGGCTCAACAACGACGTCATAGGGGCCCAACGGGCGTTCAGCAACACCCTGTCCGGTGTTGTGTCCAACCTCGTCACCCTGCTGCTGACGCTTGCCGTCATGCTCAGCATCTCGTGGCAGATCACCCTGCTCGCCCTCGTCCTGCTACCGGTGTTCGTCGTCCCCGCCCGCCGGATGGGCTCCCGTATGGCCAAGTTGCAGCGCGAGGCCGCCAACCACAACGCCGCCATGGGCACCCAGATGACCGAGCGGTTCTCCGCGCCCGGCGCGACCCTCGTCAAACTCTTCGGACGCCCCGCCGACGAATCCGCCGAATTCGCCGCCCGCGCCCGCCGGGTGCGTGACATCGGCATCCGTACCGCCATGGCCCAGTCGGTCTTCATCACGGCGCTCACCCTGGTGTCCGCCCTGGCGCTCGCCCTGGTCTACGGACTCGGCGGCTACTACGCACTGCGCGGCAGCCTGGACCCGGGCGCCGTCGTCGCGCTCGCGCTGCTCCTCGCCCGCCTCTACGCCCCGCTGACCGCACTGGCCGGCGCCCGTGTCGAGGTGATGAGCGCCCTGGTCAGTTTCGAGCGGGTCTTTGAGATCCTCGACCTCAAGCCGCTGATCGCCGAGAAGCCGGACGCCCGCCGGGTGCCGGACGGGCCCGTGTCCGTGGAGTTCGACTCGGTCCGCTTCGGCTACCCTTCCGCCGACAAGGTCTCCCTCGCCTCCCTCGAAGAGGTCGCCACCCTCGACTCCCGCGGCGGCACGGAGGTCCTGCGCGACATCTCCTTCCGCGCCGAACCCGGCCGGATGGTCGCGCTGGTCGGCTCATCGGGCGCGGGCAAGTCCACGATCGCCCAGCTCATGCCGAGGCTGTACGACGCCGACGCCGGGTTCGTACGGCTGAACGGCATCGACGTGCGCGACCTGACATCCGACTCGATCCGCGAGACGATCGGCATGGTCACCCAGGACGGCCACCTCTTCCACGAATCCGTCCGGGCCAACCTGCTCCTCGCCCGGCCCGACGCCTCCGAGGACGACATCTGGGACGCTCTGCGCCGATCCCGGCTGGCGGACCTGGTGGCCTCGCTGCCCGATGGCCTGGACACCGTCGTCGGCGAGCGCGGCTACCGGCTCTCCGGCGGCGAGCGGCAACGGCTGACCATCGCCCGGCTGCTGCTGGCCCGCCAGCGGGTCGTCATTCTCGACGAGGCGACCGCCCATCTCGACTCCACCTCCGAGGCGGCCGTGCAGGAAGCCCTGGGCGAGGCGCTGGAGGGCCGGACCGCCGTGGTGATCGCCCACCGGCTCTCGACCGTGCAGGCCGCCGACCTGATCCTGGTCGTCGAGGACGGCCGGGTCGTCCAGCGCGGAACCCACGGCGAACTCATGGCGGCCGGCGGCCGCTACGAGGAGCTGTACCGCACCCAGTTCGAGCGGCCGGGTACCGAGGAGGCATTCCCCGTCCGCTGATCTCGGCCCCCCGTGCCGGTGCCGGCCCGGGTCCGCCCATGCCGCATGAATGTGGATATTCCTCTGCTCGAACTCTTGCAAATTCACATTCACTTCGGCAGGATCTGCCGAGTCCACGCCGGTCAGCCGCAGATTCTGGCAGTCCGTGGGCCCCGCGTCGTTGAATCGACACACTCTGGCCTCACCGTCAGCCCCTGTCGGGACTGCTCTCCCCTGGGGGCACCGTGGGCTGCGCCGTTGTGGTTTCTCTTGAAAGGCACGTCCGTTGAGCATGAGATCCGGCACCGGAGGCGGTCTGCGGGCGGACGCCCTCAGCACCTACGACATGGTGGTCATGGCCGTCGCGGGATGCGGCCCGGCGTACACGGTCGCCGGAACGATTCCCGCGCTCATCGTCGCCGTCGGTGTGGCGAGCCCCGCCGCCCTGCTCTACTGCGCGATACCCGTGATCGGCATCGCCCTGGCCTACCGGCAACTCGGCCGTGTGGACCCCAATGCGGGAGCCGCGTACAGCTGGGTCGCCCGGTCGCTGCACCCCTTCCTCGGGTTCCTGTGCGGCTGGTCGCTCGTGGTCGCCTGCACCGTCTTCATGGCATCCAGCACGGTGCCCGCCGGCAATGCGACGTTGTCCCTCTTCGCGCCGAGCCTGGTCGGTGACCCGGTCCTGGCCGCGCTCGTCGGCTCGAGCTGGTTCCTCCTGATGGCAGGGGTGGTGGCGTTCGGAGTCCGGATCGGAGCCCGCGCGCTGGCCGTCATCACAGCCGTGCAGGTGGTCCTGCTGATCGGCTTCGCGGTTTCGGCGCTGCTCTCCGACGGCGGCGGGAGCGAATTCTCCTTCTCGTGGTTCGGCTTCAGCCACTTCGAGGGACAGGAGTCCTTCGTGACCGGCGCGCTGATCGCCACCTTCGCGTTCTGGGGCTGGGACGTGACCAGCAATCTCGGCGAGGAGACCCGGCGCGGCTCGCGCGGCTCGGGCTTCGGCGGCGTCATCGGTGTGGTCCTGGCGTTCCTGCTGTTCGCGCTGATCACCGTCGCGGTCAATGTCCTCATGACGCCGGACGCCGTGTCCCACACCCCGGACGGCATTCTGAACGAGCTCGGCCAGCAGGTCTGGCCGGGTGTGGGCGGCACCCTGCTGGTGCTCGCGCTGCTGCTGTCGACGGTCGCCATGCTGGAGACCGCGCTCATCCAGGCCGGGCGCACCCTGTTCGCCATGGGCCGGGACAAAACGCTTCCCCCCGTCCTCGGCCGTATCCACGCCAAGCGGCACACGCCGTGGCTGGCCACCGTCGTCATCGCCGTGGCCTCGGGCACACTCGCCATCGTCGAGGCCGTGCGTCTCAAGCCGGGCGAGTCGATGCTCTCGGACGCCGTGAGCGGAGTCTGCCTGCTCGTCACCTTCTACTACGGCCTCGCCGGACTGGGCGCCGTCGTCGTCCACCGCAAACTGCTGCGGGCCTCCGTGGCCAACTTCCTCCTCATGGGGCTGTGGCCGCTGACCGGCGCGCTGTTCATGATGTGGATCATGATCGAGTCCGTGAAGTCCTTGACCACCTCCGCGCTGATCATCGGATTCGGCACGCTTGCCCTGGGGCTCGTGCCGATGCTCGTGGCGTGGATGAGGCAGCGGCCGTACTTCGAGCCGGGGCGTCTGGACGCCGACCGGGCCCGCGTCATGGACGACTCCTTCGGTGGCGCGGACTTCGGCGAGACCCAAGCCGTCAATCTGGCCCGGAATCAGGACGAGATCCTCACCGACTTCTGACCCCTGACTCCCGACACCAGTTCCGCCTTCTGATCAAAGGACGCCTGCCATGGCCATGGCCTGGACCCGAAGACGCTCCGCGGCACCTCATTACGACCAGACCTTCGGAGACAAGGCCCTGTCCGCCGCGTGCGAGGACATGGTCATGGGCCGCTGGGAAGGCGCACACGAGCTGCTGTCCACCGGCTCCCACAAGGACTGGGACCGCCGCAGTCACCGCATCCGGTTGCTCGCCCACACCGCGGCGGACAAGAGGGTCGCCGAGGCCTGGCAGACCGCGCAGCCATACAGCGCGGATGCCCTCGTTCTGCGGGCGGACACCGAGGTGATGCGGCACTTCGCGGCCGCCCGCACGGGCACCATCCCGGGCCCGGACATCCTGGACCGCACGGCCCACATGTGTCTCAACGCCTCCGAGGCCTTCCCTCAAGACCCTCATCCCTGGGTGTCACTGATCACGCTCGGCAGGCTGTACGAGAACGGCGCCCAGGCGATGAACCGGTGGTGGCCGGAACTGCTGGCCCGCGATCCGTACCACCGCGAGGCCCACCACCAGGCTCTGCGCTACATGACGGCACGCTGGCACGGCTCGCACGGCCAGGCCTACGCCTTCGCCCGGGACTGCGCGGTCTACGCTCCGGCCGGCTCCCCGCTGCTGGTCATGCCGCAGGTCGCCCGAGCGGAGGAGTTCCGTCACCGCACCCAGAACGAGGGCGTCAACCCGCACGCGATGGTCGGCTACTGGGCCGGGGAGCGCTGGGACCTCATGGAGACCATGGAGCGCTGGATAGCGGTCCGCTCCCCCGTCGAGGCGGCACAGGACGTCGCCGACCTCAACCATCTCGCTCATGCTCTCGCTCAGGCAGGACTGCTCGTCGAGGCCGCGACGGTCTTCGACCTGCTCAAGGGACGTGCCACCCGGGCGCCGTGGTCGTACACGGGCGAGGCGGTAACGGAGTACGTGCGCTGGCGCGAGCGGTCGTCCCGCGCGGCCGCGGAGCACACGGATCCCCGGAAAGGCTGACCTGATGCGTACCGGCTCCTTCGACGAGAGCAGCCTGCTGGAGCGGGCGGTCGAGGCCGCGGCGAGCGGTGCGGGTTTCGCACCGTTCACCGAGGGGCCCGGGGGTGTCGACCGTCGCAGGGGGGCGGCGCACAGCGGCGGAGCGGTGTTCCGGTCGATGCTCGGAAAGGACTTCGGCCTGGGGCAGCCCGGTCCTCGTGAACGGGTCGGGACCGAGTCGTCTCCGTACGGCCTCATCCTGGGCGTGCGCTATGTCCGTTCCGAGCCGGGCGAGTTGGTGGCCGCCGCGGTGCAGGCGACGGCCGGCTGGCGTGCGGCGGGACCGCGGCGCCGGGCCGGGCTGGCCGTGGAAGTGCTCTGCCGGCTCCACGACCGCAGCCATGAGATCGCGCACGCGCTGCACCACACCACGGGGCAGGCGTACACGACGGCCTACCGCTCGGGCGGTCCGCAGGCGCAGGACCGGGGACTCGAAGCCGTGGCCCGTGCGCTCACCGAGTCCGTACGCAATCCGGCCGAGCTGTCCTGGCAGCGTCCCGGCAAGCTGGGCGACCCGGTGGATGTGGACGGCACGTGCACCGTCGTCCCGCGCGGCGTCTCCCTGCTCATCGGCTGCCCCGACTTCCCCACCTGGAACGGCTACCCGGGCCTCTTCGCCAGCCTGGTGACCGGAAATCCGGTGATCGTCAAGCCGCACCCGCGCGCGGTCCTGCCGCTCGCGCTCACCGTCCAAGTCGCCAGGGACGTTCTGGCGGGGGCGGGGCACGATCCCAACGTGGTGACCCTCGCCGCGGAACAGCCCGGCGAGAAACTGGCGTCCCGTCTCGCGACCGACCCCGCGGTCCGGCTCATCGACTTCACGGGCTCGGCCCGCTTCGGCGACTGGCTGCGGCGCAACGCCCGCCAGGCCGACGTGTTCGCCACACCGATCGGAGCCAACAGCGTACTGGTGGACTCCACCGACGACTACCGCACCATGCTGCGGGAGCTCGCGCTGTCGCTGTCGCTGTGCAGCGGCCAGACCTGCACGGCGCCGCAGAACATCCTGGTCCCCTCCCGGGGAATTGCGACCAACGAAGGCCTCAAGCCCATAGGGCGGTTCAGCGTCGACCTGAGCCGCGCCGTGAAGCGCCTGTTGGCGGAACCGCGGCGTGCGGCGGGGATTCTCGGGGCGATCGGCAGCGACCGCATCCGCAGCTCCCTCGCGCACGCGGCCGGATGCGGGGTGGTGGTGCACGCATCCCTGCCGGTGACGCACCCCGACCATCCGGCGGCGGACATCCGTACACCGCTGATCGTCCGGCTGGAGGCACACGACGAGAGCGTGTACTCCCGCGAGTGGGCCGGTCCCGTCTCCTTCGTGATCGCGACCGAATCGACCTCGCAGAGCCTGGACATCTTCCGCCGCACGGCCCGCGCCCACGGCGGCCAGTACGCCTCCGTCCACTCGACGGACCCGCTGGTCCTGGCGGCCGCCGAGGCGGCAGCCCTCGACGCCGGAGTGCATCTGTCGGAGAACCTCGCCGGGAATGTCTACGTGGACCAGTCCGCTGTGTACGGCGACTTCTGCGAGGCGGGCGCACCGGCGGGTGCTCACACCGCCCTCGCGGACCCCTCGTTCATCACCGGCCGCTTCCGGCTCGTGCAGGCCCGGCGCCCTGCGGCCCGGGTACGGGACATGAGTTCCGTCGGGGCGTGAGCAGAGAAATGCCCCAGATGGGCACGGCTCAGACCAGCCGCAAATCGACCCACGGGATGGTGTCACCCGGCAGCAAGTACCGCTCCACTTCGATGAACCCGTGCTTCTGCGCGAACCGCAGTCCGTCCACGTTGGATGCCAGGACAACTGTCTCGATCACCTCGGCACCGAGCTCTCGCGCCCGCTTCAGCCCGCGCGCATAGAGCTCTTCGCCGAACCCCTGCCCACGGTGGGGGGCGAGGATTCGGGCGATCACCGTGGCCGTGGGTTCTTCGGTGGTCGGCGGACGCAGTGTCGAGCAGCCCACGAGCACATCCCCGAGATACGCAAGCTCCAGGTGGTTGCGCCGGACGCGCTCACGCACATCGTCGAGGGACAGGATGTGGGTGGGGATGATCGTGTTGTGGACGCGCTGCCAGTCCCTGAGCATGGCGTCGCTGTCCGGCTGCTCGATACGAAGATCAGTCACCGGCACAGAAAACCGGCTCGGACGGCGCGACGTCAACTGCAATCCGCGGCATCAACCGCCATCAGGGAAGAGGCGCGCCGCGGGCGGTGAGCCACAGTTCGTACCATTCCTCTCGGCTGAGGTCCGGTTCCCGCTGCGCGGCGTCACGGCAGGCGCGGATGCGTCTCGGACGCACGCTGCCGACCACCGGCGCGATCGCGGCCGGATGCCGCTGCAACCACCACAGCAGAATCGTCTCCGGCGTCGTGCCCTTCTTGTCGGCCAGAGACGAGACGAGCTGTGCGGTCGCGTGCTCCTCCGGCGTTTCCTGACGGCCCGTGAAGCGACCCTGCGCAAGTGCTCCCCACGCCTGCAGTGAAATCCCGTTCGCCTGGCAGAACTCGACCGTCCCGAACGGGAAGCCGTTGGCGGCTGCTTGCGGCGTGTTCACGAGGACACCGGCTTCGAGCCAGTCACGCCGTTGCAGGCTCATCTCCAGCTGATTGGCGACCAGCGGGACATCGAGACGTGCCTGAAGGGGAGCCATCTGCAGGGCGCTCATGTTCGACACACCGAACCGCCGCACAAGACCCTGCCGGTGCAGCGACGTCAGCGCCGAGGCGATGTCGTCGGGGTCCGCCAAGGGGTCCGGCCGGTGCAGGAGCAGCACATCGACGACGTCGGTCCGAAGACGAGCCAGGCTCTCCTCGACCCGCCGGGCGATGGTCTGCCCACTGAGGTCGTAGATACCGGGCCGCTCTCCGTCAGCGAGACGGATACCGCACTTGGTCTGTACGACGATGCGCTCGCGCAGCCCGGGGGTACGGTCGAGAACCTCGCCGAAGACGGCTTCGGCCTTCCCGTGCCGGTAGATGTCCGCATGGTCGAACGTGCTGATCCCACTGTCCAGCGCCGCCTCGATCGCCGCCTCGGCGTCCGCGATGTCGCGCACACCGTAGGGCTCGGTGTCCCAACTGCCACCGAGCCCCATACACCCGTAGAGCAACCACCCACCGCTCGACCCCGTCTTCGTCGTCACCGGGTCACCTTACGACGCGGCATCGACAGCACCGGCCGCGCGACGGCAAAGCAGCGCACCGCCGACGATTCTGGCCGGCAGGCACAGGGTCGGGCCGTGGACGGCGAAGAACTCGTCGCGCGAGGAGAAGCGCCCCTGCCGCGTTCTGCGCAGAAGGTCAGCGCGGCACGGCCGTCGCCGAACGGGCCTGGGGCGTTTGTGTCGATGCCGGCTACGGACATGGGGATGCCCGACCATGGGCGAACTGGCTTGCTTGAGAACTGATGGGCGGCACATGTCGGAAGCTGGATCACGCGCAGGGTGCTGCACTCGCTGCGTGCGGAACGACGCCGCGGCGAGGATGCGGTGAGTGGCGGCGCGTGGGCGGGAGCGGCCGTGGCCGCTGTTACGGCGGGCTACGCACTCGTGTCGAGGCGGCTTTCCTCGACCGCCCTGTCGGCCCCGATGGTGTTCGCCGGCTTCGGGGTTGCCATCGGACCGATCGGGCTCGACCTCATCGCCCTGGACCACGACTCGGGAGCGGTACTCACGCTGGTCGAGTCCACCTTGGCACTGGTCCTGGTCACAGACGCCGTAGCCGTACAACGACGAGATCTACGCAGCGGCGGATTCCTCCCCGGCCGTCTGCTGGCCGTCGGGCTGCCGTTGACCATCGGTGCCGGCTGGCTCCTGGCATGGCCCCTGTTACCCGGCCTGACCGCCTGGGAACTGGCGCTGGTGGGGGCGATTCTCGCGCCGACGGACGCCGCTCTGGGCAAGACCGCGGTGTCCAGCCCGCGTGTCCCGCCGCTCGTGCGGACGGGCGTCAAGGTCGAAAGCGGCCTCAACGACGGCATGGTGCTGCCCTTCTTCGTCCTCTTTCTCGCCGCTGTGCCCGGGACCATGGCCTCGGAAGAGGGGATCGCCGGGATCTTCTGGCGCGCACTGGTACTCAGCACCGCGCTGGGCCTCGCCGTCGGAGGGCTCGGTGGGTGGCTGTTGTACTGGTCTCGCAAGAGGGGCTGGATCGGCGACGACTGGCGGCAGACGTACGTCCTTGCGGTGGCCGCGGGCTCCTACACCCTGGCAGTCGTCACCGAGGGCAGCGGGTTCATCGCTGCCTGGGTGGCAGGCTTCGCCTTCGGCGTCTCGTTACGCCGCAGCACGCCGACGGGCGAACAGGACCCTCACCAGACCGTCCGCACCGCCGACAACACCACCGAACTCGCGGAGGACTTGGCGGGGCTTCTCGCGGCGTTGAGCTTCCTGGTCTTCGGCGCGGTCCTGCTCGGCCCGGCTCTGGAGCACCTCGACTGGCGGATCGTCACTTATGCGGTGCTGAGCCTCACCGTCGTGCGGATGCTGCCCGTGGCCGTCTCACTGGCCGGAAGCGGACTTGGGCTTCCCACGGTCGCCTATGTCGGGTGGTTCGGTCCGCGCGGACTGGCCTCCGTCGTCTTCGGGCTCCTTGTGGTCGAGGAACATGTCCCGGGCGTCCAGCTCCTTGGCCGGGTCGTCGCGGTGACAGTCGCGCTGAGCATCCTTCTGCACGGTGTGTCGGCCGACTTCCTCGCGCAGCGGTACGGCGCGTGGCACAGGAAGGCTGCTGCCCGGCAACCGCATCTGCGCGAGGGGATGCCCGACGGGGAAGACGCATGAACAACCATCCCGGCATGCGCAGCGGCTCGCACCGCGCGCCCCACGGTTATGCGGTCGTCCCGGTGCCGGAGGCGCTCTTGCCGCGGGTCGCCGCGCGGAGCGCGAAAGCCGAAGCCAGTTCCACGACGCCGAGCAGGACGAGCCACAGGCCGAGCAGCCGGGCCAGCGCGACTGCGGATTCCACCGGGAGGGCGAGGACCACGATCCCGGCGACGATCCCGAGAGCGCCGATCGCGAAGGCGAGACCCCGGCGCGAGAGCTCGCGGTCGGCTATCGCGATGAACATGGTCAGGAGCCCCGACACCAGCCAGAAGACCCCAACTATCAACGACAGCGCGGCAATCGTCTGGAGCGGATGCCGCAGCACCAGCACACCTGCCAGCACGGCCACCACCGCGATGAGTACGCCAGACAGCCGGCTTGCGTCCTGCGCCCGCCCCCCGGAGAACGTGGTCACAAAACGGAACACCCCGGTGGCCAGCAGTTGCAGACCGACGATGACCGCCAGGACATGCAATGTCTCGTCCGGCCACACGAGCACGATGATGCCCGGTATGAGCGTCGCCAGCGCAAGGCCCAGGGCCCAGCCCCAGGAGCCTCCGACGTCCCCGAGTACGTCCTGAGGATCGGTGGGGCGTCCCGGCTGGAAATCGGACGATGCCGTCATGGATCCTCCCTCATCGATCGCGAGTATCCGCCAGGCCGTAGGGCTGAGGGATCACCCGGACAGGGTGACTCGCGTGAACGACATCCGGAGCAGCCGCGATCCGACGAAGCGGGACTCCGGGGCGCGTGTGCCACCGGTTCGGCTCACACGCCAGGCGGTGGGTCCGGCGAAGAGTCACGCTGGAACGGCCGCGATCAGAAGAGGACAGCCGGACAACGGAATCCGAGGAGGAACCGGGATGCCGACGACCCCCTGGACCGCCACGGCGACCGCCTGCGGCGCAGCAGGTCCGCTGCCCGACGAGGTGCTGGTCATCGGATCCCGGTTGGTCCTGCGCAGGGCCCGGGAAATTCTCCGCTTCTTCGTGGCAGCCCGGCGCATTCGGCGGCAGGTCCTGGCGGCTCGCGGGTGTCTTGGCATGTCAATGAGGGCGCAGCCGTTTGCCAAGACCTTCTGGACGCTCTCCGCCTGGCGTGACCAGGATGCGCTGGACGCGTTCGTGGAAGCCCAGCCGCACGAAGGGGCCATGCGGGACTTCCACCCACGCCTGCGTGATCCGGTCATCATCGGCTGGACCGTGCCCCGCAGTGCACTGCCGGTCGACTGGTCCGACGCCGTCCACCGGATCGCGGGGCACACGTAGGGGGCGAGCTGCCGTACCAGACCCGTCGCTGCTGACGGCGTCCAGGACCGGCCACGCCGTGGCTATGCGCTCTTCGGCTTCCGGCCCGCGGCCTTCTTCGCCGGTTTCCGGGCCGCGGTCTTCTTGGCGGTCGCGGTGCTTTTCTTGGCGGTGGCCGCCGTCTTCTTCGCCGCGCCCTTCTTCGGCATTTCGTGCACGGTGGCGTGCTCGCCGCTCTCCCCGCGTGATTCCTTCGCCGCCTGTACCGAGGCGTTCAGCGCGGCCATCAGGTCCACGACCTGACCGGCCGGCTCCGGCTCGCCCTCCGGCTTGGGCGGCTGCTTCCCGGCCGCCTTGGCGGCGATGACTTCTTCGAGGGCTTCCCGGTAGTGGTCGGTGTACCCGGAGATGTCGTCGGTCGCCATCGTCTCCATCAGCTGGATCGCGGCGTCGATCTCGGAGTCCTCGAGGTCGACCGGTTTCGGCGTCAGCTCGGCCGGGTCGCGGATCTCGTCGGGCCACCGCATCGCGTGCAGGACGATCGCGCCCTCCTTGACCCGCAGCAGACCGAGGCGCTCCCGGTTGTGCCAGGCGAACTTGGCGATCGCGACCTTCGCGCTGCGCTCCAAGGCCTGGCGCAGCAGCACGTAGGGCTTGGCGGCGACGGCCCCGTCCGCGGCCAGGTAGTACGAGTCGCCGATGCGCACCGGGTCGATGCTGTCGGCGGGCACGAACGCGACGATCTCGATCGCCTTTGCCGTCGGCAGCGGCATGCTGTCCAGGTCCTCGTCGGTGACCTGGATGATGGTGTCCTTCGCGACCTCGTAACCCCGGCCGATCTCGTCGCCGCGCAGCTGCTTCCCGTCGATCTCGCACACCTTGCGGGTGCGGATCCGGCCGCCGTCCTCCAGGTGGAACTGGTGGAAGCTGATGGAGCGGTTCTCGGTGGCGGGCAGCACCTTGATAGGGATCGTGACCAGGCCAAACGAGATAGCGCCGCTCCATACGGGCCTCGGCATGAGCCACCTCCTCCACCACCGGAACACCAGCCTAAGACGCCCCAACAGCATCAGCACGCCCAAGAGCGCCGGGCGGATCGTCCGGCCCCGCGGGGCATGCGCCACTGGCCCGTTGCGTCACGGTGACGGACGTTGATGGGAGAAGGTATGGCCATGACATCGCTCTCCGGAATACACGGCCGATGACACAAGATCACCCATCGGCCCTCGATCTCGACGATGACCAGGCGCAGCCCGAAGCGGCTCACTCGCGAACGCCACCGGCCACGGGGAAACCGCCGCGCCGATTCGACGGGCTGCGCCGCCACCGGCGGTGGCTGAGGGCGCTCGTCGTGGTCGCGCTCCTCGGGCAGATGGCCCTCGCCATGGTCACGAGCGCGGTGGAGCAGACACCGACCATCGACGAGCCCGTGTATGTGGGCACGGCGGTGGTCTACGTTCAGCAGCACAGCCTGCGGTACAACCCTGAGCATCCGCCACTGGGGAAGCTGATCATCGCCACCGGGCCGGCGTTGGCCCACCCCCACCTCGACCCTGCCTTCGTCGGCAACCAAGGGGCGGTGGGGCGGCATCTCTTGTACGAATCGGGCAACGATCCGTGGCGCGTGATGCTGTGGGCACGTCTGCCGGTGATCGTGCTGACGCTGCTGTTCGGGCTGGTCGTCTTCGCGTTCGCCCGCGATCTCACGAGCTCCGTGGGCGGGTTGGCGGCGCTCGCGCTGTACGCGTTCTCGCCCGACATCATCGCGCACGGGTCGCTGGCCACGCTCGATGTACCGATGGCCGGCTTCCTTCTGACGTCGGTCTGGCTGCTGTGGCGGGCGCGGCTGCGGCCGCGCCTGTATCTCCCGCTCGCCGGGGTGGCACTCGGCGCGGCCGTGTCCACGAAGATGAGCGCGCTGCCCGCAGTCCCGGTACTGCTGCTCCTGGTCGTCCTGTCGGTCTGGTACTCCCGCCGCACGCGCGGCGCCGGCACGCGCGGGAGGTTGCGGCTGCTCGGGCTCGGCATGGCGGCGGCGGTCGTGGTGGCGCTGGTTGTGGTCGCGGTGGTGTGGGCGAGCTATGTGGCCGTCGATCCGCGGTTGCGCTGGGCGGCGCCGGAGGGCGTGCCGGCCGCCCACGGGCTGCGGGGGTTTGCCGCCGACTGGCTGCCGTTCCCCCAGCCCTACCGGGACGGGATGCGCGTCCAGTTCGCCTTCGAGGATACGAAGTGGAGCGGCTTCCTACTGGGCAGGCACTACCGCGGTTCGCTGTGGTATTACCTGCCGACCGCGCTGCTGATCAAGACACCGCTGGGCATGCTGGCGCTCTGGCTCGCCGGTGCCGTCACCGTTGTGACGGTTCCCCGGCTGCGGCCCGCGGCACCATATGTGCTCGTCCCCCCGGCCGTACTGCTGGTGGCGGCGCTCAGCGGGTCCCGTGACTTCGGTGTCCGGTACGCCATCTTCCTGCCGATGTTCCTGGCCGTCGCGGCGGCCTGCCTGGTCGTCTTCCGAAGGCGGTGGGCACACGCACTGACAGCTGCGCTCGTTCTGTTCGTCGCGGTCAGCTCACTGCTGACGTATCCGTACTACATGCCGTACTCCAACGAGGCGTTCGGCGGGCCCTCGAAGACCCACCTGCGCCTGCACGACTCCAATGTCGACTGGGGACAGGACCTGGGGAGACTCGCCGACCGCATCCGGCAGCGGTACCCGGGCGAGAAAGTCTGGCTCGTCTACAAGGGCAGCGGCGTACCTGCCTTCTACGGCATCGACGCCTCCGACCCGCGCACGGTGCCCCCGGACAGGGTTCACGGGCTGCTGGTCGTATCGGACTCCTCGATCGCCAAGGCGGACGCCCGACTCACGGCGCTGATCGAAGGCAGCAGGCCGATCGAGGAGATCGGCCACTCGATCACGATCTTCCGCCGGTGACAGCCGCGACCGCGTCATTGCCGGTCACAGGCTTCGCAGCGGCTGCTCGGGCGGTCCCGTCGTGCGCACCACGACGGGACCGCCCCTGAACTGAGCCCGTCAGCTGCGCAGCGGCCCCTCGCAGCTGTATGTCGCGGAGCCTGCCGTCCGGTTGCTCCAGATCTCGACGGGTCCGAACGAGCAGTTCATGTCGGCGAGGTTGTTGGACGCAGGCCGGGCGCGGTCGAGGATGAAGTAGTCGACCGTCTCGGACATGTCCTTGAAGACACTGTCAGCGCTGCTCGCGTCAGAGAGATTTGCGGTGATCCTCCCGGTGCACGTGAAGCGCCGTTTGCCGGGTTCGCCGCCCTCGGAGCACACCGGATCCGCGTACGTGGCGGTGGCGAAGGCCTGGCGTACGGCCTCCGAAGTGGCGTCCCTGAGCTGGTCGTTGGGCGTGAAGCTCGTCTGGGGCACGAACAGGTCGTCGAGCTTGGCGATCTGTGCGTCGAGGAAGCTGTCGTACGAGCGCTGCAGGGCCGCGTCGCCGCCGAGGCGGGTGCGCCAGGCATCGAATCCCGCTGGATCGTCCGCCCGCAGGTATCCGTACATCTCGCGGAGCAGGGCGGGGCGTTCGGTCCACAGGTACTCGAAGAAGGTGCCCGCGTAGTTGTAGAAGCGGAAGCCGTCCCCGTCGTACGTGGCGTGCAGCAGCTGGTTCACGGTCATCCGGGGGCCGCCGCCCGCGGTGTCGTTGATGATTCCGCGGACCAGGGACTTGCGCACCCTGATCCCGTCGTCGCGGGTGGCTCCGTCGAAGAACTCGGCCGTCCCCTCGTCCATCGCGGTGGTCCGGTCGCCGCTGTACCAGGGTCCTTCGCCGAAGTAACCGGGCACGGCCCAGCGGCCGTTGAGGTAGTGCACGTACTCGTGCCGGAAGAGCTCTTCGAGGGTGAGGGAGGAGTCCTGCGGCACCCGGCGCTGGTAGGTGTAGAAGGTGGCACCGCGCTCGATGTAGATGCCGCCGTTCTGGGTCCCCATCCCGGTCAGGATCGGGTGGTAGACCTCGTAGTCGGCGCGCGATCCGTAGAGCACGATCGTCAGCGAGGTGTTGGTGTCGCCGACCAGTGGCTGCTCGGTGCCGAGGACCCGGTGGAAGTGTGCCCTGACCTGCTTGCTCGCATAGTAGAGCTGGTCGACGGTGGCGCGGTCCAGCCCGGTGCGCACCTTGATGGCGCCGTTGTCGTAGGTGTACGTGTACGGGAAGATCTTCCGCTCGATGTCCTCCTTGCACACGGCGTAGGGCTTGCACGCCTCGTAGAAGTTGAGCCACGACACGAGTGAGGCCCAGGGGCGGCTGCCGTCGCCGAAGTTGGCGCGCGCGACGGGCAGCAGGGCCCCGAGGTCGGGAACGATCCGTGCCTTCAGGGCGTCGACCTGGCCGAAGCGGCCGTATTCGCCGAGGGCGTCGCGCACGACCCACTCGTTGACGGTGCCCTTGAGGTGCGTGTAGTCGGCGAAGGCCCGGAAGGACGCACGGTAGGAGGCGTTCTGGGTGACCACGTTGTGGAAGGCCGAGTCCCGGTTGCCCGGGTAGATGCCGAGGTAGTTCACGGAGAGGGCGGCAAGGGCAGCGCCGCCCCAGGAGGCGTTGTCGTACTGACCCTTGTGGAAGCGGTCCATCGTGGCGAGGACTTTTCTGATCAGGCCGAGCTGGCTGTGCCGCAGGCCGGGGGCGCTACCGGTGTACAGCGCCTCGCGCAGGGTCTCGGCGTTGGTCTGCGTTACCTGGAAGGTGCGGGCCGCGGTGCCGAAGTCGTAGATGGCACGACGCAGGATCTCGGTGGTCGGGGCATCGGTGATGTCTATCTCGGGGCGCGAGAAGTCGTGGTACACCACGGCGTGGAGATACGTGAACATCTCCAGCAGATGGGTGCCGTTGCGGCCGTTGTGGGCGGCGGCGAGCGAGGAGATCCGGCGGCCGACGGCCTGGACGTGGGCGTCGGACATCACCGGGACGAGCCGGGCGTCCCAGGTCCAGATGAGGCCTCTGAGGCAGCCGTCGGCGGTGACGGCAGGGTCGGCGAGGAAGTCGGCGAACTGCTCCGGCGTGAGGCGGGTGATGCCGTCGAGGGTGCACGGGACCCCTGCGGCGCTGACCCGGGCGATCGAGGAAGCCCTGCTCTTGCCCGGGCCCTGGCGGCCGGGTGTGCGGCCGCCTTGTGCCAGCCCTCCCGGCGCGGAGGCCGGCTCGGCGGCGGGCTTGGGTGCCTTGGCGAGGTGTTCGACCTCGTCGAAGGGGTTGCCCCCGGGTGCGGAGGCGGGCTTCGCGGCCGGGCCCGGCCGGGCGGCGAAGGTGGCAGGCGCCTTGAGGGCCGCAGACTCCCTGTCCACGGCTTGGGCGGTCTGGCCGAACGGTGCAAGCAGCGCGACGGATATGGCTCCGGCGAGCAGGGGCTTGCGCACGGATCTGAGCTGGGACACCGGTGACTCCTGATGTGGGAGGTGGGAGGTGGCAGTGGCGGCGTGACAGCGGTGCGTTCATCGCGAACGGACCGAGCACTCAAGGGAGTTGCTCCTCGGCTGGAAATCCACGATGTGCGACCCGTAACATAGTAATGTGAAATTGCACTGACAAGCCCTCAAAGCCTGTTCATCTTCGTGGAGTTCCTGTGAGCGCCGCCCAAAAGGTCACACATCCCGCCAAGCGCCCCGGGGCGGGGCAGCCATGACCTGCCCGTTTCACCGGAGTTGGCGTCGTTCATCCGCCGCTACACCCTGTGCAGCAGCGGCCGTGTGCTCGGCCTGGACCTCCACGACTGCGCGCGGCCGCGCACCCCGGAGTCGATCGAGGACTGGATGGGTACGCTCACCGCGGGCTTATGCCGGTCTGACCCGTGCGCGGCAGGCGCTCGATCGCCGCATCGTCGCATCGTCGCCCAGGCTTTCCCCGACGTGACCGAGGAGGTCCCTGCACAGGCGACGCAGCAGGGTCTCAGGATGTTCTCCGGTCCACCGCGCCACTCGCTCCCCGAGGGGGTAGAAGGCGCCGGACCGGTCCCGGGCCTCGATGACTCCGTCCGTGTAGAGCAGGATGATGTCGCCCGGCTCGAAGGCGAAGGTTTCGGGGGCGACGTCGAAGTCCACGATTTCGGTGAGGCCCAGGGGCGGTGCCGGGCGGCGCACGTCCAGGGCGGTGACCCGCCCACCGCGCAGCAGCAGAGGCGAGGGGTGCCCACAATTGATCACGTCAAGCGTCGACTCGTTGTCCGGGACGTCGAGGACCGCCGGGTGATGAATGCCTCGCCGTGGTCGTCGGAGTCGTCGGGATCATCCAGGGGTTGGAGGAGACGGTTCCCTCCAGATAGGCCACCAGCGCGGGCAGATCGGCCTGCCGGTGGGCAGCGGCCCTGAAGGCGCCGAGCCGGAGAGCGGCGTCCCCGATCGCCTCCAGCCCCTTGCCCCGGACATCCCCGATGATGAGCCGGGTCCCCTGCGCCGTGCGGGCGGCGGCGTACAGGTCGCCGCCGATCTGCGCCTCCGCTTCGGCTGCGAGATAGACGGAGGCGATACGCAGCGGGCCGATCCGCTGCGGCAGGGGCCGTAGCACGACCTGCTGTGCGGCCTCGGGAACGACAGGCCCTGGGAGTGGTTCGGTCGGGGCCGGGCGGCCACCGCGGAAGCGGCATGCCCGGCCCCGGACCTCACGCGGCTCACGCCGCGCGGACGGGATCAGCCCTCGACGACGCCCGACTTGGCGATCGTGATCTTCGCCTTGGGGGCGCCGCTGCGGGAGCCGAGGCCCTCGATGCGCTTCACGAGGTCCATGCCCTCGACGACCTCGCCGAAGACGACGTGCTTGTTGTCCAGCCAGTCGGTGACGATGGTCGTGATGAAGAACTGCGAGCCGTTGGTGTTGGGGCCCGCGTTGGCCATGGAGAGCTGACCCGGCTTGGTGTGCTTGAGCTGGAAGTTCTCGTCGGCGAACTTCTGACCGTAGATGCTCTTGCCGCCCGTGCCGTTACCGGCGGTGAAGTCACCGCCCTGGAGCATGAAGTCCGGGATGACACGGTGGAAGGAAGAGCCCTCGTAGCCGTAGCCGTGCTCGCCCGTGGCGAGTTCGCGGAAGTTCCTGGCGGTCTTGGGGACCACGTCGTCGAACAGCGCGAAGACGATCCGGCCGGCGGGCTCGTCGTTGATGGTGATGTCGAAAAAGACGTTACTCATGGCTTCATCCTGACACCCCCAGTCACCGGAGCGCACACCAGACCCGCCTTCCACGGACAAACACCTGTGTCTGCCGCCCCGCCGGGCCAGTCGCACGGGTTGTGAACCGCCGTGTGCACAGGGACCTGGGCAACGGCCGCGGCGTCAGCAGATTCGCGGCAGTTGCTCCCCGATCGGCAGGTCCACCACCCGTGTGCCGCCGAGTCCGGTGCGCGCCACCACCATGCCGGGGTGGGCCTCAACCGCCTCGCCGATCACCGCTGCCTCGGCGCCCAGGGGGTGCGTACGCATGGCTTCCAGGACCGGCTCGGCGTGCTCGCGCGGGACGAACGCCACGAGCTTGCCTTCGTTGGCGACGTACATCGGGTCCAGCCCCAGGACGGCACAGGCGCCCGCCACGGGTGGCGGGACAGGGATGCTGCGCTCCTGGATGACGACTCCGACACCGGAGGCCGCCGCGATCTCGTTCAGCGTGGCCGCCAGACCTCCGCGTGTGGGATCGCGCAGCACATGCAGGTCCGGGGTGACAGCGAGCATCTCGCCCACCAGGCCGCCGAGCGCCGCGCAGTCGCTCTCGATCTCGACGCCGAACTCAAGGCCCTCGCGGACGCTCATGATCGCGACGCCGTGGACGCCGATCGCACCGCTGACGATCACCACATCACCCGGGACGACGCGCTGCGGCCGCAGATCGACGCCCGCCGGGATGATGCCGATCCCCGCGGTGTTGATGTAGATCCCGTCGCCGTGGCCGGCCTCGACGACCTTGGTGTCGCCTGTCACCACGTCGACCCCCGCGATGCGGGCGGCCCTGCCCAGCGCGTCCGCCACGCGGGAGACCACCGAGAGCTCCACGCCCTCCTCCAGGATGAACCCGCAGGAGAGATAGGCGGCTTGGGCGCCGCTCATGGCAAGGTCGTTGACGGTGCCGTTGACTGCCAGGTCGCCGATACTGCCGCCGGGGAAGAACAGCGGCCGCACGACGAAGGAGTCCGTGGAGAAGGCCAGCCGGACTCCGCCGAGCGAGAGCGCCGCGGAATCGCCCAGTTGCCCGAGCACCTCTCCCCCGAAGGCGGGTGCGAAAATGTGCTGGACGAGCTCGGCGGACAGCGCGCCGCCACCGCCGTGGCCCATCACCACCCGGCTCTGGTCCCGCAGTGGTGCCGGGCAGGTCCACGCCGTCGGGTCCGGCAGCTCGGTGGTCCGCGGCGAGCCGTTCACCGGCGTGTCCGTCGAGGGCGCTTGTGTGATCTCAGACAACGGAGTTCGCCTCCAGCGATGCGGTCGTGATGTCCAGCCGCCGGTAGAGGTAGTACGCGGCACACGCGCCCTCACTGGAGACCATGGTGGCGCCGAGCGGGGTCCGGGGCGTGCACAGCGTGCCGAAGGCCTCGCACTCATGGGGTTTCAGCAGGCCCTGCAGGACCTCCCCGCTGCGGCACTCCGCCGGCTCCCTGGTCCGGATGCCGGTGACCGAGAAGCGGTACTCGGCGTCGTATTCCCGGTATCGCTGCGACAACCGCCAGCCGCTGCCCGGGATGGTTCCGATACCGCGCCAGGCGCGGTCGGTGACCTCGAAGACATCCGCCAGCATGGCCTGGGCGGCGGGGTTTCCCTCGGGGCGGACCGCACGGGGGTAGGCATTGTCGACGGTGTGCTCGCCGCGTTCCAGCTGCCGTACGGTTCTGCGCACCCCCTCAAGGATGTCCAGCGGCTCGAATCCGGTCACCACGATGGGGACTCCGAAGCGTTCGGCGAGCCCGGGATACTCCGACACTCCCATCACGCTGCACACATGCCCGGCCGCGAGAAAGGCCTGCACCCGACAGCTCGGGGACTGCATGATCGCCTCGATCGCGGGCGGCACCCTCACATGGGACACCAGGAGGCTGAAGTTCTGGATTCCGAGCCTGCGCGCCTGATACACCGTCATGGCATTGGGCGGCGCGGTCGTCTCGAATCCGATGCCGAAGAACACCACTTCCCGGTCCGGGTTCTGCTGAGCGATCCTCAGGGCGTCGAGCGGCGAGTAGACGACCCGTACATCGCCGCCTTCACTGCGGACCTGGAACAGGTCACGGCCGGTGCCCGGCACACGGAGCATGTCGCCGAAGGAGCAGAAGATCACCTCGGGGCGGGAGGCGATCTCCAGCGCCTTGTCGATCACCTCCAGCGGGGTGACACACACGGGACAGCCCGGCCCGTGGATCAACTCCACCTGGTCGGGGAGCAATTGGTCGATGCCGTGCCGGATGATCGTATGCGTCTGTCCCCCGCAGACCTCCATCAGCGCCCACGGTCTGGTCACCGTGGAGTGGATGTCGTCCAGCAGACGCCGCGCCAGATCCGGGTCCTGGAACTCGTCGATGTACTTCACTTCTGAGCCTCCTGCGCTGTGTCGATGCCGGCGGCAGGCAACGGGGATCCACCCGCCTGTGCCGCGAGCTCCCACGGATCGCCGAACTCCTCCTGGAGCATCCCGAGCGTGGAGAAGAGCTCGAGCGTCTGCTTGGCCGACTCCTCGTCCAGGCGTTGCAGGGCAAATCCGACGTGGACGATGGCGTACTCGCCGATCTGGAGGTCCGGCAGATACTCCAGGCACACCTCCTTGACGACGCCGCCGAAATCGACGCTGGCCATACGGGTGCCGTCGCGTTCCTCGATGTCCAGGACTCTCCCGGGTACCGCCAGGCACATGCGCTTCTCCTCGCTGTGGATGTTTCGTAGCCCGCTTTTCCCGGGCGCGTCGTCAGTCGCTGCCTGACCGCCCGGCCACGGCTGTGTGTGCGGCCACCATGAGCTGGCCGAGCGCCAGTCCCCCGTCGTTCGGAGGGACCTGGCGGTGGCGCAGGACCGTGAAGCCCTCCTCGCTGAGCAACCGTGTGCACGCCGAGGAGAGCAGAGTGTTGGCGAAGACACCGCCGGTCAGCGCCACGGTGTCCAGCCCGTGCTCCGCGCGCGCCATGACGCACATCGTGTGGACGAGACCGGCGACGGCCCGGTGGAAGCGCGCAGCGACGAGAGCCGGCGATGTGCCGGCCCGTACGTCGTCGACGACTGCTGCCAGAACGGGAGCGGGATCAGCGGCTGCCGCCCCCTGGCCCTCGCCCGGCCGCACGGCAAACCCATAGGTCGCGGTGTCCCCGGCCGTCGCCGTCAGTGCGGCCGCTTCCAGCTCGATGGCTGCCTGAGCTTCGTATCCGGACCGATGGCAGACGCCCGCGAGCGAGGACACGGCATCGAACAGCCGCCCCATGCTGGACGTGGGCACGCAGTTCAGACTTCGCTCCAACTGCTGTTTCAGCACCCGGAGTTCGTCGGGAGGACAGGCGGCGGTGCAGGGAAGGTCGTGGGACCAGGCGATGCCCGCCGCGCGCAGATGGGCGAGTGCCATGCGGTACGGCCGGTGCACGGCGGCGTCGCCACCGGGCTGGGGGACGTAGGCGAGGTGTCCCAGGCGGCTGAACCCGTCGTAGGCCGCCAGCAGGAACTCCCCGCCCCACACCGCGCCGTCGTCACCGTAGCCGGTGCCGTCGAACGCGACCCCGACGACCGGGCGGCTCCCGTCCAGGCCATGCTCCGCCATCGCGGAGGCAATGTGCGCGTGGTGGTGCTGGACCCGTACGACCGGTCGCCCGGCGGCATGCCGGGTGGCCCATTGTCCGGAGCGATAGCCGGGATGCCTGTCGGCCGCCAGCAGCTCAGGGCCCACTCCGGTAATCGACTCCAGCTGTGTTTCGGCGCGCTCGAAGGCCTGTTGTGTGGCGAGGTCGTCCATGTCCCCGATGTGCGCCGACAGCCAGCCCCGGCGCCCTTCCGCGAGGCAGAACGCGTTCTTGAGGTCGCCCCCGACAGCGAGAGCCGGGGGCACGGACACGGGCAGTGAGACCGGCAGCGGGGCGTAGCCGCGGGCGCGGCGTACGATCAGCGGCTCCCCGTCGCACACCCGCACCACGGAGTCGTCGCACGGCACATGGATCCCGCGGTCGTGCATGAGCCAGGCGTCTGCCAGGTGCCCCAGCCGGGTCAGCGCATCGGTGTCTTCGGTGACGATCGGCTCGCCCGCCACATTCCCGCTGGTCATCACCAGCAGGCGTGGCCCGTCGGCATCACCGGGCAGGCCCAGAAGGAGATGGTGCAAGGGTGTGTAGGGAAGCATCACGCCCAGGTCGGGACTACCCGGGGCGACCTCCTGCGAGGGCCTGGGCAATCCCGCGCCGGCGCGCCGCCGCAGCAGGACGACGGGCCTGACGCCGCCCGTGAGCAGGCTTCGCTCCTCGGGGCCCAGGTGCACAAGGTGCTCGATGTCGGCGATGCTCCCGGCCATCAGGGCGAACGGTTTGTTCCCGCGGGCCTTGCGGCGGCGCAGGGCGGCCACGGCCCGGGAGTCGGAGGCGTCGCATGCGAGGTGATAGCCGCCCAGGCCCTTCACTGCGAGGATCGCGCCCTGGGAAAGGAGCTTGCGGGCCTCGGCGACGGGGTCTGCGGCGGAAGCGGGCAGGGGTGGGCCTTCCCTGCCCGCCTGCGCCAGCAGCAGACGCAGGCGGGGGCCGCAGGCGTGGCAGGCGACCGGCTGCGCGTGAAAGCGGCGGTCGGCCGGATCGGCGTACTCCCGGGCGCAGTCGGGGCACATCGGGAAGTCGGCCATCGTCGTGTGGTCCCGGTCGTACGGGAGCCCGCGGACGATCGTGAAGCGGGGGCCGCAGTGCGTGCAGGTGATGAAGGGGTGGCGGTGACGCCGGTCGGCCGGATCGACCAGTTCCGCGAGACAGGCCACGCAGGTCGCCATGTCTGGCGAGACCAGGGTGCACGCGGGGCCCCCGGTCGTGGAGGGAGCGATGACGAACCCGTCACCTCCGGTGGCGGGGAGCTCCTGGTGGTCGACGGACTCCACCCGGGCGAGGGGCGGCGCCTGCGCACCGATGCGGTCGCAGAACAGAGCGACGTGAGCGGGCAGCCCCTCGACTTCCGCGACAACGCCCTCGCCGGTGTTGGTCACATGGCCGACCAGGTCGAGCCCGTTGGCGAGCGTGTACAGAAACGGCCGGAAGCCGACGCCTTGCACCACGCCCCGGACGGTGACCCGACGGCGCTCCACCGGCTCCCCGACGGCGACGACGGTGGCAGTGGCAGCGGACCGCTGCGGTCCGCTCACGAGCCGGACTGCGCCATGGCGCCGGGGGACGCCTCATGGGTATGCCTGCCGTGATCCTGGTGAGCATGCGGGCCCTGACGGGCCATCACGGGCGCGTGCACGAGGCCGCCGTCGGCCGCCGCCGTCGCCCGGTCCAGCAACGCGCCGACGCCCTCGCCCCGCCGCGCGGACGTCAGCAGGACGTCCACCCCCGGGTTGACCTGAGCGACGTTCGCCCGGAACGCCACCTCGTCGAACGCGACCGCCTCCGCGATGTCGGTCTTGGTCACCACGACAAGATGCGCCAGGCCGAAGGCGGTGGGGTACTTCAGCGGCTTGTCCTCCCCCTCCGTCACGGAGGCGAGCACGACCCGCAGGGTCTCTCCGAGGTCGTACGAGGCCGGACAGACCAGGTTGCCGACGTTCTCCACGAAGAGCAGCCGGACGTCGTCGGGCAGCCAGCCCTCCAGGTGCCGGCCCAGCATCCCGGCCTCCAGGTGGCACAGACCGTCCGTCAGCACCTGCTTGACCGGGACGCCTGAACGGGCCAGCCGCACGGCGTCGTTCTCGGTGGCGAGGTCGGCGGTCAGCGCCGCGACCCGTACGCCCCGCTCCCGCGCCAACAGCAGTTCGCCCTCCAGGAGGGCGGTCTTCCCGCTGCCGGGGCTGGACAGCAGATTGACAACCGTGGTGCCGCGGGCGGCCAGACCCGCGCGCAGCGCGTGCGCGGTCGCGTCGTTCTTGGCGAGGACCGCCTGTTGCAGATCGACCACACGGCACATGCTTCAGCACTCCTCGGAAATGGGTTCACGGGTGCGTTGGTGCCCCTCGCCGTCCTCCACGTGCACGCCGGCGATCTGCAGTTCCCGGCCCGAGAGCAGTTCGTCGGTCGCCTTTCCGCACAGCGGACAGCACAGCTGCGGCGGCATGCCGACCGCCCACTCGTCCGCGCAGGCCTCGCAGCGGGCACGACCCGGGACGGACTCCGTGACCAGCTCGGCACCTTCCAGCACGGTTCCGGCACAGGCCAGTTCGAAGCAGAAGGAGAGGGCGTCGGGGACCACTCCGGCCAGCTCGCCGACGAGGAGCCGTACGGACGTCACGGCGGCGACATCGCCTGCCTCGGCGGCCGCCCGCTCCACCTGGTCGACGACAGCCACCGCGATGGACATCTCGTGCATCGCTCTCCGTCCTGGCGCAGGCCGACCGCTGTGCTGAGGGCTGGGGCCGTTCGGCACCCATTACAGGCCGGGACCCGGCGGCCGGGAGCCCGGCACGCCGTCGCGGCCGGGCCGCGTACACCGTTCGGGGGCAGCGGCGGCACGACACTCGGGCCCCCGGACCGGCATGCGCACCCGGCCTCACTGATCACTTCAGGACGACGTTCACCTGCCGGGGAGTCGCCCCGATCACCCGTGACGCGCGGCCTACCCTGCCTGAACTGACGTCCCATCACGAAAGGACCATGTCGTGCCCTCTCGACTCAACCCGTACATCGCCTTCGACGGCACCGCCCGGCAAGCCATGGAGTTCTACAAGGGGATCTTCGGCGGCACCCTGACGATGAACACCTTCGGCGACTTCGGCCAGAAGGAAGCCGGAGAGGCCGCCGACAAGATCATGCACAGCATGCTCGAGACCGACAGTGGCTTCACGCTCATGGCCGCCGACACCCCGCCGGGGATGGAGTACCAGCACGGCAACAACATCTCCGTGAGCCTGAGCGGAGACGACGCCGCCGAACTGCGCGGCTACTGGGACAAGCTTTCCGGCGACGGCACGGTATCGGTCCCCATGGAGAAGCAGATGTGGGGCGACGTCTTCGGCATGTGTACGGATCGCTTCGGCATCACCTGGCTGGTCAACATCAGCGAGCAGCAGGCCTGAACGGCAGCGACGCACCGGCCCCTCCCCCGAGGCGGCCGGCGCGTCGGTCGCGGCGGAGCACACCCGGCGCGGGCGTGCGGGCGCTGCGGACTGGAGAGGTCCGCCGCTTACTTGTGGCCCTCGGCGCCGGCGATGACCGCGCTCACGACCTTGTGCACGGCTCCTGCTTCCGGCGGGGCACCCTTCCGGTCGGCGAAGACCATGTGCACCGCCCCGATCAGCGTGGGAGCGAGGGTGTCGACGTCGGCATCGGCCACGAGGCGCCCCTGTTCACGCTCAGTCGTCAAGTACGAGGCGATCACGGCCGCGGCTTCCGTCAGCACCGGAATGCCTGTCGGCGTGGTCCGGCGCAGACGCGCGCGCAGGTCATCCCGGGAGGTGACGAGGCCGACGATCGCCACAGCGACCGACCCGAACAGGTTCGTCAGGGCGCCGGCGAGGTTGCCGGCGACGGTGCCGGTCCCCGCCAAGGCGCCCAGGGCGGTGGCCTGCTCGCCGATCCGGGCGATGCGGTCGAGCACGAACTCGGCGAGGAAGGCGTCGAAGTCGGCGAAGTGCCGGTGCAGGACGCCCTTGGCGCAGCCTGCCTCAGTGGTGACCGACCGGCTGGTCAGCGCGCTCGGCCCGCCCCGGAGCAGGACACGCTCCGCGGCGTCGAACAGCTGATCCCGCACGTCGCGGATGACCACCCCTGTCGGCACGTGCATCCCTCCTCACTGACTGGGCCACCCCGTTGACGAGTGGGCATACGCCCACTACTAATGGGCACATGCCCACTTTACCTCCGGAGCGATCGCCTCTCTCGGAACACAAGCCTCATGAACACCGACAGGTGGCGCAGTCGTTCGGCTCGGATGCCGAACGCTACGACAGGACTCGGCCCCACTATCCCGAAGACATGGTGGACCGGATCGTCGCCGGCAGTCCCGGCCCCGATGTCCTCGACGTCGGCTGCGGTACCGGAATCGCCGCCCGGTAGTTTCAGGTGGCCGGTTGCAGGGTGCTCGGGGTCGAGCCCGACGCGCGGATGGCCGACCTGGCGCGGCGGCTCGGAGTCGATGTTGACGTAGCGGCGTTCGAAGCCTGGGACCCGGCAGGCCGGGATTTCGACGCGGTCGTCGCCGGTCAGGCCTGGCACTGGATCGACCCGATTGCGGAAGCGGCCAAGGCCGCGCAGGCACTGCGGCCCGGCGGCCGACTGGCAGCGTTCTGGAACGTGTTCCAGCTTCCGCCCGACGTGGCGGAGGCCTTCGCCACGGTCTACCGCCAGGTGAGGCCCGACGCCCCAATCAATCTCCAGACGATGACGAAGCAAGCCCTGGACGGGTACCAGGTGATGCTCACCAAGACGGCCGACGGGATCCGAGAGGCGGTCGGGTTCAGCGACCCGGAGCACTGGCGATTCAACTGGGAGTGGCCTTACACCCGGGACGCGTGGCTGGAACAGATGCCCACGCTTGGCGCCCTCACCCAACTCCCGTCGGAAAAGCAGGCGGAGATACTGACCGGCGTCGGGGCCGCCATCGACGCGATGGGTGGCAGCTTCACGATGCGATACGCGACGGTGGCGGTCACAGCGACCCGAACCGTCGCCGCCTGACTCGGCGAGCGCGTACCGCGTTGCTGGGGGACGGCGACCAGCACGCGGCCTCGGCCACCGGCGTCGACACGGTCGTGGGGTCTTGGCGATCTCGTCCAGCGGGTAGCGATCGCCGCTGTCCACTGTGAGAGCCCCCACGGCGGCTGCGGCGGTGAGGTCACGGGCGGCTTGCTGTTTCGCCCGCTTGGCCAACACAGCCTCGAGCCCGGTCATCCGGTGGTATCCGGAGACTGCCCGGAGACGGTCGACAAAGACCTCGCGGATGTCGTCGATGACGGCCAGCGCGGGACTGTGCGCGCTGATGTTGGGCGCTGTGCTGACGCACCTGCGGGCCGGTCGAACGGTCGGCCGGGCTTGCCGAGCCCGCCGAAGCCTACTGGGCGCACAGATCGCGGCTGGCCTGGGAGTGAGAGCTCCGGACCGGCAACCTGCCCCCGCACTCGCTCACATGCCAGAGCTGCCGTATCCCAGGGTGGACGCGCACACAGGGGCGCAGGTCTCGTCACACCCGACGGCAAGGGGCGGAGTACATCACAGGGGCGAAGAGAATCACCGCGCCGAACAGGACGCTCGGCCCCTGAAGCTGAACCCAGTTGACTCCCTGTGAGCCGTGGTTGTGGGCTCGGACGCCAAAGCGGGGGTGCTGATGTGACCAGCCACGACCTTCAACTGAGTTGCGTAGCCCACGTTTCAGCCGCTCGTTGAACACTGCCTCTCTTCGGCCCGTTGACCTCGGTAACCGGTGCCCGACCACAGACCGGCGAGTGAGTGAGGTTCGCACATGCCAAGGATCCTTCCGAAAGACACCGAACGGCGCCTTCCGACCGCCTGTTGCTGCCCAACCTGGTCGACGGGCCACCGCAGCTCCTTCCAGCGAATCACGCTCTGAGCGGTCGAACCATGGACTACTGCTCTCCTTGCCGCCGCCCCCTCAACGGCGCCGTGACGTGTCCGGAATGCGGTGCATACGACTCGGACATGGCAACACCGGGCGATCGGAGCGGCGATGGCCCGCCAGCCGGTCCGGCAGCCGGTCCGGCAGTGCCGGATGCCCTCCTCATCGAGGGACCGAACTCCCTTGGGTCTCATGATGTTTCCTGGTCCCCTGCTCCCTCGGCCGATGTGCCCGCGGCCCAACGCCGGTGTCCACCGCGACTGAAGAAGTACGGCGGCCGGACTCTTGCCGCGGCCACCTTTGCCATGCTTGGCGGCCTTGCCGCTGCATCGCTGCTGCCCCCGCAGTCCGTCGGCGACCCACGCGCAGCGGTCAGCCCGGACCAGGCGTCCCCCGATGAGCCCGATGTCGCTGTCACCGCATCACCTGGCGTGTCACGTTTGCCGGAACGTCCGGCCACACACCCAGCCAGAGGGAGCGTCCGGGACCGGAACAGTGGCACGACTCGGCGCCCTCGCGCGAGGGCCACTGACCGGGAATCACCGGCTTCTCGAACTCCCGCAGCCCCCACCAGTCCGCCGGCAAGAGCAACGCCGACGCCCCGCCCCTCACCTGGGCGCCCCAGCCACTCGGCGGCGCCGACAGCTACCCCTTCGGCAAGCCCCACCGGCAGTGCCAGCGCCCCGCCCACGAGCAGCCCTGCGCCGAGCACCACCGGTACACCAGAGACCGGTGTTCGGGGGTAATGACGGAGTCGTTGCTGCCGCCGCGGCACGCAGGTGCGTGACGCGGCGGCAGCACGCCTGGGCCCTGGCTGCCCTGCCCCTCCAGCATTTAGATCTCCAGGGGTACACGCACGCCCCGTCAGGGCCCGTCCCCGGTCAGCGGGTGAAAACAGGGGCAGGCCGTCGTTCGTGCCCGGTGCCTGGGCAGCCCATCGGAGACAAATGCCTTGAACCGACCCTTGTCCCATCACCGAAACCCGATTAGGGTTCGGCAATGTCGAACATCGGTCGGCAGGCACTTCCCTCCGCTTCCGCGGAACCGACCGTGCACAGCGGTCGACTCAGTGTTACCGGCCGCTGGTCAGAGAGTCAGAGAGAGCGCCCTTCAGGAGGGCGTACGTCAGCAGCCGCCGGTAACCCTGCCGGGCAAATCCACCGGGAATCGCCATGCTAACCACCGTCTCGAATCCGTACGCGGCACGGCGCGGCACGCATACCCACCGCGTCCCGGCCGCTCGCCCAGATCCGCGCAATGCGGTGCGCGTCTACGCCTTCACCGTGCGTGCGGTTCCCGCGGAGGTCTCGGTCGCCAGAAAAAGGGCGGCCCGCGTCCTATGGGACTGGGGGCTGCACGAGGACGGATTGCACACGGCCTCGCTCGTGATTTCCGAGCTGGTCGGCAATGCCGCACGGCACGCCGCCCCGCATTCTGTCAGGACCACGGTGGCCCTCACCAGAACCGGGACAATGCTGGCGCTGGCCGTGCACGACGACCACCCCTTCCTGCCGCTGCCACGGCTCCAGGCCGACCCCGGACAGGACTGCGGGCGAGGCTTGCTGATCGTCGAGAGCCTCGCCCGCGAGGCCGGCGGCGCATTGCAGGTGCGTCCGATGGCCGAGCGCGGCAAGGAAATCCAGGCGGTCTTCCCCGCCGCCGACTCCGCGGACAGCGCGGACCTCGCAGCATGTCTGGCCGCCGCCTGCCCGGTGATGCACTTTCAGCGGCAGAGAATCAGCTGACCCGGGCCACGCTGAGCTGCGCCACCTGCGTGCAGCGCAGCACCTCCCCGAAGAAAGCGGTCCCGCCCTCATAGCCCCAGAGTGGAGTCACGCGGCATCTTCCCAGGTCAGCCGCTGATGGCAGTGTATCCAGCCCGCGCCTCCACGGGCTCGGGACCCACCATCCGCTCGCCGTCGCGTAGCCGGCACAGCGGAGACTGGGGGGTGCGTGGTCGGCGGGTGGCAGGAGACGATGGAGTAGCTCGAAAGCGACGGGCGACGGGGCGCGGCCCCAGCCGTGGCAGGCAGCACCACGCGGCGGCGGGCGGAAGGAGTGCCGGGGATGGGTCCAACCGGGTCCTTCGGGGACGACCGAGGACAGACTGCGACTGCCTCCGCCTCGTCAGGTGGTCTGCTGGACGTGCTGGGCGTCGCCGCCGTCCTGCTCGACGCCGAGGGCAGAATCGTTCTCTGGAGCCCACAGGCCGAGGATCTCTTCGGCCACAGCGCCGAGGAGGCAGTCGGCCAGTACGCGGGCCGCTTGCTGGTCCGCAAGGATCAGGTGGAGGTCGTACTGGACACCTTCGCCCGGGTCATGGCCGGAGGCGGCAGCTGGGCCGGCGTCTTTCCCGTCCGGCACAAGGACGGCAGCACTCTTCTGGTGGAGTTCCGCAACATGCGGCTTCAGGACGACCAGGGGGACTACTACGCCCTCGGCCTGGCCACGGATCAGGCAACGGTACGGCAGGTCGAAAGGGATCTGGCGCTGTCCGCCCGTCTGGTCACCCAGACGCCGATCGGACTGGGCGTACTGGACACCGACCTGCGGTACGTCTCGGTCAACCCGGCGGAGGAGCGGATGAACGGCGTGCCTGCCGCCGAACATGTGGGCCGGCACGTCCACGAGGTACTGCCCTTCCTGGACCCGTCTTTCGAAGGGACGATGCGCAAGGTATTGGCTACCGGCACCCCGGTCTCGGATCAGTACACCGTCGGCCGCACCCCCGCTGACCCGGACAACGAGCACGCCTGGTCGATCTCTTTCCACCGGCTCGAAGCGCCCAACGGGGAAGTGCTGGGGGTGGTGACCTCCAGCGTGGACGTCACCGAGCGGCACCGTGCCGTCGAGGAACAACGCCGCACCGTTCTCACCCTCCAGCGCAGCCTGCTGCCCCACCCGCCACCACAACGGCCTGGGCTGGCTGTCGCGTCCCGCTACCAGCCCGCCCAGGCAGCCAGCGAGATCGGCGGCGACTGGTTCGACGTCATTGCGCTCGGCGGCGACAAGACCGCCCTCGTCGTGGGAGACGTCATGGGCAGCGGCGTCAGCGCGGCCGCCACCATGGGCCAGCTCCGCACCGCCACCCGCACCCTGGCCGGCCTCGACCTCGACCCCGCCCAGGTCTTCCAGCACCTCGACCACATCACCGAGGACCTGCAGCAGGAAACGATCGCCACCTGCGTCTACGCCGTCTACGACCCGCACAGCGCGCAGTGCCACGTCTCCCTCGCCGGGCACCTGCCTCCCGTACTCCTCCATCCCGACGGCAAGCGCGAACTTCTGGACCTGCCCACCGGCGCACCGCTCGGCGGCTGCGGCGTGGCCTTCGACACGACCCGCCTCGACTTCGCGCCGGGCGACCAACTCGTCCTCTACACCGATGGGCTGGTCGAGACCCGCGACCAGCCCATCGACGCTCGCCTGGACACCCTCCTCGAATTCCTCGACGACCCCACTCGCTCGCTGGACGACACCTGCGACCTGCTGCTGGACTCGCTGCGCCACCCGGGAGTCCACGACGATGTGGCCCTGCTCATCGCCCGGGCCGGGCCCTGGCCGGCGGGCGCACCCCGCGGCCCACGAGACTGGCCGGCTCGGCCTTGAGAAGGCGGGCCCTGGGCCCTGCTCCTCCCTCATGCCGCGATCAGGGTCCGACTGAAATGGGCCGACTTACTTACGATTTCGACTGAAGCTTGCCTTTCTGGCACAACTTGTTGTCAACCGCTGCGCTAGGCGAGTTCGGCCAGAATGATGCGTTCCAGGACAGAGCCGGATCCCGGCCCGGCGGTTGATGCTGACGCCGGACGCGCGGACTCCCGGAGTTCTGTGCTGGGCGACGAACCACGTGGACTGATCTCACGCCCCCTGCGGAACCTGTGTGATCTTGTGGACGCGCTGGGCTTATGCGTGCGGCGAGCAGGCCCCGAACTCGATTGAAGGAGTCCCTTTGGACACGGATCCCTTGGCGACCCTCGCGATGAGCGGCGCACACACCATCGTCGCTGCGATGGCCACGAGTGCGTGGGAGTCCGCCCAAGCCGCCACGGCCCGGCTGTTTCATCGCCGGCCACGCCTTGGAGACAGTCGAAGCGCAGTTGTGCGGTGATGCCGCCCTCGTGGAGGATGACGAAGACTCAGACGACGTCCGCCGGGACTTGGTCGGGCCCTGGAAGCGTCGGCTGGCGGCGCTCCTGCGCGAGCACCCCGAGGCCGCAGACGAGCTGCGAGCAATGGTGGAGAACGTGTGCCGTGAGCTCCCCCAGAGCGGGCAGAGTTGGGCGCAGCGCAATACCGCCCATGACGGCGGTCAGCTCTTCGCTGTCCAGGGCGGCGGCAGCATCCACGTGAGTCACCTGTCACCCTCGCCGGCGCGGGGACGTGCCCCCGGCGACGGAGCGGACCGCGGCGGTGACCGTTGAACCAAGAGGCAACTCCCGTTGAGGGGAACTACGTCACTGCGGACGCCGGCCGGCAGCCCTCCCGTCCTCGGTGCGGTGGTCTGCTGTGAACGCGTCCCCAGGGACGGCAAACGGCGGCCCGGATCCGAGCATCGTGCCCGGTTCGTACTACTCACAGACGAACAAGGCCGACACGTCGTTCCTCGTGCAGCACGGCGACCTGCATGTCAACTACTCCGTCGCCGAAACGCCCCGGTAAATGGGTCACTTCCAGAGCACGGAAGCTGCGGGCACCGACTCCCGGCACCTTGCGAGTCCAGGAGGGAGACCGGCATGAAGTGGTCGCTGCGCGCGGCAACCCGCTCGGCCACGAGAGCGCGCTCGACGCTCAGATGCAGGAACCACACCTGCGGCCCTGCCTCGCACAGCATGTCCCGGTAGCGGCGCTTCAGCGCCGAACACGAGACGACCCCACCCTCCCCTGCCCGGCTGCGGTCGCGGATCCAGCCCGCGATGGCCGTCAGCCAAGGGAGGCGGTCATCATCGTCGAGAGGCTGTTTCCGAGGCCATCTTCACGATGTTGGCGGGCGGATGGAAGTCGTCCGCCTCCGCGTAGGAGACACCCAGCTCCTCGGCCGGCAGCCGACCGATCGTGCTCTTCCCGCAACCGGCCACCCCCATGACCACCACGACGCCTCGCGAACGACCGTCGCTGCCCATGTACCACCCCTCGTAGCCGGTCGGGCACAAGGGTAGCCGGTGCTCAGGCGGCGGGGGTGTTCAGCACATACTCACGTGAGGCGTGCACCTCGCTGCGCAAGGCGGGCAGGTCGACGTCAAGCACCTGGCCGCACCACTTGCGCGGCTCGCCGTTCACGATCACGGCGCTGATGTTGCGGGCGTCTGAGCCCAGCACGACGGTGCCGATCGGGTCGTTGAGCGGCATGTTGTTCAGGTCCTCGGCCTGAATGACCAGCAGGTCGGCCTTCTTGCCCGGACTGAGTGAGCCGGTGACGCCGGCCAGGCCGTTGGTTTTTGCGCCCTGGAGGGTGGCGAAGTCCAGGACGTCGTACGTGGTGATGCGGGAGGGCTGCTGATCGGTGCCGTAGGCGGCGTTGACCGCCCGCATCCGCTGGATGGCGTGCAGGGCTCGCATCTGCGTGAACATGTCGCTGGCCAGGGCGACCTCGACGTCGATGCTCAGTCCGGGTCGGATACCGACGGACAGCGCCTCGTCGACGGCGGGGATCGCGGTCTCGAGGCCGATCTGGGAGTCGGAGGTGGGGGCGAGCGCCACGGTGGTGCCGGTCTCGCCCATCGCCTTCCATGCCTCGCACGTCAGTCCGGTGGAGTGGATGAGGGTGACGTCGGGGCTGAGGATGCCGGCCTCGGCCCAGCGCAGCACCGCCTTGGATGAGGACATGCCGAAGACTGCGTCCACACTTACTCCGATGCCCAGCTCGCGGGCCACCGCGGCAAGTTCGTTCCCGTACGCAAAATCAGGGCCTGAGATCTCGTCGGTGGCGAGCGCGGCGAGACGCAGTGTCAGCAGTTGGTCTTCGGTGCTGAAGTACTGGTCCTTGATGCGGGTCAGATCGCCGGGCCATTGCCGGTCCCACTCGCCGAAGTGCGGGCCCATGGAGGCGTGGACGCCTCGGATGCCGGTGTCGAGCAGAGCCTGGATGGCGGCGTGAGAGTGCTCGCGTGTGCGGGAGTTGTGGGAGAAGTCGAGCATGGTCGTGATGCCGCTGTCGATCGCTGTCAGGGCGGCCAGTCTGGTGCCGATGTACATGTCCTCGGGCCGGTAGACGGTGGCGTAGCCGGCCAGGGTGGCCGTGATGTAGCCGCCGAGGTCGTCGACGTCCGGCATGATCCGGCGAAGCTGAGCCTCCCAGGCGTGCCGGTGGGTGTCGACGAAGCCGGGGGTGAGGATCGCGCCGGTGGCGTCGACGACCACGGCGTCACCGGCACTCAGGTCGGGGCCGACCGCCGTGATCGTGTCGCCCTCGACGAGGAGGTCGCCGCGGTCGATGACGCCGAGGCCGGGGTCCATGGTGACGATGGTCGCGCCGGTGAACAGGATGCGCCGCCTGTCGGCGGGCTGACGCCGGAGCTGTTCGAGTACGGCATGGCTGGTGGTGTCGTTGGGACTCAAAGGGACTTCTTCCGTATGCCGGTGAAGGCTGGGATCATGGTCCGCCCGGGGGCCGACCGAGGCTGCTGGACCACAAGCCTTGTCCGCCCGCGCCTTGGCAACCAGGTCGCCGTTTCCCCAGGTATGGCGCACCCAGGATCGACATCACGCCATCACCCCCGGCCTGAGCTCTACGACACCCGAACCCCCGACGTCAGGTGTCGCTGAGAGCGCGGCCGGATCCCTCCCGCTCCGTCCGTGCAAATTCCCCTCGGTCGGCTCCGGAACGCAGTTCGACGAAGGCAGCCGCGGTGGCACTGGCGGGCTCGGCCTGGTAGACGACCAACTGCTGGTGCGGGGCACCGTTGACTGTGAAGGCCGAGACCTGGATCTCCAGAGCACCGACCTCGGGGTGTTTGAGGTACTTCGCCTGCTGGGTCTTGCGCTTCACCTCGTGCCGTGCCCACAATGCGGCGAATTCAGAGCTCTTCATACAGAGCGCGTCGACGACTTCGGTGATCCGCGGGGAGTCGGGGTCGCGTCCGTAGGCGGTGCGGATCTCAGCGACGCAGGAGTTCGCCACCTTCTCCCAGTCCCGGTAGAAGGTGCCCCCGGCGGGGTCGAGGAAAACCATGCAGGCCAGGTTCTCGAACCGCTGGAACCCGCTGTGCAGGGCCGCGGCGAGGGTGTTGTGCGCCAGGACGTCAAGGGCCGGCCCAAGGACGAAGGCGGGGGTGTCGGGCCAGCTGTCGAGCAGTTGGAGGAGCTGAGGGCTGATCCGGTCGTGCCCGGCGGGAAGGCGGCGGCGTTCCCGCGGCGCCCGGGTGAGTCTGCGCAAGTGGTCACGTGCCTCGTCCTCGAGGTGGAGCGCGGCGGCGACCGCGTCGATCACCTGGGGCGACGGGCTGGTCTCCCGGCCCTGTTCCAGGCGCATGTAGTAGTCGGAGCTCACGCCTGCGAGCATGGCAACTTCCTCGCGGCGCAGCCCGGGTACCCGCCTGCGGCCGTGTCCCGGAAGGCCTACGTCCTGCGGCTTGAGGGCTCCGCGTCGTGCTCTGAGGAACTCTCCCATAGGAGTGCTGTCGCTCATGACCCCAACCTAGTAGGCCTGGTCAGGTTCAGATGCCGCCCGAACCTGTCGCCGGACGCCCTCCCGGTCGGCTCGACGCGCGGGTCCCTCCTGGTCCAGTGGCAACACCGCAGGCCGGTCAGAAGCGAGTGCCTGGCCCCCGCGTCCACGGATGGCCAGACACTCGCTCTCACCTTGAGGTCACTCAGGGGGCGTTGACGAGGTCATGGGGAGGAACGGTCACCTTGCGGGCTCCGGGCGTGCCGCTCAGGATCACCTTGCGCAGCGCCACGTTGTTGTTCAGGTTGCTTTCGTGGAGCCGCTTCTCGGGATTGGCGATCACCTGGATGTAGTACGTGCCGTTCGGCAGGTTGGTGACGTCGAAGGACTGGCCGGGGCGGTACTGGGTGTACGTGTCGCCGGAGCCGACATCGAGCACTTCCCGTACGGAAATGGAGTTCTGCTGGCCACAGGCAGTGGACAGGTCGGTGTTGTACGGGTGCCAGTTGGCTCCCTTCACGGTGTAGTCGATCGCGTCCGTGTTGGCCAGGCAGAAGGCCTCCTTGCCGCTGCGCACGATCTCCCTCTGGTCGGCGCCGAGCAGGCGGTAGCTGGCGAAGTCGGTGAAGTGCCAGTGCTCGTGGCCCACCCGGGCATCCCACTCCATGGTGCCCGAAGGGGCGTAGCCGACCTGCTTGCCGTTGGTGTCGTAGAAGTACTGAAAGGCGTCCATCAGGCCCTTGCCCGGCTTGCGAAAGCCGTCCACGACCAGCGGAGCCGGGCCCGCGTTCCAGACGTTGGCGCTGAAGACCATGTAGTCCTTGCCCGGGACGTCTCCGTCCTCCCCGTCGGAGATACTGATGTCCCAGGCCGGCAGCGAGCGGAGGTCGGGCTTGGGCACATTGGGCACAGCGGCCTTGCCGACCGGGCGCTTCGCGTTGGGCCCGAGCGCTGGGGCGATCCGGGAACCGTCCGTCTGTCCGGGCCCGTCGCCCAAGTGCGCCGCAGCCTGGGCCGCCTTGAACGCATAGGGCAGTGCGGGCGGAGCGGGGGCGTCCGCGCCCCGGCCCTGGTGGAGAGCGTGTCCGGCACTCGGGGCCGAAATGGATCCGTGCGTGCTGTGCACGGCTGAGTGTGCTGCTCCGCCGGGTTCGGTTTCGCGGACCGTCACCTTCAGCGTCCGGGTCTCGTTCGGCAGGCCGAGCAGATCGCGATAGGGCTTCGTGACGGACAGTTTGGCGGTGTACTGACCAGCAGGCAGGTCCACCGGCTCGGAGTAGGAGCCGGCGTAGGTGTTGGAGGCCCAGCCGTTCTCCACGCCCCACACCGAGCCGAGAGTGAAGGGGTTCGTCGGACAGCTCTCCGGATATTTCGACTTGGGCGGAGCGTCGGGCCGGATCCGTCCGGACGCGTTGTTCGGGCAGAAGGTTTCCTTCCTGTTCGCGACCGTCCTTCCCTTCGCGTCGACGATGGTGACCTGCAGGAAGGCAGTCAGGCCGGAGAAGTCCTTCACAAGACCGTTCGGCAGCTTTCGGGTCCGGGTCTTGTTTCCTTCGCGGATGACCTGCTGGACGACGACAGGGTGTTTGTACGACGTGCGTGTCGCCTTGAATTCGAGGGGACCGCCCTCTGTGGTGACATACGTGCCGAGGTCCAGGTAGACGCCGCCGGGTTCGCCTTTCTCCCGGTCGAGCGTCACAGAAGTGGACGCGGCTATCAGACGGAGCTTCGGTGAGGACGCGGTCGTTCGGGTGTCGGGCGCGGCAGCGGCCACGGCCGCGATGACGGCGAACGCGGCGGTTGCGGCGAGTGCTGAACGCCAGAGGCGATTGCAGTGGTGTCTGATCATCGGTTCCTCGTCTGCGAGGGCCAGTGGAGCAGTGGGATGAACCGGGGCGCACGGACGTCGAGTTGTGGTCAAACCGTGGCCGACATGTGAGAACGGTGGAACGCGCCGCTGGTTGTCTGCCGATGCTCACATCACTGATCGTTGTCCGGAAATGGCTCTCGCACGGCGGATCAAGCCTCCCGGTACCGCCTTTTGAGTGGTGTGGTGGGGCGATGGCCATGTCCGCGCTGCGCCATGACGCGCCGGCCGCAGGCTCAAGGCGCCCGTCGTGCCCGCCGGTTCAGGCGAGGGATCCGGTCGAAGACCGCGGCGAGCCTGGCGGCCTGGTCGAAGTGGGTCGCCGGACGGGACCGGTCGCCGCCGAGATGGGTGAGGGTTTCCATGCCGAGGTAGAACGCCACGGCCGCGCTCGCCAGTACGGATACGCGTATGACGGAAGCGAGTGGCTTGCCGCGCAGCATCGCGGTCAGCAGTTCCTCGGCCAGCTCCTCCCAGTTCCGGGTTTCGAGGGCCAGCTGGGCGGCCAGCCCCGACCCGGGCCTGGCACCGGCGTACAGCTCCTGAACGGCGGCGATGTGCCCGGTCTCGGTGTCCTCGTCGTAGAGCTCGCGGAGCCGTGCGACCGCGGGCACGGCCCGGTCGGTCCCGGACAACTCGGCGCGGTAGCGCCGTATCCGGGACGCGCTGGTCCGTGCCAGCGCCGCCACCAGCAGATCGTCCAGGTCCGAGAAGTGGTAGTAGATGACGCCGGGCGCGAACCCGCCGGTCTGGGCGATCGCCCGCGCGGTGGTACCTCCGTGGCCGTTGCGCACCAGGCAGGCGAGGGTGGCGTCGAGAACGCGGTCACGAGTGTCAGACAACGCGCACCGGCCGAACCCCGTGAGCGGCGAAATGGCCTTCGAGCCGGCGCGCGAGCTCCGGCAGGTGATGGCTGGGCACGCGCGGGTAGAGATGGTGTCCAAGTGGTAGGTGAGCTCGACTGCGGATCCTCAGCGGCCGGCTGGCGCAGGCCCTGGGCGAGGTCCACCGGGCGGGGCTGGTCCACCGGGACCTCAAACCGGGCAACGTGCTGATTGCCTCGACGGGCCGCGGCTCATCGACTTCGGTATCGCGCGGGCTCCCGAGGACACGGCGCTCACCGCGACGGGGCTGGTGGTCGGCACACCCGGCTATCTGTCACCGGAGCAGGCCGAGGGGCGCGGCGGGCAGGCGATCGGTCCAGCCAGTGATGTGTTCTCCCTCGGTTGCGTCCTGGCGTTCGCGGCGACCGGTCGGCCGCCGTTCGGTACCGGGGCGCTCGACGCCCTGCTGTACCGGGCCGTGCACGACCCTGCCGACCTCGATGGTGTCCCGCCCGCGCTGGGCGAGGTGGTGTCGCGCTGCCTGGAGAAGGACCCGGCGCAGCGGCCCGGTGTCGAGGAACTGGTGCGGGAACTGCTTCCCGGTCACCCGGCCGGTGAACCGGCTGATGCGCCTGCCCGCGGCCTGACCCAGAACGGGCCCAACCGTGGCCCGGCGGACGGCGCTGCGAAGGCGGTCAGCGGCGCCGCCTCGTGGCTGCCGGAAGGAGTCACGAGGCTGATCGCCCGGCGCTCGGCCGCCGCACTCGCGCTGCCGGACATCGACAGCACCGAGATCTCGGCCGGCACCTCGCGAACGGAGAGCTCCCCGGGGAAAACTCCCGGGGCAGGAACGGACCTCAGGATGCCGACACCGAACCGGCATCGGAGCGCCCCGACAACGACGACGCGGTGCCGGCGGTCACGGACGGCACCCGGACTCCCGGACGGCGCCGCTTCCTTCTGCTCACCGGTGGGGGCGCGGTGCTCGCGGCGTCGGCGGGCGCGGGCTGGTGGAGCCTGGGCAGGGACGGCGGCCCTGGCGAAAGGAAGCCCGCCGCTTCCCGGCGCCCCGCCTACACCCTCGCGGTGCACGGCGACCTCAGCGGCACCCGGCGCGAGACGGGGCAGGCTCAGGAGCGCGGACTGGGGCTGGCATGTCGCGGAGTTCAACGCCCGAGGCGACGCGCCCTTCGACGTGAAGGTGCGGGCCGTCGACGACTCCGGCGACCCGGCCGTCGCGGCACGGCTGGCCAAGCAGCTCGCGGACGACCCGTCGGTGCTCGCCGCGTACGACGCCGGCCTCCTGCCGGTGGTCGCCGTGTCCCCTGTAGCCATCAACCTCAGCGTCCAGGGCTTCCGTTCGTTCCTGCACGCACGGCTCCCCGACTCCCTGCTCCCCTTCTTCATGAGCGCCTATCTGCGCGGGACCGCGCACTCGCGCAGGATCGGTGTCGTTGTCGACCGCGCGGCCGACAATTACGGCTGGGAGCTCAGCAGCAACCTGAGCAGGGTGCTGCGGGACGAGCGACAGCCGTACCTGCCCCGGGTGGTGGGCGCGATGCGGTCCGGCTTCGGTGACGCGGTGGACGATCTGCTGGCCGCCGATGCCGACTCCATCGCCTTCGCCGGACTGCACGACCGGGCCGCCTCGCTCGCCCGGACGCTGCGGCAGCGCGAGTTCTCCGGTGCCCGCGCCTCCGGCCCGGACCTGCTCGATTCTCGTTTCCTCAACTTGGCGAAGGAGGCCGCCGACGGATGGACGATCGTCGCACCGGTCGTCGACGCGACGCTCAAGCCCGAGGCCAAGGCGTTCGCCGATGTCTACCGGAAACGCTGGAACGAGGCGCCGCCTCGGTACGCGGCGGAGGCCTATGACGTGACGGGCATGGTGCTCAAGGCCCTGGCGAACCTGCCGGCGAAGAGCCGCACCCGCAAAGAACTGCTCGCCGCCGTGCGGGCCATCAAGTACCAGGGCGTCACAAAGCCGTTCGCGTTCGACAAGATCGGCCACATGGTCATCGACGGCACCGGGGTCTTCCTCTGGCGGGTCGAAAAGGGTCGCTTCGTGTACGGCGGCCCCGCGCCGCACACGGCCTGATGGAACCGCTCCGTACGGCCGATCCGTCCCGGCTCGGCCGCTACCGGATGCTTCGGCGGCTCGGCGCCGGCGGCATGGGCGTCGTCTTCCTGGCCCGCGCGCCGGGAGGGGCGTTCGCCGCGGTCAAGGTCGTGCGGGCGGTCCACGCCGACAGCGAGGATTTCCGGGTCCGGTTCCGCCGGGAGATCGCCGTGGCACGGCAGGTGGACAGCCCCTGGGTGGTTCCGCTGCTGGACGCGGACGCCGAAACGGAGGATCCGTGGCTGGCGACCGCGTTCGTACCGGGGCCTTCCCTCTCCGAGGTGTGGCGTCGCAAGGGCCGTTGTCCTCCGCCACGGTGTGTGTCCTGGGGCTGCGGCTCGCCGAGGCGCTGGAGGCGGTCCACCGGGCGGGGCTGGTGCACCGCGATGTGAAGCCGGGCAACGTGCTGCTGGCCCCGGACGGGCCCCGGCTGATCGACTTCGGCATCGCACGGACACCAGAGGGTACGGCGCTCACGTCCAGCGGCGTGATCGTCGGCTCCCCCGGATTCCTGTCGCCCGAGCAGGCGCGGGCACGCGCCGACGAGATCGGTCCGCCCAGCGATGTCTTCTCGCTGGGCTGTCTGCTGGCCTTCGCCGCCACGGGCGTACGGCCGTTCGGCGGCGGTGCGGCCGCCGGCATGCTGCTCCGCACGGTCTACGAGGAGCCGGACCTGCCCGGGCTGCCGGAGGCGCTGGAGCCGCTCGTACGAGCGTGCCTGGACAAGCATCCGGCACGGCGGCCGACCGCCGCCCAGGTCCGCGAGACGCTGGAAGAGATCGCGCCCGACGACCGGGAGCGGTGGCTGCCCGAGCCGGTCACGGGGCTGATTGCCGACCGGTCCGCGGCCGTGCTCGGCATGGAGGCGATCGAGCCGACCCGGGTGTCCGCACCTGCCGACACGGCGTCCTCGGAAGCCGCTACGGTGACGTCGCTGGTGGATCCGGAGTCCCGCACACCCGTCGTGGGCCGCCGTGGTTTCCTGCGCATCGGTGGGGCGGCCGGAGCACTGGTGGTCGGCGGCGGAGCCTGGTGGTGGAGCACCCGTGCCGGCCGGAAGACAGGCGGCGGCGCCTCGCCCGCCTCCGCCTCACGGCCCGAACTCGTCGTGGCCTTCCAGGGTGACCTGTCCGGCACTACGAAGGACACCGGGCACGCACAGCTCAACGGCGCCCAGCTGGCCGTCGAGCGTGTCAACGCCGAGAGCAGTCGCCCGTTGCGGCTGAAGCTGCGAGCGTACGACGACGGGGGCGAGCCCGAACGGGCCCGGGACCTGGCAGGGCGACTGACGGCGGACAAGGGTGTGCTCGCCGTGCTGGGCCCCACCACCGACAGATGCTTCGTCGCCGTGGAGGACACCTACACCAAGGCTGTGATGCCGGTCCTCTCGGTTTCAGTGGGGGTCGCGCCGCAGGTCAAAGGGGCCAACACGTCCACCCTCCGCTCGCATGCGGCGCTGCGGCCAGCCGATCAGCTGCTCGCGGCCCCCTGCTACGCCTATCTCACCGGCCCCGCCCACGCGCGCAAGGTGTTCCTCGTGGACGACCGGGCCGAGGGCGACTTCGCCTGGACCTTGTGCGACGACCTCCAACGGGTGCTGCGTCGGGAGGGGAGGGACGCGACCGTCACCAGCGTCGCTGCCGGGACGTTCGACTCCGCCGCGCTCGCAGGGAAGGTCATGGCGGATCGTGCGGACGCGGTTGTGTTCAGCGGAAGCCACGAACGTGCGGGCGCCTTCGCGTCGGCGCTGCGGAAGGCGCGGTTCACCGGGGCCCGGGTCGCGACCCAACGGGCCTTCGGCACACGGTTCCTGAAGTCCGCGGGTGCCGGCGCCGAGGGCTGGGTGTTCGCCACCACCTTCATCGATCCGACGTCCGCGCCGAGGACCCGCTCCTTCACGGCGGCCTACCGCGCACGGTTCGGCGAGCGCCCTGGCTGGTACGCGGCGGAGGCATACGACGCCGTGCTGTTCCTGGCCGAGGTCTGTGCGAGGAAGGGCTCTGCTCTGGGGGAACGGGGCGCGATCGTGCGTCACATGTCCGAGGTCGACCACCGCGGCATCAGCCGGACGATCGAGTACACCGCGGACAAGGGCTACACCAACGACGCGCTGTTGTTCCTGTTCCGTACCGTCGGCGGAGAGTTCGACTTTCTCGGGCAGTACAAGGAAGTGGTCTCGTGAGCCGGGCGCGGCAGCGGGCGAATCCGAGTTCCCGGAGGCCGACGCGGAGCGCCGCCGCGGTCGTCCTGGCTCGGCCAGAGCTACCCGGGGCAGAGCACGTCCGTGACTGTGCGAACTTTCCTGCTGCGCCTTAGAGTGAATTTGAAACGGCTCTCATGCCGCTTCCACTCTCCGGCGTCCATGGCCGGGTTCACGATCGCCGCTATAATCCGGGAAACGGCGCGGGCTGGGGGCCAATGGTTTTCGCAGATCACTGACGTGCTACAGCGGGCAGGGGAGCCGATTCCATGACCGTTCTGTGGGGAGTATCCTTCGACGCCACTCCGATTTCCGGCCTGGTGGTGGAATTCGTGAAGGCCGCGCGAGTGTTCCGGGACCAGGGCTGTCGCGTACATCTCGACCTCGGTTACGACATCAAGGCCGACAAGGGTCTCTTCTTCAAGCCCTACCGCGACGAAGCCGCACTGCTCCCCGACTGGGTCCGGCTCGGCCGGATCAACGGTATTGACGAGATCCCCGGCTACGACCAGTCGTTTGTTTCCACTGTCATGCGGGAGTACATCCAGGACGGAGCGGGCGAGCAACTGCTGCCCCGGATAGATGCTGTTGCCGAGGCTCTGGGCCGGCGGATCGAGGAGCACTGGCAGCGGCTCGACGTGTCCTTCGTGATAGTCGAAAACGGCACCCTTCCGGAGAACGTCGTGTACACGAAGGCGCTCTACCGGGCCATCGAGCGCTACGGGCGCCGAAACGGGCTGGGCCGATTCGTTCTGTGGCGCGACCACGACCTCATGTGGCAGAGCGAACCGGGCATCAAGAAGTACGGTGACTTTCCCTATTCACACACCGTGGCTCCAGTGAACTCACCCCACATCCACTACGTTGTGCTGCACGACCAGGCCCGGCGCAAGACTCTTGAGTGGGTGCCGGGTCTGGAGAACATCGGTGTCCTGCCCAACAGCTTCACGCACGTACCAGCGGTCATTGACCAGCACAACGCCGATTTCCGTCGTGAGCACCAAATCCCCGAGGATGCCCTGCTCATTGCCCGTTGTACCAGGATCATTCCGCAGAAACGGATCGACCGGGACATACACCTGGTGGCCGGCCTCGCGGACCGCGCGGAGGTGTATCTCTTCGTCGCCGGCGACCCCACGGAATCACCGGGTGAGCACGCGAGGCTCATATGTCTCGCCGAGTCGCTCGGCGTCCGTGACCGGGTGGTCTTCGGTGGTTGGCTCGCGCCGCACGAGGCCCAGGTCGGATGTCCGTCCGGGCGTGGATACTCGGTACAGGACGTGCTCGCCCATGCCGACGTAGCTTCCTTCCTCACCTCGTACGACTACGAAAGCTATGGGAATCCGATCGGGGAAGCGATTGCGTCGCGCGTCCCTTACATCGCCAGTCGCTACGCACTGTATGACACGGTGTATGGCGACAAGGGTTTCCGCGCCCCCGTCCTGGAGCTCGCCACCAGCGATCTGCCCACCCCATCGTTTGTCGACAGTGTGGCCGACCTGCTGCTGGACGAGCGGAAGCGCGACGAGACGGCGGAGTTCAACTACCGGCTGGGCATGGAGCACTTCGGTGTGGCCCATGTCGGCGAGGTGCTGGCCGAGCTGCTGTTGCCCCCGATGGGCGAGCGGACACGGCTGAGCGTCGTACTACCGGTGTACAACGAGGCGGACAACCTGCCTGCTGTGCTGAGCTCGCTCCACGAACAGCGTTGTGGAGATGGCCCCCTGGACAAGTCGCTGTACGAGGTTGTGCTGGTGGACAACAACTCCACCGACGACACGGTGAGGATCGCGCGCCGATTCGCCGTCGACCACCCCGATCTCGCGATTCATGTCGTTCCCGAACCCGAGCAGGGCGTCGCCTGCGCGCGGAAGAAGGGCATGGACTTCGCGTCAGTGCGCAGCAGGAGACGCGCGCGATCCGCCGCCGAGGAGAGGTTCTACCTCGTCTCGGCCGACGCCGACTGCACAGTGGACCAGGATTGGTTGTGGGAGCTGTACACCGCGATGGAGTCCAGTAAAGCCGCCATCGGTGTCTGCAACTACTACTACGCCAAGGAGCACTTCACCCGTCGACCGAGGTTGTGGACCGCCATCCAGCGCACGCTGCGCTGCCGAGCCGAAACGTTCGGACTGTTCGGCGGTTTCCCGGACGGCAAGGGATTCGCTGTCGACAGGGATGCCTACGAGAAGGTCGGTGGTATCGAGATCTTCTACCAGCTACGGGACGGTCATTTCGTCAGCCACCTCTCCGACGACTGGGATTTTGGAATTCGAGTCTCCAGTGCGGGAGAGGAGATCACGTACGTGCCCGGCTCCCGGGTGGAAATCAATCCGCGGCGGGTCAACCACGCCATCGATGAGGTGATCACCGGCCGCGCCTACGGATCCGACGGGATCATCGTCATGCGGGACATCCGGGTGCAGGATACGGCAGCGGACCGCGAAGGAGACCTCACTGCGGAGGAGGCTCAACAGGCATGGGAGTTCTCCATCAAGGACTTCGTGCCGAAAAACACTCTCCTACCGGTCCTGTTGACCCCCTCCCTGCTCGACGACGACGCAGTCGTGCAGTTCTTCGGATCCGCACTCGCGAAACAACTCGGGCGGCGCATAGCGGAGATCAGGGACGAAATGCGGGTACTTGACTTCACCGCCATCCACTCCTACAAGACCCCGTCCTACCGGTTGTACTTCGAATTCGCCGACGAGCTGTTCGCCAGACTGCGCGCCGCCGTGGGCGAGGACATCGGCTCTCCGCCACCGCTGCCGGCTTGCCTGCGAGACGTCCCGCCCGAGCGATTCCACGAGTTCGTCAAGTACTTCTGCGAGGACAGGGAATCCGGCGAGGCACACAACTACTTCGGGAATGGAGGGGTCTTCTGATGAATCTCAGCTATGAGCAGGCGGTGGCCTCTCTGCATCAGCTTGATCCCGGATACCCGGTTCCTTCAGTACTGGCTGCGCTGGACGACCCAGCGAACCGGCACCTGCTCGAATATGTGACCGCGGACCCGTTCGGCGCGCATGTGTTCCCCGGCGACATCACGGACTACCCGCCGTCCGAATTCCTCATCGATCTCAACCGGCAGCTTGCCTCGACTGCCCCGATACACCTGTGGTCCTACATCCCCACCTGCGCGTACCGGTGCCGCTTCTGCCAGTACCCGGTGGTCCTGGTCAAAGGACAACCGGAAGTCACCGACAGCAAAGCAACCCAGTGGGTCGACTGGAACATCCGCGAAGCCGAAATGTGGCTGCGCGAGGTGCCAAACCTGGCGTCAGCGCCGATCGGCGAGTTCAACGTCTTCGGCGGCACACCGTCGCTGCTTCCACCGGTCGCCATCCGCCGGTTGCTCCGCTTCTACCAAGAGAACTTCAACTTCACCCCGGACACAGCCATCCGCTTCGAAGGCGATCCCAGCACGTTCACCGTCGAGAAGCTGGAGCTGCTGGCCGAGCTGGGCTGCAGCAAACTGTCCAGCGGAGTGCAGTCGTTCGACGACTCGGTGCTCGAGCAGTGCGGCCGCGAGCACACCGCACAGATGTGTGTGGACTTCATCGGCAACGCACGGCGCGTCGGCTTCGAGTGGATCAGCATCGACCTGATGTACGGACTCCTTGACCAGAGCGTCGACAGCGTCCGCAGGGACCTCGACATGGTCGTCGAGCACGATCTGACGGCGGTGGTGTGCGCCAAGCTGCATCTGAAGTCCTTCAGCGACACCAGAACCGGAGTGTCCGGGGAGAAACCTGCGGCCTGGCAACTGCCCGCCTACAGAAACAAGCTGGTCGAAGACGGCCATCGCTGGCCGACGCTCGGCGAGCAGTACCAAATGCGTGAGATCCTCACCGAGGGTCTGACCCGCGCCGGTTTCCGTGAGCAGCCCACCATGTACTTCGCGCGCGAAGGCCTTGGCCCGGAGACGTGGAAGTCCATCATGGTCGACCAGGACAAGCAGGAAGCCGAGGTCGCAATCGGACTGGGTGGCAGTTCCAGTTGCCGCGCATCGGAGGCGATCGCCCATGTGGACTGGAGGACGTACTCCGCAGCCGTAGAGGCCGGCCGGCTTCCGCTCGGCTCAGCGACCCGTTTCTCCGAAGATGCTCAGGAGGCCAGGTCCATCAAGATGGCGCTGTCGACTCTGCAGCCGCTGCGCGACACGTTCCATCAGCAGCGTTTCGCCGGACGATCCCTGCTGGACGAGCCGTGGCGGCACATTTTTCAGTCACTGGAGAAACGCGGCCTGACCGTCGTGGACGACTGCGCCGAACAGATCAGTATGACGTCGGAGGGCAAAGTCCTGGTCGAGGCGATCATCAACAGCGAGTTCTGACGTTCTGGCCGACGTCATCGGCATCGAGCGGCGCCCCCGTGCTCGGCATTCAGGTGAGCCGGCGCCGCGGCTGGCGGTACCGCTCTGGCGAGCGCCACCGAGGACGGTGAATCTGGATGCGGCGACCGATCACCGGCCGCGCCCAGACCACAGCATCCATCGTCGGAAGGTCCGCCCGGCATGTCACTCACCTATCCCCACCGGGCCCACACCGCCCTCAGAGTGGGCGGAGTCTGCATCCTGCTCGCCCTGGCCGGCTGCTCGAACGGCGGCAACGGCAGCGGCAACAACACCACCACCCCAGCGACCACCACCAGCGCCGCGTCCGCCCCGAGCACCTCCAACACTGGCGCGGCGCACCTCTCGATCAAGAACTTCGCCTTCACGCCGGCGAGTCTTCAGGTGCGGCCCGGGACGAAGGTCATCGTCGAGAACCTGGACTCGGTCACGCACACCGTGACCGCCACCGGGGACAAGGCATTCGACACCGGCGACATCGATGCCGGCGAAACAGCCACCTTCATCGCTCCAGCCACATCCGGCAGCTTTCCCTACATCTGCACCATCCACCCGAACATGAAGGGCACCCTCACCGTGAGCTGATGCCCGAGCTCGGTGCCCACGCGTCGGCTCCCAGCCGTGCCGCCCGTTCCCTCACAGCTGCGGCCACCGCAGTGGCTGACCCGGCGACCGGCCATACGTACCGCCACTCGGGTTGTCCGGTGTCCTGATGCGCTGGTCGGGATGCGATGTGGTTCCCCCCATTGGATGGTGGAGACATGAACCATCCCCACCAGTCCCAGCGGACGATCGAGATCGACACCCGGCTCGTCACGGCCGGTGCTGTGCTCACCGCGGCCGGTGCCGCGGTGGCGTGCGTCGGCATGGCCACCGTGGCCTTCGCTGTGTTCAAAGAAGGTCGGCGCATGATCCGTGACATGGATGTGCCCCCGGCCCAGCAAGCGGCCATGAAGTGGCGCCAGGCCAAGGAGGCGTCCCGAGCGGGCATGGAGGCGTGGCAGTCCGCGTCCGGCGCCCAGAACGGGGCGCTCGCCCGCTAGGTCGGCCAGGCCACTCTCTCCACCGGAGCCCGTGCCGGTCCCGGTGGAACGATGCCGTGTGCCGCGACGCCGACTGCGCGCAGCACGCTTCGCCGAGCAGATACCGGGTCTGACCAGTGCGTACGGCCCGTGGCATGCCGGGCGTGCGCCCCGGTGGCCGGCGCGTCCAGGTCGCTGTCGGTGGGTTCAGGGAACCGCCCGCCGCTCACATCCTGCGGATACGCATCACATCCTGCGGATACGCAGGTACCGCACGAGATCCGGCAGCATCTGTTTGACAGCCGCCGCAAGAACGACCGCAGCGGCCGCGCCGCCGATGATTGTCTTCTTCATGGTTGTCTCCTCACTTCGCGGTCTCGCCGACCGCAGCCGACGGCACGGGCGATTCCTGCTCGCCGCCCCGTAGTAGACCCAGGATCAGTCGTACGGCCTCCGGCACCGCGGCAGCCACCGGTGGACTGAGGCCGATGCCTTCCTCCACGTCGGCGGGTTCGCAGCCCACGACCAGGGTGCGCCGCGGTGGATGTGCGCCGGTGCCCGCGCAGAGGGTGCCCAGGAGGGCCAGGACCGCGTCGGGGGACATCCGGTGGCCGTCCAGCAGGGCGCCCTGGGGCTCTATGTCGCCCGGGCGGTCGGCCTCGATCAGGTACACCGTGCCGGGGGCGCCGCCCCGTGTCGTGGCATCGACCAGGACGAGCATGTCGTAGCCGTCGAGGAGCTGATACGCCAGGTGGACTCCCCGTACGCCGATGTCCACGACCTCGGCGTGCTCCGGAAGTTGCTCCACCGAAAGTCCGCGCACCGTCTCGACGCCGAAGCCGTCGTCGCCGAGGAAGATGTTTCCGACACCGGCGACCAGGGTCCGGCCGCTGTTGCCCTCCGGGCGTTTCATCCGTCCTCCAGGGGGACGACCTCGTCGGGCTGGAAGTACAGGAAGCGGCCCTGCTCGCGGCGGATGTCGGCTCCCGGATCGCCTTCGACGGTCACCGCAAGGTGCACTGCCCCGTCCACGTCGTGCAGCACCGCCTCGACCCTGGCGCTGCGGCCGTTCAGGAACAGGTCCTGTGCGTCGGTGCGCCGCAGACCCGGGCGCAGTTGTACGCGGCTCCCGGCGCCGAGCGAGTGGCCGTCGACGAGGGCGCGGTCGTGTGCCGGGTCGAAGCCGGAGTCGCTTGCCGGGTCCCACCAGGGCGTGTCCGGCCGCTGCACCCCGTCCGGCACGTCCGGCGTGGCTGGGGCGGCTGGTGCGGCTGGGGCGGTCACCTCGCGCAGCGAACGCACCGCGCCGTGCAGGCGCTCGAGGACCTCGGGGGGCATCGAGTCGGCCAGGTCGATCACTGCGGCGGCCCGTTCGTCGGTGCCACGGGCCTCGCGCTTCTCCTCGTCGGTGAGGGCGGCGGTGCGCAGCGCGAGGATCTCGTCGATCTCGGTGGCGTCGTAGAGGGTCCCTGGACTCTCCGGTGCGATGGCCGGGTGGTCCTCCAGGATGATGGGAGAGGACAGCACCAGGTCCGCGCGGCCGGGTTCCCCGGCGAGGACAGGCCAGGTGTGCAGGTTGCGGCAGTTGGCGACTGCGCCCTTGGCCCACTCGGGCGGATCCGTCATCGACAGGAACGATCCGGCGCTGAGGCCCATCAGGAGGTGCGCGGCCACCAGCGAGCGCGCCAGTGCCGCGTCACGGTCGCCCGAGCCGTCGGGCGGGCTCCAGGAGCTGGTGTTCTCCACGACAGCGGTCAGGCACATCACCCGGTAGGGCCCTTCGAGTTCACGCGCTGTCAGCCGCACGACGCCGCTGATCTCCTCGCACCGGCGAATCAGCCGGCCGACCGTCCGCCCGGCCGCGTCCAGGACGGGCTCGGTCTGCTCGCGGGCGGGGCGGGTGAAGGGGACGGTGACGCCGTCTCCTGTCAGCCTTTCCACAGGTTCGAGCACTTCGACACGCTCTTCGACGCCCTCGTCCCAGGGCACCAGGACGCGGTCCTCCAGGGGGAGTTCGGGCACCGTCTCGAACCCACCGTCCTGCCGGACCTGTTGCACGGTCCGGCGCTGGGCGTGCAGGAAGCGCACCTCGACCGCGAGGCGTGCGCCCGCCTTCGGTTCCATCAGGCATTCGGTGTGCTGGAAGTCGTGCTCCTCGCATTCGGCGGCCCAGGCCGGTGGCACGAGCACCCCGAACTGCCAGCGCAACCGGTTCTTGGCGGCCGAGGCACGGTACGGGTAGAGCACATAGCCCTCAAAGAGCACCGCGTCCGCCACCTGCCGGGCAACGGCGAGCCGGGCTTCCGTATCCGGTGAAAAGGCGGTTGTCGTCACCGTGCCGTCCCTCCGGTCGCGTGGGGCAGCAGCGTCCGGTCCGGGTTGTGGCCCGGCGGGGGCTCCGGCCTGTCGGCCTCGGCCAGCAGGGCGCGGACGGCCGCCTCCCAGGAGGGCAGCGCCCGCTGTGACCGGAAGGCGAGCAGTGCGTCCACGGTGTCGCGCGGCAGCCGGATCCAGCCGCAGCCGGGGAAGTGCTGCTCGACCATCTCCCGCCACACCTCGACCGGCATGCGGAAGGTCGCTTCCCGGTCCCACGGCACAGGCTCGACGCGGAAGCCGCCGGCTCCCGTGAAGGCCGTTCCGGAGAACAGCATGAGCAGCGGCACCTCGCCCGCTTCCAGGGCGTTGAAGTACCGGCCGGCGGCGACGTCCATGTCGTAGGTGCAGGGGACGACGAGGTCGGTCTCCGTCTCCCCCGTGAAGCCGGGAACCATGTGCGAGACCTGGGCGAACTGAACCGGCTGGAGCGTGCTGCCCCAGCGCGAGCGCTCACCGAAGAGGACGTTCAGCGCATCGGCCTCCGCGGGCTCGTAGCCGCGCCGCGCGGGCTCGATGCGGATCTGGCAGCGCAGGGCCAGGGCGTGCACACGGGCGTTGTCGGACGGGGTGATGCGCAGCCTGAAGACGAGCGTCGGACCGGCCGCGTACGGGTCGGCCCGTACGCCGGTACACGTGAAGGCGAGCTCGGTCATGGCCGGTCCACCCCCTGCACCGCTCTGGCGCGGCACCGTACCTGCTCGAAGAACGACTCCAGATCGGCCCGGGCTTCGGCTCCGCCGTCGAAGCCCTGCCACAACAGGCGCATGCGGCCCACCAGTTCGTAACAGATGTCGATCGGGACGAGGTAGCACTCGGTCCGGCTGCCGCCCTGCTCACGGCGCAACAACAGTGCTTCCACGTCGGGTTCGAGGAGCGCAGCCAGCCGGCTGTTGCCGAGCACGCTCTGCCAGGCCGACGGTTCGAGTTCACTCTCGGTCGCACCCGCGGGACTCGGGTAGAGGGCGACCAGGCGATCGAGCGCGGCGTTGCGGAAGAAGAAGGCGACGCCGACCGGGATCTGCAGAACCTCCCAGGCACTGTCGTCCAGGCGATGGTCCGCGTCCGCCAGATAGCGGTCCGGGACGGCGCGGAAGCGGCCGCCCGCAGCACCCGGCCGATCGAACAGGAGGGCACACGGGACGCAGGCGCAGGCTAGTGCGCGCTTGTCCGTGTCCACCAGGTGGCGGTGGCTGTCCTCGGCCACCGCCACTCCGCACAGTTCGCATCGCTCCTGCTGCACTGGGCGGTCCGTCAGAAACCGCCGCAGGCCGCGTACTTCACCGGCCGGAGGCCCAGAGGGCTGCCGCCGGAGGTGAGCCGCGCTCACCGCGTCTTCGCCACGGCCGGTCCGGGCCCGGTGCGGGCGGCGGAACGGGTGCCGATCTGGAGCAGCGCAGGCTCCCCGGCGGCGACGCCCGTCTCCACTTCCACGGCCCTCACCTCGGGCGCGAAGCAGGCCAGAGCGTCCTCGACGGCCTGTTGAGCCCCCGCCGTCGTTGCGGCACAGCCGCAACCCGCACCGCCCAAGGACCGCAGACGCAGCGTCCCGGAGGCGTCGTCGAAACCGGCCACCTCCCAGGCGCGGTCCCCGGCCGCGTCCAGAGCACGGGTGATACGCGTGGCGGTGTCCTCGGGGTGCAGGTCGTGCAGGAGGAGCAGGCTCGAGACCAGTTCGTCTCCGAGCAGGCCGGTCAGGCGGCTGCCGGGGGCGTCGAGCAGCCGGACGATACGGGCCAGTCCGGCGCCGTAGAAGTCCATCAGGACCCGTACCAGTTCCTCGGCCCCCGCGCGTACCGATTCGTCACCGGCGGCGGCCAGCCGGTCGAGAACCTCTTCCACGCGCCGTCCGGCCTGCTCCGCGTTCATGCCTCCGGCGGCCCCGTCTGCGGGCGGGGCCGCGGTGCGAGCTGCCGCGCTCATCCGGCAAGACCGCTCAGGCCGGTGGGCACGTGCATCGACTTCACGGTCTTGCCGCCTCCGACGTACATGTGGACGCCGCAGGGAAGGCAGGGGTCGAAGCTGCGCACGGCGCGCATGATGTCGATGCCCTTGAAGTTCTCCGGGGAGTTCTCCTCGAAGATGGGCGTGTTCTGCACGGCGTCCTCGTACGGGCCTGGTGTGCCGTAGGTGTCGCGCGTGCTGGCGTTCCACGGAGTGGGCGGGTACGGGTGGTAGTTGGCGATCTTCCCGTCCCGGATGACCATGTGGTGGGAGAGGACCCCTCGCACGGCCTCGGTGAATCCGCAGCCGATGGACTCGTCCGGCACCTCGAACTTCTCCCAGGTCTGGCTGCGGCCCGCCCGTACTTCCTCCAGGCCCTTCTCGGCGCAGTGCAGGGCGATGGCCGCGGCGTAGGCCTGGAAGTAGGTGCGGGCGCGGTTGCGTTCCAGCGCATTGCTCCAGCGCGGGATCTTCCATTCGAAGGTGGTCTCGGGCTTGGTCATCGTGCGCGGCAGGTTGATGACGACGCTGTTGCCGGTGGCCTTGACATAGCCGACGTCGACGAGTCCGGACAGCGCCGTCGACCACAGGCGTGCGATGGGTCCGCCACCGGTGTCCAGCGGCAGATGGTCCTTGCCGTCGAACCAGCGCGGGGACATCACCCAGCTGTACTTGTCGTTGAAGTCCCGCTTCTGCGGGGCCGGGATGGTGTGCTGGTTCCACGGGTGGCGCGGGTCGACGGGATTGCCGAGCGGGTCGTGGGTGACGAACTGCTCCTGGCCCTGCCAGTCGTCGTAGTACGAGCTGCCCAGCAGGATGCGGATGCCGAGGTTGATCTCGGTGAGGTCGTTGGTGACGAGCTTGCCGTCGACGACGATGCCGGGGGTGACGAACATCCGCCGCCCCCAGTCGCTCATGTTGGCGTAGGTGAAGTCGCAGTACTCTGGGTCGTTGAGGGCTCCCCAGCAGCCGAGCAGCACGCGCCGGCGGCCGACTTCCTCGTACCCGGGCAGCGCCTCGTAGAAGAAGTCGAACAAGTCGTCGTGCAGGGGGACGACACGCTTCATGAACTCGACGTACCGCATGAGGCGGGTGAGGTAGTCCGTGAACAGCTGTACGGAGGCGACGGTGCCGACGCCGCCCGGGTAGAGCGTGGAGGGGTGCACATGGCGGCCCTCCATCAGACAGAACATCTCCCGTGTGTAGCGGCTCACCTGGAGGGCTTCGCGGTAGAACTCGCCTTCGATCGGGTTGAGCGAGCGCATGATGTCGGCGATGGTGCGGTAGCCGTGCTCCCCCGCGTGCGGCGCCTCGGTGCGCTCGGCGAGTTCGAGGACGCCGGGGTTGGTCTCGCGGACCATTTTTTCGCAGTAGTCGACCCCGACCAGGTTCTCCTGGAAGATGTTGTGGTCGAACATGTACTCCGCGGACTCACCGAGGTTGATGATCCACTCACCGAGATGCGGGGGCTTGACGCCGTACGCCATGTTCTGCGTGTACACCGAACACGTCGCGTGGTTGTCGCCGCAGATTCCGCAGATCCGGCTGGTGATGAAGTGCGCGTCCCGCGGGTCCTTGCCGCGCATGAAGACGCTGTAGCCGCGGAAGACGGACGAGGTGCTGTAGCACTCCGCGACCCGCTTCTGCTTGAAGTCGATCTTTGTGTGGATACCGAGACTGCCCACGATCCGGGTGATCGGATCCCAGGACATTTCCATCAGGCCACTGCCGTCGCCGGCCGCCTTGGTCTTCGGTGCCATCGTGAGTGCCGTGCCCTTCTTCAAGCGGGAGTTGGGTCGTGCGGAGAGGTCTCATTCGGATGCGGCGCGGGGAAATCTGATGCGGATGGGGCAGGGGATCACCACGGCCGCCGGTAACCGGTGGTCAGCTTCTCCCCCGTGTGGCGCCACTTCGGCTCCTTGTCCACCGTCCTGGCCGTGATGGACCGCAGCCTGCGGATCACGGTGCCGTACACTCCGCTGGCGCCGCTCGAGACCCTCGCGCCGGGCGGTTCGTCCATGAACGGCATGAACTTGTCCGGGAATCCCGGCATCGTGCAGGCGATGCAGATGCCGCCGACGTTCGGGCAGCCCCCGATCCCGTTCATCCAGCCCCGCTTGGGCACGTTGCACTTGACGACGGGTCCCCAGCAGCCGATCTTGACGAGGCACTTGGGTGAGTCGTACGTCTCGGCGAACTGGCCCTGTTCGTAGTAGCCGGCGCGATCGCAGCCCTCGTGCACGGTGGCACCGAAGAGCCAGGTCGGCCGGAGCTTGTCGTCCAGCGGGATCATCGGAGCGGCACCCGCCGCCTGGTAGAGCAGGTAGGTCAGGGTCTCGGAGAAGTTGTCGGGCTGGATCGGGCAGCCGGGCACACACACGATCGGAATGCCGGCCTTGGACTTCCAGTCCCAGCCCAGATAGTCGGGCACTCCCATCGCGCCGGTCGGGTTGCCCTCCATGGCGTGGATGCCGCCGTAGGTGGCACACGTTCCGATCGCGACGACAGCCAGCGCCTTGGGCGCGAGCCGGTCGATCCACTCGCTGGTGGTGATCGGCTGGCCGGTTTCGGGGTTGTCGCCGAAGCCGCACCAGTAGCCTTCCGGCTTGATCGACTCGTTGGGGACCGACCCTTCGATCACCAGGACGAACGGGTCGATCTCGCCGCGCTCGCCTTTGAAGAACCATTCGATGAACGTGTCCGCTCCCCCGACCGGACCGCACTCGAAGTCGATCAGGGGCCAGTGGACAGCGATCTTGGGCAGGCCCGGCAGCGCGCCCGTGACGATCTCCTCGATACTCGGCTGCATGGCCGCCGTCAGGGCCACCGAGTCGCCGTCGCAGCTCAGCCCGGCATTGATCCAGAGGATATGGATGGGGCCGGCTTCGTCGGCGGGTCCTGCGGCGGCGTCCGCGTCCTGGGCCGCGGTCGGCGTGGCTGCATTCATCAGGGTGCCCCCTCGGGGAGGTATGGCGTGACAGTCGGCATGTGGTACCCGCCTTCTTCGTAACAGGCATCCGGTGCCGGGGCCTTGTTTTCGGGGGCCGGTCCAGTGACACGGGGCTCGGAGAGCCGGTCCGTCACACGCGCTCCCGGCACCGCGACGCTCAGATGCGGCGGCGTTCGCAGCGGCTTCTCCTTGCGTACGAATGCGTGTCGCAGCGCGTGGTAGGGGGCGGACGGGTCGGAGAAGGTCCGGCGCATGAGGGCCAGTTCCTCCTCCCGGAAGGCTGCGAGCGGCCTCAGACTCTCCTGGTGGTCCCGTTCGGCTTTCTTCGCGGCGATCCGTTGCTGCAGGGAGGGCAGGGAAGCGAGGTGTCCGGCGAGCCGGGCTGCCTCTGCCGTGAACGCCTGTGGGGTGCACTCGACCAGGCGGTCGACGAGGCCCAGCCGCTGCGCTGCCGTCCCGCTGACGGGCAGTGCCTGGCGCATGAGGCGCTCGGCGACTGCCGGACCGACCCGGCGCGGCAGGGTGTACGTCCAGAACTCGGAGCCGTACAGCCCCATCAGCCGGTAGTGCGGGTTCAGCACGGTGCCCGATCTGCACCACACCTCGTCCGCGGCCAGGGCGAGCATCACCCCGCCCGCAGCGGCGTACCCGCCGACGGCGGCGACCACCAGCCGGTCGGTGGTCCTCAGCACGGCCTCGACCAGATCGTCGATCGCGTTGATGTTCGCCCAGGATTCCGCACCGGGATCGTCGGCGGCCTCGATCACATTGAGGTGGATGCCGTTGGAGAAGACCTGGCCGCCGCCGAGGACCAGCACCGACGTGGGGCGCGAGCAGGCCTCGTGATAGGCCGCCAGCAGGCGCCGGCACTGCGTCGTACTCATGGCGCCGCCGGGGAAGGAGAAGGAAAGGAAGCCGACGGTGCTCTCCTCGCGGTAGCTGATGTCGCTCCAGGCACGCCACTGACCGTCCGGACGCGACGGCGCAGGGCTCTCCGGCAAGGAGGGCAGCCGGCCGCCGAGCGCGGTGACGGCAGGGAGTTTGAAGGTGGGGGGCTGCCCCGGCCCGCGCCGGGCCCGCAATTCGGGAATCCACACGGCGCCGTCCGTCGTCGCCCGGCAGACGGCTCCGGCCCGGGTCGCCAGAAGGTCGCCGGGGTGCCCTCGCAGCTCGTATTCGCGGTGGCCACCGTGCATGTACCACTCGCTGCCCAGCAGTTCGTCCAGTACGCCGGGCTGCGAGTCCGCGGCCCGCAGCTTGCGGACGATCGTCTCGGTGGACTCCGAAGCCCAGTCGATCTGCCGGACGCTCTGATCGAGATACGGCCGGGTTCTTCCCCCACCGCCTTCGGTCTGCGGCTGCGGTGAATACGTCCCGGTCGCGAAACGCTCCACCGCCAGCATCACCGCGGCAGCCGCCGCGTCGGACACCTCGCCGCGGTACAGCTCGCTCTTGGCCACCCGGGGCACCGGGCAGGCGACCGAGGCCCAGACGTCGCCCGCGTCCATCTCCGCGTCGGCCTGCAGGACCGTCACGCCCCACTCGCCGACGTCCTCGTGAATCGCCCAGTCGAGGGACGAGGGCCCGCGGTCTCCGACGGGCCCGGGATGGACGACGAGACATGTGTATGCGGACCACACCTCGCGCGGGATCGGCGTCTTCAGCATCGGCGCGACGACGAGCTGCGGTTCATGGCGGCGTACGGCGTCCGCCAAGGACTCACCGTGCACCGCGAGTTCCACCGCCACGCTGTGACCGTGATCCCTGAGCTCGGCATGGAGGCGCTGCGTGAGGCTGTTGAACGCGGTGGCGACAAGCAGAATGCGCAAGGCGGGCCTCCCTACGGTCAACGAGTCCGGCGGGGGTCTCCCCGGCCGCCTGTGATCGTCGAGTACGCGGGAGAGGCCATGGCGACGCCGAGCCACGAGGTCACCCGAAAGCGGACATGGCGACGGCCACCCGGCGGTTCGGTCCGGCGGTACGCAGCGGCCCCCGCTCCCGCGCCCGACGCTGTCGGGCAGACACGTCGCACGACTGCGAGTCTGGATGTGACTTGACTTGTTCGAGGGAGTTTTGGGGCGGAGGGGACCCATAGGCTGGGCCCGAATGATCACTGTCGAGCCCAGAGGAGTCCCCTGTGACGCACCCCCCGCACCAGCCCGCCGGGCGCCCAACTGACCATCGGCGAGGCGCCATTGTCGCGGCCGGCCTCCCCGCCGCCGTCGTGGCGCTGCTTGCCGCCACCGCCGGGCCCGCGGCCGCCGCCACGGCGGGATCGTCCGGTGCGGGAGACCCGTATTTTCCCCTCGCGGGCAACGGTGGCTACAACGTCCACCACTACGACCTGACACTCGGATACGACCCGAAGACCCGTCACCTCGAAGGACGCGCTGTCATCACGGCCCGGGCCACCGAACGGCTGACCCGCTTCGACCTCGACCTGAAGGGGCTGAAGGTCACGAGCGTCACGGTCAATCACGCCAAGGCGGCCTTCCGCCGCGACGGCCAGGAACTCGTGGTCTCCCCCAGCAGGCCCCTTCGCAAGAACCAGGAGTTCCGCACCACGGTGACCTACGCGGGCACTCCCCGGCCGGTCACCGATCCGGACGGGTCCCTGGACGGGTGGATCCCCACCGATGACGGGGCGTTCGTGGCCGGTGAGCCCCAAGGCGCCATGACATGGTTCCCCGCCAACAACCACCCCAAGGACAAGGCGTCCTACGACTTCGCGATCACCGTACCCGCGGGGCGCACCGCCGTGTCCAACGGTGTATTCCGCGGGCAGAAGACCGCCAACGGGCGCACCACCTTCCGCTGGCGGCAGTCCGAGCCGATGGCGGCCTACCTCGCCACGGCGACCGTGGGCACATTCAAGGTCGAGCAGTACACCGCGCCCGGCGGTCTCAAGGTCTTCAACGCCGTCGACCCCCGTGAGGCGGCCGCCTCGGCGCCCGTGCTCAAGAAGCTGCCGTCGGTCCTGGCCTGGGAGAGCAAGCTCTTCGGCCCGTACCCCTTCAAGGGCGCCGGAGCCATCGTGGACCGTGCGCCGCAGGCCGGATACGCGCTGGAGACCCAGGCACGGCCGTTGTACGACCGGGCACCGGACCTGAGCACCCTTGTCCACGAAAGCGCGCACCAGTGGTTCGGAGACTCCGTCTCCATCACCACCTGGAAGGACATCTGGCTCAACGAGGGCTTCGCGACCTACGCCGAGTGGCTCTACGACGAACAGCACGGCGGCCAGAGCGCGCAGAAGGCCTTCGACGCGCTGTACGCCAGCCCGGCGAGCAGCGACCTGTGGGCATTCCCGCCCGCCGACCCGGGCAGCGGGGCGCACATCTTCGATACGCCCGTCTACGCACGGGGGGCCATGGCCCTGCACAAGCTGCGCACCGCCGTCGGCGACAGAACGTTTCTTCGAATCCTGCGCACATGGGCAGCCGACCGCCGCGACGGTCACGGAACCACAGCGCAGTTCATCCGCCTGTCGGAGCGGCAGTCCGGAAAGGACCTGGACCAGCTGTTCCGCACGTGGATCGGCACGAAGGGCAAGCCGTCCAAGCCCTAAGGCTGTGTGACGGGCCGCGGACCCACGGGGAGGGGACAGTACGTCCCCTCCCTCCAGGCTTGAACGGGAGGTACCCACCGGCCCGTATGTAGCCTTGAGACATGCCAGAAGGCCCCCGACGTGCCCCGACGGGCAACGCCCTCTCCCGGCCGCGGATCCCCCCGCCCTCGAACCCCGGCCAGCACCGCAGATCCGCCTGACACGAGGAGGTCGGTGATGAAGAACAGAGCACGTGCGACCCTGCACCTCCAGCGCATCCTGCTCGCACCGCGGGCTGCCGTGTTCCGGGCCCTGACCGAACCGCAGGAGCTGGCGAAGTGGTTCGGCCCGGACGGATTCTCGATCCCCCACGTGGAAAGCGACCTGCGGACCGGCGGCGACTACCGCATCGCCATGCAGCCCCCTGAAGGAGACCTCTTCCACCTGGCGGGTCAGTTCCTCAAGGTCGACCCGCCAGTCCACCTGTCCTACACCTTCCGGTGGGAGCCCCCCGCCCCCGACGACCGGGAGACAGTGGTGTCCCTCTCCCTCCACGATCTCGGATGGACGGCCACGGAGCTGGTGTTCACGCAGGGCGACTTCGCCACGGAGGAGCGCTACGCCCTTCACGAGGCAGGCTGGACTCAGAGTCTCGACAAGCTGGAGCGACTGATGTCGGCAGCCTGATGGGCACGCGTTCAGGTCCGAAACGCGAACGCCCTACCCAGCCGCCTCCAGAAGGACCCGCGCCAGCTCGCGCGGCTGGGAGAACATGGGCCAGTGGCCGGTGTCCATCGTGACCAGACGCCAGTGCTCGCTGCTCAGCAGCTCGGCTACGTCGGGGCTCGGCTCGGGTCCGTCGAGCAGGCACTTGATGTACGTCACCGGAAGCTCGCCGAGCGGCCGTGCCAGCACGGCCGGCTCGGCCAGCGAGGAACCCGGGTGCGGTGTCGAACCGTCCACGATCCGTGCGATCTGCTCATCGGTGAGCCCCTGGCCTTCATAGTCGGCCTGGGTCATCGGTGCCCAGAAGCCGCCGTTCGCGGCGATTGAAGCCTCCAGCTTCGCGGGGCCCTCCCACCAGCCGGACACAAACGACTCGCCGTCCGCCGGGACATTGGAGTCGACGAAGACGACGCCGGCCAGCCGGTCGCCGATCCGCTCGGCGGCCTGACCGACCGGGATGCCCGAGTAGCTGTGTCCGACCAGGACGACATCGCGCAGATCGAGGCGTTCGACCTCGTCGACGATGTCCTGGACGTGGGCCTGCTGCCCTGCCGGAACGCCCTGCTTGTCGGCGAGGCCGGAGAGCGTCAACGGGTGGGTGCCGTGGCCGGCGGCGCGCAGGTGCGGCACCACGTCGTCCCACGCCCACGCTCCGAGCCACGCGCCCGCAGCGAGTACGAAAATTGTCATGCCGGCAACTAGCGGAGGGGTCTGACATCCCGGTCCCGGGCGCTACGCCCGAGGTGGCCGCGGCTTCAGCGCCGGTGGCCGGGCGCCGGCGCTGTCCACCGCGGACTGCAAAGAACGCAGCGCGAGCAGCAGAACGCCGATGTCGTCCAGGAGGACCGGGTCGGGCAGCAGGTCGACGGGGCACGCCAGGTAGATCAGGGCACCCCAGAAGACCACCTTGTTCTCCACCGGAATTCCGGCGTGCCGCAGCAGCCGCCGAGCCCTGACGAGTCTGACCAGGAGCACCCCGGCCATAACCAGAGTGGCGGCGATCAGGACCGCGAGGACCGCCACCACCATCCACATCTCAGTGCGCATGACTTCTCCCGTCTCCTGGGAGGAGGCATGGCCCACTCCATGTCCGGTGTCAGCCGGCGAGAATCTTGCTCTTCTGCGCGGCGAACTCTTCTTCGGTCAGTACCCCTTGAGCCTTCAGGTCACCCAATTGCTTGAGCTGGTCCATCTTGGCGGTCATGTCGTCGCCCGGGGGAGGCGGCGGTGCGGCCGGAGGGGGCGCGGCCTGCTGCTCGGCGTCCTGCTCCGCCCATCGGCCGGCCTGGCGCCGCGACACGCGGTTGGACACCGCCGTGGCCGTTCCGGCGACGACGGCGGTGCGGGCGACTCCACGAAGAAGTCCGGGCATATTCACTCATCTCCCACGGTGTGCGGCTCACGCAGTCGCTTCGGTCGCGTCCAGCGAGGCGAGCAGGGCTTGTACGGGAATGCGCCCGCTCGCCACCAACTGCGCACCGCTGCGCCGCATGGCCCGCGCGAAGGGTGCGGCCCAGAGGTTCTCGTAGATCAGGATGCCTGCGGAGCTGTTCGGCTCCAGCGCCTTGGCGGCCTCCTCGATGTCGTCCTGGCCGAGCAGCCCGGACGAAGCGCCGTCGAAGACGGTCAGATCCACCTCGTCCCCGAAATCCTTCACGTCCAGTGCCGCGACAGACCCATCACTGTCCTTACGGATGAAAAGGAGGTCGAGGATGCGGATGATGCCGCGCTCGACCAGGTCGAGGAGGATCGGGAAGCCCTCGCCCGTCATGCGGTTGCCGGGGAACTCGACGACCAAGTAGTCGACGGGGCCCATCTGTTCCACGTCATCGCTCATGGCCACTCCTCACGAGCGGTTCGGGGTCCGGGCCTCGCCCGCGGCTCATGTCTGGCGGCGCTCGCCGCCTCAGACGCGACGAACGGGCCCTTTCAACCATTGCAGCACCGTGCGCACGGCTTCGCACTTCCGAGATTGCCGCACGTCAAGCGGTCAGCTGGTAGATCTGTTCCCGGTCAGCCACAGGCCGAGCAGGGGACAGATGACCACGATCGCCCGGTCCTGGTGTCCTGCCAGCCAGGCGCGGAGTTTCACCAGCCGCGCCTGCGCCGCCTCGGGGGCGACGGTGCCCTCCTCACGGCGATCGCCGTGACCGGCCTGTCGATCGGGGCGCGGTTCTACATGCCGCGGGCACTCAATCGCGCGCTGTCCGAGTACGGGTCGGTCGGCGCGGTCTTCGTCATATTCTCGTGGCTCATCGTGATCTGCGTGGCGAGCTCCATCGGCATCACCGCGGGAGCCGTGGCGGCCCAGCAGCCGCTTCTGGCCCCTCACCTGGGCACTGCGCCTTCCGCCTGGCAGAAGGGGACATGACGCGCGCACCATGAGGGCCATCCGTAGGAGGCGACGAGCCCACCCGTGAAGGGTGATGCGTGAACCGCCTCGCGGCGGTGCAATGACCCACAGGCAGCGGCGGGAGGGTCCATGGGCATCGTGGCCGGAGCGCGCAGCGCCCGGGCGAGACGCTGGCTCGCCCGTTCGGCGATCGTCGCGGGGGTCGCGGCCGTACTCGTACTGCTGATGTTCGCGGAGCTCGAGAGCATCGCCCTGGTGGGCCTGGGAATTGCCGCACTGGCCCTGAGTGCGGCCTGCGCGTGGTGGGCACTGAGCCGCCGCGGGCTCGGCCGCATCCTCGCTTTCCTGGTGGGGGTGGCGGCACCGGTGGGCGTGCTCGTGCTCTACGCGCTGTCCGGGCTGCTGTGGGTGGTCTTGGTCTCCCTCGCGCTGTGTGGGGCGGCGGGTTCAGCGGGGCGCGCCGCCCTCAGGGAGCCGAGGCATGCGCCCACGCCGGAATTCCGGGTACCGCCCCCGAAGCGGCCGTTCTTGATCATGAACCCCTGGTCCGGCGGGGGAAAGGTGGCGAAGTTCCGGCTGAAGGAAAAGGCCGAGGCGCTGGACGCGGATGTCCTGGTGCTGGAGCCGGGCCCTCAGCAAGACGTCGCCGAGCTCGCGCGCCGGGCCGTCAGCGACGGCGTCGACCTGCTCGGCGTCGCGGCCGGCGACGGCACACAGGCCCAAGTGGCAGCGGTCGCCGCGGAAAAGGGCATTCCCTTCCTGGTCGTCCCGGCCGGAACGCGCAACCACTTCGCGCTGGACCTGGGTCTCGACCGCGAGGACCCGTCGACCTCCCTCGACGCACTCACCGACGGCGTCGAACTCCGCGTCGACCTGGGTTACATCGGTGAACTCGCCTTCGTCAACAACGCGTCCTTCGGCGCATACGCGGCAGTGGTGCAGAGCCCCGCCTACCGCAACGACAAGGTGGGCACCATCCTCAAGATGCTTCCGGACCTGCTGACCTACCGGAGCGGCCCCCGCCTGGTCCTGCGTGCCCTGGACGGGAAGACCGGCGAACAGCAATCCGTACTCGAGCCACAGGCCGTACTGGTGAGCAACAACCCGTACCGGGTGGGCGATCATGCGGGACTGGGGCGCCGGGACCGGCTGGACTCCGGCATGCTCGGCATCCTGGGCATCAAGGTCGACAGTGCGGCGCAGGCGGCAGGCATGCTACGCGGCAAACATGCGTCCGGACTCACGGTGCTGACCGGCCGTGACGTCGTCGTCGACGCGAACGAGCCCGAGGTCCAGGTCGGCGTCGACGGTGAGTCGCTCACCCTGCCTGCGCCCGTACACTGCCGGATCCAGCCGCAGGCCCTGCGCGTACGGGTTCCCCGTAACCGGCCCGGTGTGCCGCCGACGAGACCGCCGATGGACTGGCGGCGGTTGGGGAAGCTCGCCCTGGGCGACGGCTGAGCTCTCAGCACGGGCCTCCAGATGCCTCAAGGCAGGGCGTGCGCCCGGCAGTTCAGTAGCATCGGGCGATGCATCCTCCTCGGCTGATCGCCACCGATCTCGACGGCACCCTCCTGCGCAGCGGCGGCGTTCTCTCGGAGCGCACCGTGCGCGCCCTGCGCGGCGCGGTCGACGCCGGAGCGGAGGTCGTCCTCGTCACCGCCCGGCCACCCCGCTTCGTCGACATGCTCACCACCGCGAGCGGGCTGGTCGGAACGGCGGTGTGCAGCAACGGTGCCCTCGTCTACGACACCGCGGCCCGCACCGTCCTCGAAACACGAGCCCTGCCCGTGGCCGCCGCCCGCCGGGTGGCCACCGCACTGTCGCAAGCCGCACCCGGACTGGGCTTCGCCGTGGAAACCGGCCACCAGGTCCTGTACGAACCGGGGTTCGGCCTTCGGTTCCCCGGAGCCGCCGACACGGAGATCGCCGTGGCGTCCCTGCCGGACCTGTGGCTGTCCGATGTGCCGATCACCAAGCTGCTCGCCTGGTCCGCGCAGCTCGACGCGGACTTCCTGCTCGCAGCCGCGGAAGCCTCGGCGGGCGGGGTGGCACAGTTCACCCACTCCGGCGGGGCGGGCCTGCTGGAAATCAGCGCCACGGGCGTCAGCAAGGCAAGCACCCTTGCCGCGTTGTGCGCCGCGCGCGGAATCGGCGCCACGGAGGTGGTCGCCTTCGGCGACATGCCGAATGACCTGACCATCCTTCAATGGGCAGGCACCGGCTACGCCATGGCCAACGCTCACCCGGCCCTCCTGGCGGCTGTGCCGCGGCACACCGCGTCGAACGAGGAGGACGGGGTGGCCGTCGTCCTTGAACAACTCTTCGGCAACGCTTGATCCTAGGTCCTGTCGGCCGGGCTGCCGCCGTTCTCGGTCTCCCCGCGCCAGGCACCGTAGGCGGCCGGCGGCGTGGGCAGCGTGGGAAAGATCCGGTCCTCGCCCACCGACCGGATCACCGACCAGCCCCTCTTTCCCTTCAGGGGAGCCCGGCGCGTCCCGGGCCCCCGGCCACGGTCACGGCCCGCTCGTGCCACCGTCGGGGGCGGGAGCGTCCTCGGCCTCCACCGCTGCCGCACGGGCAGCAGCGTGGAGCACCTTCCGGGCTCGGCGTTCGACCAGGATCGGGATGAAAGCTCTCACCCTGGCTTGGTGGAATGAGCCGTACACGGAACTGACCGTGGCCTCGACGGTGGCCGCGTCGGCCAGGGGGTAGGCGGCGCTCAGCCGCGCCGCCACGTTCTGAATGGCCACGAGTTCTTCCTTCGAGGAGGGTGGCACGATCCTCGGTTGCGTTGCCGGATGCCCGTCCTCCGCCAGGCCGGGATATCCAGCGGCCTGAGGTATCTGCTCGTCGGCGGTCATGGTCGCGCCCCGGGATCCGGGGGCGAGAGCGGCCCGGCCGCTCCTTGTTCCCCCTGCGTTTTGGGGACGCGCACGGTCGGGCCCCGTGCTCCGTTCCGGACTGTCACAGACTGCATGGCCCACGACCTCCAGACCCCAAAACCTCGGAGCACGAAATCGCCTGACAGCGAATTCGCCACGCCCATTCTCCGGCCGAACGGTCAAGATCGCCTCCCCGGCCGCCAACGAGGCTGACGACGCCGGTTCGGTCTTGGTCACCCAGTCCGTACCCCATGTCAGTGCAGGTGCCGCTCCCAGTCCGCAGGCACAGCGCCCTTGGGCCCCGGGGTCGGCTGTCTCGTCGGATGCGAGGTGGGGGAAGCCAACTGGGGCCCCTCGTAGTACTCCTGTGTGTTCACGTTCCAGAACCAGGTTTCCCCGGGCTCGAAGCTCGTGATGAAGGGGTGCCCCGTCTCCTTGGCGTGTCTCGTTCCGTGCTGCGAGGGCGACGAGTCGCAGCAGCCGATGTGGCCGCACTCGGCGCAGCGCCGTAGGTGGAGCCACCAGCCCGGACCGTCACCTGCCAGGCACTCCACGCACCCGTCGCCGCTCGGCGTGGCTGCGAGGTCGATGCCCGGAATCTGGTCGTCTGCCATCGCTTCTCTCCTCGCTCATCCGGAGGCAGTTTCGGTTCGAGGGGTTCGGGTCGCCTCGGCAGCGGCGGGCTGCGGCTCCCCGGCGCCAGTGAGCGGCGTGACAGGCAGGCAGACACGGAACCTCGTGTCGCCCGGCTGCGAGTCCACTCTGATGTCGCCGTGGTGCTTGTTGACCACGATGCGGTACGAGATGTCGAGACCCAGGCCGGTGCCCTCGCCGACCGGTTTCGTGGTGAAGAAGGGCTCGAAGATGCGCGGACGGATGTCGGCCGGGATGCCGTGACCGGTGTCGCGGACCTCGACGAACAGGCGGTCGCCCTCGCGCCAGGTGGTGATCGTGAGGGTGCCGCTGCCGTTCATCGCGCCGAGCGCGTTGTCGATGAGGTTCGTCCAGACCTGGTTGAGTTCCGCGCCGTACGCCGGGACGGCGGGCACGTCACGGCCGTACCCCTTCACGACCCGCACGCCCGAGGGGATCTTGGCCTGCAGCATCACCAGGGTGGCGTCGAGGAGTTCGTGGACGTCGACGGGCTGCTGAGAGGCGCGGTCGAGCTGGGAGTACTGGCGTGCCGCGTCGACGAGGCCGGAGATCCGGTTGACGGCGTCCTCGATCTCCCCCATCAGCAGCTCGGTGTCGATCGTGTACGTGAGCCAGCCCACCGCGGCCTGAAGGTTCTCCTCTCCCAGGCTGCCGGTGGCCTCGGACAGCCAGGCGGAGTCGATGCCGCCGGCGACCAGGACGGGGGCGATGTCCCAGGACCGTTCGATCTCGTGGTCCTCGAGCCAGTCGGTGACCTCGTCCTCGGCATCGGCGGCCTCGATCGCCGACAGCTTGGGGGCGCTGTAGGCGCGCTTGACGGCCTCGTCCTGCATCTCGACCAGATGGTGCAGACGGGTGCCGTCGACCCGGCCGTCGGCGATCCGGGCGAGCTTGTGGCGCATCTTGGTGACCCGGTCGCGCAGGGTGTCGGTGGCTCGTACGGCCGCGGCCGCGGGGTTGTTGAGCTCGTGGGTGAGTCCTGCGGTGAGTGAGCCGAGCGCCTCCAGTCGTTCGCGTTCGCCGATGATGGTGTTGCTGGCACGGGTGCCGAAGAAGAGGCCTTCGAGCAGATGCAGGGCCATGGGGAACCAGGTGCGGATCGCGTGGGCGAACTCTTCGGCGGGCAGCACGAAGAGTTCGACGTCGGTGATGGCCTTCAGGGTGTTGGGGTAGACCTGGTCCACCCGGTCCCCGAGGTAGGCCTGCGTGGCTCCGCTGTAGACGCCCACCTGGTCGGTGCGGCCGAACTCGATGTCGTCGCCGTGGACGCGGCGGAAGACGGCGACCGTGCCGCTGAGGAGGACGAAGAAGCAGGTGGCGGGCTCGCCCTGGGAGTAGACGGGCTTTCCGCCCTGCCGAACTTCGACGCTTCCACGCTCGGCGAGCCAGGCCAGCTGCCCCTCGTCGAGGGCCTCGAAGAGGAAGAGGGCCTGCAGTTCGGCCGGGCTGAGTTTGTCGCGCGGGCTCGGGGCATTCATTGCGCCTCCAGGTAGCGGTGCACCAGGGAGACGGCCATGGCGCCTTCCCCCACCGCGGATGCGACCCGTTTGACCGAGTCGGCCCGTACGTCGCCTGCGGCAAAGACACCGGGCACGCTGGTCTCGAGGTGGTACGGGTCCCGTGACAGCGGCCATCCCGCAGGGCGCGCTCCCCCGGACAGCAGGTCGGGACCGGTCAGCACGAAGCCCCGCTCATCACGGGAGACGACTCCTTCGAGCCAGTGCGTGGGCGGTTCGGCGCCGATGAAGACGAAGAGCCAGGAGGCGTCGGCCGTCGTGACGTCACCGGTGAGGTTGTCGCGCAGTGTCAGGCGCTGCAGATGCAACTCGCCCTCGCCCCCCGCCACTTCCGTGTGCGGGTGCACCTGGATGTTGGGGATGCTCTCGATCTGCTGGATCAGGTAGTGCGACATCCCCCGGGTCAGGTCGGGGCCCCGCACAAGGAGATGGACGCGGTCGGCATAGCGGGAGAAGTAGACGGCGGCCTGGCCCGCCGAGTTGGCTCCTCCGACGATGTACACGTCCTCCCCCGTGCAGTGGGTCGCTTCGAAGGACGCCGAGCCGTAGAAGACGCCCGCGCCCGTGAACTCGTCCAGGCCCGGCCCCTCCAGCCGCCGGTAGGACACCCCCGTGGCCAGGACGACGGTGTGCGCCCCGATCGAGGTGCCGTCACTGAAGCGCAGCACCCGGCCCGCGCCGGCCGCCTCGAGCGACACCACCTCCCGCGCACTGAGGATTTCGGCACCGAAACGGGTGGCCTGCCGACGTGCCCGGTCCGTCAGCTGGGCGCCGGACACTCCGTCGGGGAAGCCCAGATAATTCTCGATACGGCTGCTCTGACCGGCCTGCCCGCCGGTCGCACGACGCTCCACCAGCACCGTGCGCAGACCTTCGGAGGCCGCGTAGACCGCGGCGCCGAGACCTGCGGGGCCCGCGCCGATGACGACCACGTCGTAGAAGTCGGAGGCGGGGGTCGTGCTCAGCCCCACCTGGGCGGCGAGTTCGGCCTCGGTCGGCGCCTGCAGGGTCTTGCCGTCGGCCGTGATCACGAGGGGCACGTCATCGGCACCGAGCCCGGCCGCGTCCAGAAGCCGCCCGCCCTCGGGGTCGTCTGCGGCGATCCAGCGATAGGGCACGAGATTGCGGGCGAGGAATTCCCGTACGGCGAACGACGGCGCGGACCAGCGGTGGCCGACGATCCTTGTCTCTCCCACCTCCGGGTCGGGCGCGCTCGCCCACACGTCCAGCAGTGCGTCCAGCACCGGATAGAGGTTCTCCTCCGGGGGACTCCACGGCTTGAGCAGGTAGTGATCGAGATCGACGATGTTGATCGCGTCGATGGCCGCGCCCGTGTCGGCGTACGCCGTCAGGAGCACCCGCCTGGCCAGCGGGAAGAGGTCCATGGCCGCTTCGAGGAACTGCACGCCGTTCATCGTGGGCATGCGGTAGTCGGCGATCATGACGGCAAGCGGCTCGCCTCGCAGCTTGACCTCGCGGAGGGCGTCCAATGCCTCTTCACCCGAAGGCGCCCGAATGACCCGGTACCGGTCGCCGTACCGGCGCCGGAGGTCTCGGGCGATGGCTCGGGAGACCCCCGGATCGTCATCGACGGTCAGGATGGTCGGCTTCGCCATGCACCCCATGATGCGCCGCCTCGATCACGAAAGCGATGGGAATGGCCAAGGTGACGGGTGGGAGTTCGGGCGACGGGAGGTGCCGCGGGCGGTGACGATCCCGTCTGCCGTTTCAGCGTCCCTTCAGGTGGGTCGGAGCATCGAGGTCACGCTCGCCGACGGCCAGCAGACGGATGTCCACCTGGACAAGAACTTCACGGTGCTGAGCAGCGCGACCGACAGCGACAGCGGGGACCAGGACTGGTCCGGCAACCAGGGCTGAGAGCTCACGCCAGGGGATCCGGCCGGCGGCACCGCCGCTGTCGCGATGCCGCCGCTGCCGGGTGAGGCCCTACTTCAGACCGAGTTCGCCGCAGGCCGCCTTGTACTTCGGGGTGCAGATCTCAGCGGCCGTGTAGACGCCGTCCTTGATGACCGTCTCCTGGATGTTCTCCTTGGTCAGCGAGATGACCGGGACCAGCACCGAGGGGATGGACTTGGTGGTCGGGCTGTCGACGTCCGTCTGAGCCATGCCGAGCTCCATACCCCTGGCCAGGAGGATGGCCATCTCGGCGGCGGCCGCCGCCTCCGGCGCGTACGGCTTGTAGACGCTGGCGTACTGCTCCCCCGCGACGATCCGCTGCACGGCGGCGAGCTCGGCGTCCTGGCCGGTGACCGGCGGGACCGGGAAGATACCGGCCGACTTCAGTGCGGTGATGATGCCGCCCGCCATGCCGTCGTTGGCGGAGTAGACACCGATGATCTTGTCGTTGCCGATCGACTCGATCGCCGCCACCATGTTCGCGGTGGCGTTCTCCGGCTTCCAGTCCTTGGTGTCGTACTCCTCGCCGATGTTGACCTTGCCGTCGAGCTCTGTGTGTGCGCCCTTCTTGAACATGGCGGCGTTCGGGTCGGTGACGGCGCCGTTCATCATCACTATCTGGCCGTCCTTGGCCCTGGAGCCGAGGGCCGTGAGCAGCGCCTTGCCCTGGACGTGGCCGACCTCTTCGTTGTCGAACGACGTGTAGGCGTCGATCGGGCCCTCGGCCAGGCGGTCGAAGGCGACGACCGGGATACCCGCCTCGTCGGCCTTCTTGATCGAGCCCGCGATGGCCTTGGAGTCCACCGCGTCCACGATCAGCACATCGACCTTGTCGGCGATCATCGTTTCGACCTGCCGGCTCTGCAGCGTCGCGTCCTGCTTCGCGTTGACGTAGACGACCTTGCCCTTGTCGTTCGTCAGCTGCCCGATCTTCTCCTTGATGACCGGCAGGTCGAACTTCTCGTAGCGAGCAGCCTCGTTCTCCGGAAGGAGCAGACCGACGGTGATGTCGTCGCTTATCCTCACGCCCGAGCCCTCATCGCCGCCGCAGGCAGCGAGCGAAACACTCATGGTGGAAGCGGCGACAACAACGGCGGAACGACGCAGTAGTGCGTTCATCTGTGGAACTCAACCTCCCTGGCCGACCGCGTTGCTGCGGCCGAGGTGGCTGGAAGTCAACTGCACCCCCATAAAAGCGTCAAGAAGTACAATCCTAACGAGATAGCAACGGCGCTCATTCGTTAGCTAAGTGAAGGCATGCACACACGTCGACCAGCAGCGACACCTTCGGAAACACATCGCCCCCGCCCGGCCTCAGGCGTCGGCAGCGTAGCGCCAGAAGTCCCGCATCAGATCCGGTGGAGTCGGTCCGGCCATCTCCAGCTGGCTGAGCAGGACGGTGACGGCCCCGGTGGATGAGGTGATCTGCGCTGCCGTTCCGGTGCCGCCGATCCAGCCGTAGCGACCGGCGGTTCCAGGGGTCGATGGCCTCGACGTCGACCGAGCCGCCGAAGCCCCAGCCCTGGCCTTTCCAGGAACAGCGTGCTCGCAGCGCGCTGGGGGAGGGCGACTGATCAATGAGCCGCGACAAAGCAGGCGTAGGCTGACCATTACGCCGCATTGCACCGCGAAATGAACGATGGAGGCGCGGCGCATGACCGACCCCTTCGGCTTCCTCAAAGTCCCCCGCCGGCCCGTCCCTGCGCGCCCCGTCGAAGAGCGGCTGAGCGACTGGAACGAGGTCTACGCGGGACAGGTCCTGCTGCCCCTTGTGTCGGAGCAGGCGGGGCGCTGCATGGACTGCGGCATACCGTTCTGTCACAGCGGCTGCCCGCTGGGCAATCTCATCCCCGAGTGGAACGCGTACGCGAAGCACGGCGACTGGCGGGCAGCGGCCGAGCGGCTGCACGCGACGAACAACTTCCCCGAGTTCACCGGACGGCTGTGCCCCGCGCCCTGCGAGGACGCCTGCGTGCTGGCCATCAACGCCGATCCGGTGACGATCAAGAACGTCGAACAGGCCATCGCCGACCAGATCTGGGAGCACGGGTACGCCTCCCCCCAGCCACCGGAGCGCCTCAGCGGTAAGTCCGTCGCCGTCATCGGGTCCGGACCCGCCGGACTGGCCGCCGCGCAACAGCTCACCCGGACCGGTCACACCGTCGCCGTCTACGAGCGGGCCGACCGCATAGGCGGGCTGCTGCGTTACGGCATCCCCGCTTTCAAGATGGAGAAGCGGCACCTGGACCGCCGCATCGAGCAGATGCGGGCGGAGGGCACCAAGTTCCGCACCGGTGTGGACGTCGGCCACGATCTCGACGCCACCGAGCTCAGAAGGCGGCATGACGCCGTGGTCGTCGCCGTCGGAGCCACCCTGCAGCGGGAGCTCCCCGTTCCCGGCCGCGAGCTGTGCGGCATCCATCAGGCCATGGACTACCTGACCCTCGCCAACCGGGTCGGGGAGGGAGACTACGCCTCGCCTCCCGTCACCGCCGAGGGCAAACACGTGGTGATCGTCGGTGGCGGGGACACCGGCTCGGACTGTCTGGGCACCGCCCTGCGCCAGGGCGCGGTCTCCGTGATGCAGCTGGACATCAATCCGGAGCCGGGCGGCTCCCGGCCGGACGCCGAGCCCTGGCCCACCTATCCGAAGGTCTACCGGATCTCCCATGCCCATGAAGAGGCCCGGGGCCGGGAGGGCACGGATCCAAGGGTCTTCGCCTCCGCCACGTTCCGCTTCGAAGGGGACCCGGCCGGACATGTGCGCGCACTGCACCTGTCGGAAGTGGAACCCGGACGCAGAAGGCCGCGGCCCGGCACCGAGCGGATCATTCCGGCGGAGCTGGTACTGCTCGCCCTCGGCTTCTCCGGTCCCGAAGGGGGCTCCGGTCTGATGGAGCAGCTGAGGCTCACGCTGGACGAGCGGCAGAACTTCGCGCGGGACGCCGCCTTCGCGGCCGAGACCGCCGAATCGACGGAGCGCGCCGGGACGACGGGCCGCCCCGCGGTCGACGGGGTCTTCGTGGCGGGCGACGCGGGACGAGGCCAGTCCCTGGTGGTGTGGGCCATCGCGGAGGGGCGCTCCGCGGCGGCGGCCGCGGACCGCTATCTGACCGGCTCCACCGTGCTCCCGGCCCCCGTTGCCGCAACGGACCGGCCCCTGGTGGCATGACGCCTGTGCGCGTGCCCGCGCGAGCCCTGTCACGGGGCCGACGGGGAAGGCGTGGCACCGGGCGCCGGGCCGTACGCCTTCAGGAAGCGGTCGCGGAACGTGTCCATCTTCCAGACCGGGCCCTTGGGGGCGGGCTTCAGGCCGTCCTGCCAGCCCCAGCCGGATATCCGGTCCAGCACGGCGGGGTCGTGGGCAACGATCGCGATCGGTATGTCCCGGCTGGCGTGCTTGCCGGAGACCTTCGCCACTGGCTGGTGGTCGCCGAGGAAGACGAGCACGGTGTTCTTGTTGCCGTACTTCTCCACGTAGGAGGTGAGGCTGTTCAGCGAGTACTCGATGGACTTGGCGTACTCACCGCGCAATTCGCCGGTGTCCTTCCACACGTCCACGGGGTCCTTGCCCGCCTTCTCGATGGCGTCGTATTCGGAGCCGTCACCGACCGCGTCCCAGTCCAGGGTCTTGGGGAGGGGTGCCCAGGGGTTGTGGCTGGAGGTCAGGATGATCTCCGACATGAGCGGCTTGTCGTGCTTCTTGCCGTGCTCGAGGCGTTCGAATGCCTTCAGGGCGTACTGGTCCGGCATGGTCGACCAGCTGAACTCCGGGCCCTCGTACCCGAGATGCCGCGAATCGTAGACCTTGTCGAAGCCGTAGAACTTTCCCTCCGGCCAGTTCTTGGTGACGCCCGGCATGATGCCGACCGTCCGCCAGGCGCCCGTCTTGCGGAAGGCGCTCGGGAGGGTCAGGTGATCCCCGGCGGTGATGGTGCGGTAACGCTGCTGATTATCGATCCACAGGCCCGACGCGAAGGTGGAGTGGGCCAGCCAGCTGCCGCCGCCGTACGTCGGCGAGGTGAGCCAGCCGCTCCTGGCCGAGTACCCGGCCGCGCGCAGCCGCTTGGTCCCGTCCGCGAGCGCCGCGTCGACCCGCGGCGCCATCTCCGGGTCCTCGACCGCGCTGCGGCCGTAGCTCTCGATGAAGGTGAAGATGACGTCCTTGCCGCGCAGTCCGGTCAGCAACTGGTCGGGCGGGGTGTCACCGAAGGCGTCGACCGCGGCCTCCTTGGCGAACGCCTTCTCATCCCTCAGGGTCGCGTTCACCAGGTCCACACGGTTGCGCGCGAGCGCAGTGGTGTTCCTGGAGGCAACCGGCGCACCGGCGAGCTGGAGGCCGAGCGCCGCGCAGGTTATCCAGGCGGTCCCGAGTACCAGAGTCGTAGGGATCGCCACGGCGCTGTGCCGGGCCATGAGGTTGCTGAGCCGGACGACCGCCAGCGTCATGAGGACGAGCAGGGCGAGCACGAGGATCACGACCACGACGACGACACCGATCGCGCCCGACCTGCCTATCGAGTCCTGGAGGAACGACTCGCCGTCGTCGAGCAGAATCCAGTCGAGCACGAGGTTGAATCCCCGGCCGAAGACCTCGTGGAAGCCCATGTCAAGGAAGTTGAGGAGGGTCAGCACGCCGAGGACCGCCCCGGCAACCGCCGCCGCCGCACGCCTTGCCCTCGGCGGCAGGACAAGCAGTACGGCGGCGCCGAATATCCCCTCCACCGGTATGCGTACGAACGTGCTCGGCGTGAGGCGTGCGGCGTCCTGCGGCATGAGGAGAGCGAAGAACACGAGCACGGCGGCCAGGGCGGTGGTCGTCCACGCCACCGCACGCACCGCGGCCGGATGCCTGTCGCGCCAGCCGATGGCGGCAGCGGCGTCAGGGTCGTCACCGGTGGCGTCACCCGCGGTGCTGTCCCGGCCTGCGGCGGTGTCGTCCGGCGTGCCCTCCCAGGGGCCGTCCGGCGCCGGGCCCTCTTCCGTGGGTGCCTGGTCCGAGTGCGGCAGCTGAACAGAGCGCGTGAAGAGCGACACGCGGGGGTCCTTCCGTACGAAGCCGGGTGGTGGCGGTCCCGGCAAGAGAGGCCGGGGGCCGCGCACATGTGTACGGCCTGCCTGCGGCTTCCGTTCAATCACCGCGGTCGCCCGCGCGGGAAGGGTACGCGGCGAGGGTGAACCAGTTGACGCCGTCCCCTTGTTACTGGATCTTGTGACTGGATCTTGTTACTGGAGGTTGCTAGTTCCTCGGGGCGGATCCGGCGGTCCACCGCTGGTCGCTGTCGCCGTCCGCGGGGTCGAAGTCGAGAAAACCGCCCTCCCAGTTGCCCAGGGGTTCAAGGGCGAAGTCCGGCGCGATCTGCGGGCGTACGGCGCCCGATCCATCGACGGTGAAGAGCAGATTCAGGCCGTTCCTGCCCTCGACCGAGGAGCAGGTCCAAATACCGACGCCCCGGTCGGTGCTGCCGCGCGAGTCCAGGCAGTAGTCGGGGTCCTCGTAACTGTGCAGGAGCCCGATGGAGTCCAGACTCCACTTCTGGGTCCGGGCGCCGTCGCAGCGGGCGGTGAAGACGTCGGTACGGTTCTCCATCACCCCGTCCACGATGTCCAGGCACAGCCCGGAATCCGCGTTCACGACCTGCGTATAGCCGCCGCCGGCCACGATCGGCGACGGCGGGCGCCGGAGTTTCTTCGAGACAGTGGGCGACGGGGTGTTGGGGACGGTGGCCGAGGGGGTGGGGCTCGGCGAGGGTGAGGGCTTCTTCGACGGCTGCTGGGTGGGACTCTTCGGAGCGGGGGCGGGCGGGGCAACGGCGGGCCAGCTCTCCCTGAGCGGGGGCTCCTTCGCACGGACGCGTGCCGGACCGGAATCCTCGGAGGCGTGCAGTGTGCCGGCGACGACGGCGCCCGCGACGGCCACAGCGATGATGACGACGGTCCGGGACGGCCACCTCGCGTCCGTCCGAGATGTCCCGCCGCGCTGGTGGGGCCTCGCAGAAACGGCGAAGGCCGACGTGGTGGCCATGGCCTTCGACCGGTCGGCCTGCGCCGGTACGGCATCGAGCAGGGCGCGCACCGGACCGCGGGCCGCGTAGGCCGATCCGCCCCAGCCGAGCAGTCCTTCGGCGAACACGGCACGGGGATCGTTCCCCATCCGCGCCAGCTCCGCGAGCAACCGGGTGCAGCTGGGGCATTCCGCCAGGTGGAGCGTCAGATCATCGCTGTGACGCCGGTCGCCGGGCCGCGCCGCCGCCTCGATGATGCGGCGGAAGCCCAGGCACTTCTTGTCCCCGCCACGCTCCAGATACGCCAGCAGATAAGCCTGACGCATGGCGTCCTGCGCCCTCTCCCGCAGCTCTGGAACGAGAGCGGCCCGGATGTTGAGGAAGGTGGCGACGGTGGCGTCCTGTTCCCCGTCCACCACCGCGTACCACAGGACGCCCCGTGTCAGCTCCGGCAGCCGGTAGAAACCGGTGAGCATCGCGGACGACGCCTCGAACCGGAGCCGGGACAGCGGCACACCGGGCGCGGTGAAGTCGGCCGACTCGTCGATCCATACGGCGAAACCGGATTCGAGCCGGTCCCGGCGGCTGCCGGCGGCCCAGTTGAGACCCACCCGCTGAACGAGCATCAGGACATGGTGCCGCCAGTTCCCCCGGGGTTCGATGCCCCGGCACGCCTCCTGAACTGCCAGGTCGAAGGCCTGCACCGCCAGTTGGTGCCCGGCGGCCGGGTTGCGTCCGCAGACCCGGGCGTAGGTGAGGGCGGCGGGCAGGTGGCGACGCTTGAGCTCCTGCGCGGCAGGATGGGCGGCCGGAGCGCCGGCGCGGACGCGTTCGGTGAGTTCCGCGTCCGACAGGGCGGCGTAGACCGGCGTCTCGTCCCCGGGACCGGGACCGATCTGGTGGAGCTCTGGCACCCTCTTGACTCCTCGTTCACGGCGCGACCGAACTGCTGCTCAGGGGCAACACGCCGGTGTTACCAGCAAGAAACAAGAGCCCATAGTGAAGCAGTGAGCCCTGCGGGGATAGATGTTTCCGCGGGTAAGTCGCCGCTCGCGGCGAGACCCGCCAGCGGCGCTCAACTCGCCCGCCACAGCGGGAGCAGTCGCCCCCGCTCGTTCGTGGCTCGGCACCGCCGCGAGGCAGGCCAACAGCCCGTCCGCCACTGCGTCCGAGCCGCTCCGGTGCGATGCTGGTCGGGAGACGCGGAGGTCGCCATGGGGTTCTACGCCGAGCGAGTCCTGCCGCGGGTCGTCGACGTCGCCTGCGGTGCCAAGACAGCCCGCCCGCTGCGACGCCGAGTCTGCGCGGGCCTCAAGGGCGAAGTCGTCGAGATCGGGTTCGGGACGGGGCACAACGTTCCCTTCTACCCCCCGGCAGTCACCGGCGTGGCCGCGGTGGAGCCCTCCGATGCCGGATGGAGGCTTGCCGGCGAGCGTGTCAGGGCGTCCCGGGTCCCGGTGCGGCGCGCCGGGCTGGACGGACAGTCGTTGCCCTTCGAAGACGCCAGTTTTGACGCCGCGTTGTCCACGTGGACGCTGTGCACCATTCCCGATGCCGACGCCGCCCTGCGCGAGGTGCGCCGCGTCCTCAGACCGGGTGGTGCCCTGCACTTCGTCGAGCACGGGCTGGCCCCCGAAGGGGACGAGAACGTCCGCCGCTGGCAACGACGCCTGGAGCCGGTGAACAAGCGGCTGTTCGGCGGGTGTCATCTCACCCGGCCGATCGTCGACATGCTGACCAGCGCGGGGTTCACCCTCTCGGAACTGGATGTCTTCTACGAGAAGGGTGCGCCGAAGCCCATGGGAGCCGACTCCCTCGGCGTCGCGCTGCGGGAAGCGCCTCTCCCGGGCCGGGAAAATCTATGGCCGCCAAGGTAGAAATTGAGCGACCGTCCGGCTAGAGTTTTTCGTAGCCGATCAAGTCGGCGATACGCAACGGACTGGTGCGAGCAGTGCAGGCACGGCCACGCCGTGCGACACCAGACGCCCGAAGCAGTACACCCCGAAGAAGGAGAGGAGCAGACGCCATCAGGATCGCCCGGGCGAGGCTTGTCCGCCCGGGTGCCACAGGCCCCGGATTGGAAGGTGGTCCCCGGTCACGCATCAGCGATCCCCGCACGTCCGGTCTCAAGGACGGACCTGCGGAATACGAAAGCCAGCGCACAGCGCCGGCAGATGGTGTTGATACCCCTCGGGGCCCCGGTGTGTACGCATCGGGGCCCCTCGACGCGTTCCAGAAGAGGTGCGAATGCCCCCAGAAACCCCCTCGCCCGCCGCCGACCGGTTCGACGATGACGACTACCCCGCCTACACGATGGGGCGCGCCGCCGAAATGATCGGCGCCACGCCCGGCTTCCTGCGATCCCTCGGGGAAGCCCGGCTGATCACCCCGCTGCGGTCCGAGGGCGGCCATCGACGCTACTCCCGCTACCAGCTACGCATCGCCGCCCGGGCACGCGAGCTCGTCGACGGCGGAACGCCGATCGACGCAGCCTGCCGCATCGTGATCCTGGAAGACCAGCTCGAGGAAGCCCTGCGACTCAACGAGGAACTGCGGCGGACCACGGCCGACTCCAGCGGGGCGGCCGAATCCTGACAGCGGCCCGAGCCCGGCCGACGCACACAAGCAGCCGATACCTGTCACGGCAGACATAGATATTCGAGCAACGAGCGATGAGGGTTTATGGTGCGACGGGCGGAGTGATATTACTGGCCGCGCCCGACTGCTTGCGCCGTGCTACCTTTGATCTCAGTTGCAGTTGTGGTTCCCAAAGACTTCAAGTGCCCGCTCCGGCATCAATGGCCGGAGCGTGCGCTTACGTATTGCCGGATGAATTTCCGGACGGGGCAATCATCAAGGCGACACGGAGCTCGCACAGTGCGAGCACCAAGCACTGCCCCGAAGGAGAAATGACATGGCTACTGGCACCGTCAAGTGGTTCAACGCAGAAAAGGGCTTCGGCTTCATCGAGCAGGAGGGTGGCGGCCCCGACGTCTTCGCCCACTACTCGAACATCGCCACCTCCGGCTTCCGTGAGCTTCAGGAAGGCCAGAAGGTGAACTTCGATGTCACGCAGGGCCAGAAGGGCCCGCAGGCCGAGAACATCGTTCCCGCCTGACGCTGACACGCACAACGCAGCTGGGGCCCGCACCTTGGGGTGCGGGCCCCAGCTCGTTGCTTTTCCGAGTTTCGGCCAGGCCGCAGTGACGTCAAACGCGGCGAGACGTCATACGTTTTCACGCCTCAGGGCGGTCGATCCGCCCCCCTGCCCCTGCCTGACACAGGTCCGCCCGATCACCCATGATTCGGCATCGCAGCCGCTCCGGCGCATGTCAGTCATCTGACGTAACGGCCCCGCCGCTTTTCCGGCGGCCGTACTTCGTCTTCGTTTTCACTCCGGCTCGTTCTTGCGATTCCCTTGGCTGCTCATGTTTGCCGGGAACCCCTCGATACGTGCCGCATCGAGGAAGGTTCTGCATGAACCGCACAGCCCGTACGAACGACCGCTATTCACGCGCCCGCAAGGGAAACGCCGCTTCCGGCAGGAGCGGCGGCTTCCGTGCGCAGTCGCAGGGACGCCAGGGTGCTCCGGGCCGCTCGGCCGCCCCCAGCCGCTCCGGCGGCTACGGGCGCCGCCCCGCGGCACGCCAGGGAGAGTTCGCCCTGCCCGTCACCATCACCCCGGCGCTGCCCGGCGTCGAGGCCTTCGAGGACCTGGAGATGCCCGCACCCCTGCTGGCGGCGCTCCGCTCCGAGGGAGTGACCGTGCCGTTCCCGATCCAGGCGGCCACCCTGCCGAACACCCTGGCCGGCCGGGACGTGCTGGGCCGTGGACGCACCGGGTCCGGCAAGACCCTCGCGTTCGGCCTTGCGCTGCTGGCGCGGACCGAGGGAAGGCGCGCCGAGCCCCGGCAGCCGCTTGCCCTGGTCCTCGTTCCCACCCGCGAGCTGGCTCAGCAGGTCACCGACGCGCTCACCCCGTACGCCAGGTCGCTGAAGCTGCGACTGGCCACCGTGGTCGGCGGTATGTCGATCGGCCGCCAGGCCGGTGCGCTGCGCGGCGGGGCCGAGGTCGTCGTGGCAACCCCCGGTCGGCTCAAGGACCTCATCGAGCGCGGCGACTGCCGCCTGGACCGCGTCGGCATCACCGTGCTGGACGAGGCCGACCAGATGGCCGACATGGGCTTTATGCCGCAGGTCACCGAACTGCTCGACCAGGTACGCCCCGAGGGCCAGCGGATGCTCTTCTCCGCCACCCTCGACCGCAACGTCGACCTTCTGGTCCGCCGCTATCTGCACGACCCGGTGGTCCACTCCGTCGACCCGTCGGCAGGCGCGGTCACCACCATGGAGCACCACGTACTGCATGTCCACGGCGCCGACAAGCACGCCACCACCACCGAGATCGCTGCCCGCGACGGGCGAGTGATCATGTTCCTGGACACCAAGCACGCTGTGGACCAGCTCACCAAGCACCTCCTCAGCAGCGGCGTACGCGCCGCGGCCCTGCACGGCGGCAAGTCGCAGCCCCAGCGCAACCGGACCCTGGCCCAGTTCAAGACCGGTCATGTCACGGCACTGGTGGCCACCAATGTCGCGGCCCGCGGCATCCATGTCGACAACCTCGACCTCGTGGTCAATGTCGATCCCCCCAGCGACCACAAGGACTACCTGCACCGGGGCGGCCGCACCGCCCGCGCCGGTGAGTCGGGCAGCGTGGTCACGCTGGTCCTTCCCCATCAGCGCCGCGACATGACCCGCCTGATGGCGGACGCCGGCATCACCCCGCACATCGCCCAGGTGCGCTCCGGCGAGGCCGAACTGAGCCGTATCACCGGCGCCCAGGCGCCCTCGGGTGTTCCCGTCACCGTCAGCGCACCGGTGGCGGAGCGTGCGAAGAGCGGCTCCTCGTCCTCCCGCGGCAAGCGCAGCCGTCCCTCCCAGGCTCGCCGCACCCGCGCTGCGTCCCAGGGGCGGACAGGTACCTCGCAGCGCCCGTCCTCGTTCAAGAACGCCGCATGACATCGCAGCCCGGCGCACGCCCGGCCGACTGATCCACGGAACACGACACGAAAGGTGTCCCTTTGACGCTGATTCTCACGCAGCCACGGCAGACGGACCGCACCAGACTGACCGCCGCCGACGCCATGACCTCACCGGGACCGCAGGTCGGCGACGACATGATCGTCGACGACGCACTCTCCGTTCTCATCGGCGCCGGCGTGGGGCACCTGATCGTCCGCGGTGAGGACGATCGCTGTGCCGGTCTCGTCTCACGCACCCAGCTCACCGCGTACCGGGGCGGGTCCTGGTACACCGAGGACACGCGTTTGCGGGACATCGTCCACGACCGCGGACCCTTCACCCTGTCAGAGACCTCGCTGCCCGAGGCGGAGAACGCCATGCGGGCCCGAGCCCTCGGCACATCGCCCGTGGTGGACGAAGAGGGGTACATCCTCGGCGTCCTCGCCCTCGGAAGCTGATCTCCCCCTGGCCGGCATCCGTGTCCGCCCATCCCTCCAACCCTGTTGAGGCACTATGCGCTGCGTCATTGCCCGCTTCCCCTTCGACCTGGTCAAGAGTGACGTGCAGGAATCGATGAAGGGCATCAAGCCCGAACCCGTCACGGCCGAGTCAGTGACCATCGGCCGCCGCACGTTCCCCGTCAAGCAGGTAGGCGAGGTGATCACTGGTCAGGACCGCCGTGACTTCACCGCCGGCGAAGTCACCAGGGCCCTCACCCGGCTCGGCTTCACCTGCCATGCCGCCCCCGCACCCGTCCGGCCCCCCGTGCTCTCCGCGCTCGAATCGGCGTCCGCGCAGCTCGGAACAGCGCCGCACATGTGACGGACAGCCGCCCGGCCAGAACCTTGACCGGGCTGCACAGCGGGCCCCGACCGGCAACAGGTCGGGGCCCGCTGCTGTCTGCGCTCGACCGGGGCGGGGAGCCCGGTGTCACGGCGTGGAGCGGCCCGCGGTCCACCGCGCCTCAGGCAGGCCCCGAGCAGGCGCCGAGCCGATCCCGAGTGCGCACCTGGACGATCGCGCTGACCGCCCGCTCACTGCGCCTGTCCACGTACCAAGGGGGAAGAGCCATGTCCGACGCCGTCAGGACGCACGGTTTCACCGATGCGGCCGAACTGCGCCGCACCAACCGTTCCACCGTCGAGAAGTACATGCACACCACCGGCCCCGACCGGCTGCGCCGGCACGAACTGTTCACCCCGGACGGCAGCGGCGGACTGTGGACCACCGACAGCGGGGAACCGATCGTCATCGCCGGCCAGGACAGGCTGGCCGAGCATGCCGTCTGGTCGCTGGCCTGTTTCCCGGACTGGGAGTGGTACAACATCCAGATTTTCGAAACACAGGACCCGAACCGTTTCTGGGTCGAGTGCGAAGGCCGCGGAAAGATCCTCTTCCCCGGCTATCCGGAGGGCTACTACCACAACCACTTCCTGCACTCCTTCCTGCTCGACAACGGAAAGATCAAGCAGAACCGCGAGTTCATGAACCCCTGCGAGCAACTGCGCGCGCTCGGCGTCCCGGTGCCCCGGATCAAGCGCGAAGGAATTCCCACCTGAAGGCCGGCCGGGAACGAGGGGCGATGTGATGGAAGACCTGCTGAGCGAGACCCGGTTCGGCAACGCGCTGCACCAGCCGCAGTGGAGCGACCCCGTACAAGCAAGACGACTGCGCCACGCCCTCGCCGCCCGCCCCGCGCTCGTGCGGCCCCAGGACCTGCGTACGCTCTCCGGTCTGCTGGCCCAGGTCGCGGCCGAACGGTGCCTGGTCGTGCAGTGCGGCGACTGCTCCGAGGACCCCGCAGAGTGCACGCCCGCCCACGTCAGCCGTAAAATCGCCGTACTGGAACTGCTCGCCGGGACCCTGCGCATGGCCACCGCCCGGCCGGTTGTGCGTGTCGGCAGGATCGCGGGACAGTTCGCCAAGCCCCGTACCCACCGGACCGAGCAGGTCGGCGACCTCGAACTCCCCTCCTACCAGGGGCACATGGTCAACGGGCCGCAGCCGACGCCGGACAGCCGCAGGCCCGACCCCCTGCGCATCCTCACGGGCTACATGGCCGCGAGCGACATCATGTCCCACCTGGGCTGGGCGGCACCGCCCGGCAGCGCGCGCATCGATGCGCCCGTCTGGACCAGCCATGAAGCACTGCTCCTCGACTACGAAGTGCCCATGCTCCGCCGGGACGAAGCGGGCCGGCTGTATCTCGGCTCCACGCACTGGCCCTGGATCGGCGAGCGCACCCGTCAGGTGGACGGCGCGCATGTCGCGCTCCTCGCCGCCATCGCCAACCCGGTCGCCTGCAAAGTCGGCCCGACCATCAGCCCGGGCGAGCTACTCGGCCTGTGCGAACGCCTCGACCCTGAGCGACAGCCGGGCCGGCTCACCCTGATCGCCCGGATGGGCGCCGACACCGTGGCCGATCGTCTGCCCGGTCTCGTCGCCGCGGTACGCGCCGCCGGCCACCCCGTCAGCTGGCTGACCGACCCGCTTCACGGCAACACCGTGCAGAGGACCGACGGCACCAAGACTCGCGTCGTCCAGCACGCGATCCGCGAAGTCGTCGCGTTCCGGCAGGCCGTCCGGGCCGGCGGAGGCATCGCCGGAGGACTGCACCTGGAGACGACTCCGGACGCCGTCCTGGAGTGCGTCGGCGACGAAACCGACCTGGCCCGGACGGGCGAGCAGCACTCCACGAGCCTGTGCGACCCCCGCCTCAACCTCGACCAGGCCCTGTCCGTCGTCTCCGCCTTCTCCGCCCGCACGGAGTACGGCTCGCACCCGTTCGAGGAGGCTGCATGAGGACATCCGTGACCGGAACCAAGGAGGCCCTGGCATGAGCACTTTGCTGGACCGGATCCTCCGCGATCCCCCACCCGCTTACGCCATCCTCCACCGCCCGCACACCACGGACCCCGGCCAACTGGACATCCTCACCGGCAACGTGACGCACCCGGTGACGCTGGCCCGGATCCCGCTCCCGCGCAGCGCACCCGCCGGCAGGGGCCGCCACGAAACACTCGTACTCGTCCCCTACCGGCAGATCACCGAACGCGGATTCTCCTGCCACGACGACCACTCCCCGCTGATCTCGATGGCGGTGACCGAGCAGCAGACCATGCCGCTCGGAGCAGCGCTCGCCCGGCTGCCGGACGTCGCGACCTCCCTGTCGGGCGGGCACTTCGACAGCGAAGACGCCACCTACGCACAGACCGTCAAACAGGTGATCACGGATGAGATCGGGACCGGCGCGGGGGCCAATTTCGTCATCCAGCGGTCGTTCGTGGCCGACATCACCGACTACGGGCCCCACGGCGCCCTGGCCTTCTTCCGCCGACTGCTGGAGGGCGAGGAGGGTGCGTACTGGACCTTTGTCGTCCACACCGGCTCACGCACGTTCGTCGGGGCATCGCCGGAGCGGCACATCAGCGTACGAGGCGCGACAGCGGTGATGAACCCGATCAGCGGCACATACCGCTACCCGGCCGCAGGCCCCACCCTGGCCGGCGTCATGGACTTCCTCGCCGACGCCAAGGAGAGCGACGAACTGTGCATGGTCGTCGACGAAGAACTCAAGATGATGGCCGGGATCTGCGAGCCGGGCATCAGCGTCCTGGGCCCGTATCTCAAGGAAATGGCGCGGCTCGCACACTCCGAGTACTACATCCGGGGGCGCACCGCGCGCGATGTGCGCACCATCCTGCGTGAGACGCTGCTCGCGCCGACGGTGACAGGCGGCCCGCTGGAGAGCGCCTGCCGCGTCATCGCCCGATACGAGAAGCGGGGCCGCGGCTACTACAGCGGAATCGCCGCCCTCATCGGCCGCGACGAGCAGGGTGGCCGCATCCTGGACTCGGCGATCCTCATCCGCAGCGCCGACATCAGCGCGGCCGGGCGCGTGCGGATCGGGGTCGGATCGACGCTCGTACGCCATTCCGACCCGGGCACGGAGGCGGCCGAGACACGGGCCAAGGCGGCCGGGCTGATCGCCGCCCTGGAATCCGGACCCGCCACATCCCGCCCCACGCGCACCGGCGCCGCCACACAGTCCGGCACAGTCGTCTCCTACGCTGCGCATCCCAGCGTCCGCGCCGCACTTGAGCGCCGTAACGACACCCTGGCATCCTTCTGGCTGCACCCGGGCGCCCCCGGGGACCAGTCGCCATCCGACCTGGCGGGACGCACCGCTCTGGTCATCGACATGGAGGACACCTTCACCTCCATGATCGCCCATCAACTCCGTTCCCTCGGGCTGGTGGTGACCGTCCGCCGGTTCGATGAGGCACACACCTTCGACGGCTGCGACCTGGTGGTGCTGGGACCCGGACCCGGCGACCCCGCCGAGCGGGGCCACCCGCGCATGGAGGCCCTGCGCTCGGCGGTGCATTCGCTGCTGGCGCAGCGGCGGCCGTTCCTCGCCGTCTGCCTGAGCCATCAGGTCCTCAGTCTCCGGCTCGGCTTTTCTCTTCAGCGCCGCGATCATCCCAGCCAGGGCGCGCAGCACGAGATCGACTTCTTCGGAGACCGGGTCCGGGCCGGTTTCTACAACACGTACGCCGCACACAGTCGCCATGACACCACGCACGTCGACGGTGTCGGCAGGGTGGACGTCTCTCGCGACCGGGCGAGCGGCGAGGTCCACGCGCTGCGCGGCCCGCACTTCACGTCGATGCAGTTCCACCCCGAGTCCGTACTCACCGAGCACGGAGTCCGCATCGTCGCACAGGCAGTTCGCCGGGCGATGCGCCCGGCCGCTGTGCCCGCCTGACCCCCGAAGCCGCTGTTCCCGGCGGTGAATTGGAGACATCGGATGCACCCCTACGTCGTGGTGGACGTCTTCGCCCGAGAACGCCTGCTCGGCAACCCCGTGGCAGTCTTCTTCGACAGTGACGACCTCGGCCCGGAGGTCATGCAGCGCATCGCACGCGAAATGAACCTGTCCGAGACCACCTTCGTCCTGCGTCCGCGTCAGGGCGGCGACGCCCGGATCCGTATCTTCACGCCGGTCAACGAGCTGCCGTTCGCCGGGCATCCGCTGCTGGGAACGGCGCTCGCGCTGGCCCGCCGGATCCCGGGCGACCGGCTCCGGCTTGAGACCGCGGTGAGCGTCATCCCGTTCGAACTGGACCGCACGGACGGGCCGGTGGTCACGGCCCGGATGCAACAGCCGCTGCCCACCTGGGAACCCTTCGACCGGACCGGGGAACTTCTCGAAGCGCTGGGTGTACCCGCCTCGACGCTTCCCGTGGAGATCTACCGCAACGGGCCCCGCCACGTGTTCGTCGGCCTGGACAGCGTGAGCGCACTGTCCGCGCTGGATCCCGACCACCGCGCGCTGGCAGCCTTCGAGGACATGGCGACCAACTGCTTCGCCGGTCACGGCGCACACTGGCGCAGCCGTATGTTCTCTCCTGCCTACGGAGTGACCGAGGACGCCGCCACGGGCTCCGCCGCGGGCCCGCTGGTCGTCCACCTCCTGCGGCACGGCGCCCTCACCCGCGGTCGCTGCATCGAGATCCTGCAGGGCGTCGAGATGGGCCGCCCGTCCCGCATGCTCGCCCGCGCCGAAGGCGTCGGAGCCCACATCGAGTCCGTCGAGGTCGGCGGCGAAGGCGTGATCACAGCCCAGGGGACCCTCCATGTCTGAGCTGCCCATGAACGCGAGTCCCGGCATCCGGACCGGCTCGGAATCTCTTACGGCGACCGTCGACATCGCCTTTCCTGAGTATGCGGCGCCGCCGTCCGACCCGATCGCTCTGCTGCACAGCTGGCTCGATGATGCGCACGTCCACGGTGTACGTGAACCGAGAGCCCTGGCTCTGGCCACCGCCGACACCCAGCGCCGGACTTCCCTGCGCACCGTGGTCGTGGGCCGGCTCACCGAGTGCGGCCTGGTCTTCACCACCCACCGCACCAGCCGCAAGGCCCGCGAACTGCGGGCGAATCCCTGGGCCTCCGGCCTGCTCTACTGGCGCGAGACCAGCCGGCAGGTCAGCCTGAGCGGCCCGGTGCGGCAGCTGTCCGACGCCGATACCGAAGCCCTGTGGGCGGGGAGGCCGGTGTTCACCCACGCGATGACGACGGCATCACGCCAGAGCGAACCGCTGGACGACGTGCCCGCCCTGCGCGCCCGCGCCCACGCCCTCGCCCAAGCGGGACCCCACCCACGCCCACTGACCTATGTCGCCCTCGAACTCGTCCCGCACGCCGTCGAGTTCTGGGCCAATGGCACCGACCGCCTCCACGAAAGACTCCGCTACGACCGCACACCGAACGGCTGGAACACCACTCGCCTTCAGCCCTGACGGGTCCGCCCTCCCCCACACCGCTGCGGGCGCAGCCGTAGGTCCGAAACCCGGGCCTGGTGCCCATGGGGCGACCGCAGCCCGGCTCAATGACCCGCGAGGAGCTTCACGCTCACAACCCCGACGCCGATCACAGTGTCCAGCAGGCCCGACACGAGTGCGCTCAGGGGCCCGTTGCCCATCCGCAGGCCGGTTCGCCAACCCCACAGGAAGAGGGTCGCCACTTCAACCCCGGCGCTGATCATCAGCGCGGTGCCCAGATCCATCGCGCCCAGCGCCGACAAGCCGATCAGTACCAGCGGCCCCACCGCGCCCAGCAACAACGGAGCAGAGACATACAAAGCCGTCCGGATCTCCGCCCGGCTCGCGCCACGCTTGCTCACGGCACGGTGCGCCTGCTCGTCGGCGACCAGCGTTGCCAGCCAGACGCCGAGAGCTGCCCCGGCCACGGTGAGCGCCGCCTCCTCGGGGTCAGACGTTTCTCCCTCGGCGAGAGTCACCACCACGGCGGCCAAGGTGATGGTCGCGTAGATCCGTTCCTTGAGCCGTGCGGCCGCTGTGTCGCCGACGCGGGCGGCGGTGGCGGTGTTCTGCTCGACGGGGCCGGTTCGCAGTTCCGGTTCCGGTGTCGTCATGCCGGCACAGAACCGGGCGCGCCGACCACGGCGTCGGCCAGGATCGGGATCATGCGTACGCCCTTCGCCGTGAAGTCACCATGCCCCAAATGCGGCTTTCAGTGACAAACGGTAGCCGACGTGACATGGCGCAGCTACCCGGCCACGCCCACCGGCGCAGCCGGCCCGCGGGGCCACAGCTCACTCGACGGGCCAGGTATGAGCGGGCGCGTTGAGATGCATGTACTCCATGTACTGCCGTGTCATCCGCCGCAGCGCCTCATGGTGACTGACATGGGCCGCGCCATCGATGTGATGGAACATCTCCTTCTGCCAGACCGCGCCGTTGCGGCCGGTGACGCACCGCTGTTCGATGATCCCCAGCAGCGGCTCCCGCCACGCCGCGTCCATTCCGGTCTGCTCCAGGCCCCGGTGCGCCAGCGGCAGGAGGCGTCTCAGTACGAGTTCCGAGGCGGGCACCTCGCCCATGCCGGGCCAGTACAGCCGCGCGTCGATCCCGTTGCGGGCCGCGGCGTGCAGGTTGTCCTCGGCCGCCGAGAACGACATCCGCGACCAGACCGGCCGTTCCTCGTCCACCAGCGCGCGCGTCAGCCCGTAGTAGAAGGCGCCGTTCGCGAGAACGTCGGCGACCGTGGGGCCGGCGGGGAGCACGCGGTTCTCGACCCGCAGATGCGGTTTGTCGTGAGACACGGCATAGACCGGGCGGTTCCAGCGGTAGATCGTGCCGTTGTGCAGCGTGAGTTCGGCCAGCTCGGGGGTGTCGCCACGGTCCAGGATCTCCCGCGGTTCCTGCTCGTCGCACAGGGGCAGCAGCGCGGGGAAATAGCGCACGTTCTCCTCGAAGAGGTCGAATACACTGTTGATCCAGCGCTCTCCGAACCACACCCGTGGTCGCACCCCCTGCACCTTGATCTCTTCCGAACGGGTGTCCGTGGCCTGCTCGAAGAGCGGGATGCGCGTCTCGTGCCAGAGCTCCTTGCCGAACAGGAACGGCGAGTTCGCGGCGAGAGCCACCTGCACCCCCGCGATCGCCTGTGCCGCGTTCCAGTAGGGCGCGAACTCATCCGGCGAGACCTGCAGGTGGAACTGGGTGCTGGTGCACGCCGCCTCCGGCGTGATGGTGTCCGCGTACGTCCGCAGCCGGTCCACGCCGTCCACTTCGATCCGCAGATCCTCACCGCGGGCCGCGAACACCTGCTCGTTCAGCAGGCGGTACCGCGGGTTCTCCGACAGCGCCGACTCACTCACATCGGGCTGGCGCAGTGTCGGCAGGATTCCCACCATGATCAGATGCGCGCCGACCTCCGCGGCGCGGCCTTCGGCGTGATTGAGCGCGTCCCGGATCTCCTGCTCCCACGCGTCGGGACCACCGGCTGTCAGGCGGCGGGGCGGAATGTTGATCTCCAGGTTGAATCTGCCCAGCTCGGTCGCCCAGGCCGGGTCCGCGATCGCCTCCAGAACGTCGGTATTGCGCATCGTGGGCTCGCCGCGCGTGTCCACCAGATTGAGTTCGATCTCCAGACCCACCTGGGGCCGCTCGAACTCGAATCGCGACTCACGCAGCATCTGGGCGAACGCGTCGAGGCATTCCTGCATCTTGATCCGGTACCGGCGGCGGTCGTCACGGGTGAATACCAGCGCCGGGACATCTCGTCCCATCGGCCCTCCCGAGTCCCCTCGGCAGACACCCCACTACACAGGGTCCCACTCCCCCGCTGCACGGACCAGCCAAGAGGTTCCCCGCCCCGGCGTGCTCCCGCTCGTAGGCTCGGCATGTGAGTCACAACGAAGAGCGCGCCGAGGGCGCCGGACCGTTCACCACGCGCCTCACCTGGCGCTTCGCGGGGGGCGGCACAGCGGTCTGGGAATCGCGCGCCGCGCGCAAACGCGGAAAGCTCACGGTCAGGCCAAAGGGAGCCGAGGCCGTCACTCAGTACGCGGACGAGGAAGCCCTCCACCGCCTGCGCGTCCTCAACGCGACCGCCGCGGTGTCGTTCACGTTCGGTGGAGCGCTGTTCGTCCTCGGCGCCGCACTCGCCCAGTTCGGGTCCGGCGATCCGACCCAGAGCGCCACGGTCTACTTCGTCGGCGGCCTTTTCTTCACCACCGGCGCGTACACCTCCCTGCTGCAGACGGTCAACGCCCCCAGGCGCCGCAGCGACGCCGGCACCCTGATCACCCATCGATGGCGGTGGTGGAGCTACGAGCCCCTGCGGATCGACTGGCTGAGCACGTTCGTCCTGTTCGTGGGCACGCTGGTGTTCGGCGTCAACCTGCTGGACTCCTTCCTCCAGGGGCTGTCCACCCAGCAGGTGAACCGGCTGATCTGGACGCCGGACCTCATCGGCTGCCTGCTCTTCCTCGTCTCCGGGCACCTGGCCCTCGTCGAGGTCAGCCACGGCCCTCCCCGCCTGCGCGTACGAGACCTCGGCTGGTGGATCGTCGCCGTCAACCAGCTCGGCTCGGTGCTTTTCCTGGTTGCGGCACTGGCCGACTTCACCGACCCGGGTACCGGGGACGTCATCAACGCCGACGTCGCCAATTGGGGGACCATCACCGGCGCTGCGTGCTTCTCGGTCGGCGGCGTAATGCAGCTCTTCGAGCACCCCTAGGCATGCGGCCGGATGCCGGACGTGTCGGGCGTGGTCATCATGGAAGGGCCCGGCCCGCGCTCGCGCCGTGCAGGAAGGGTGCCACGATGGAGCCGTTCCCGGCGATGCCGCTCAGTCTGTGGCAGGACACCCACTGGACGGCGAAGCGAGGTCGTTCCCGCTCGCGGGCCAGTCGGTCGCGTACACCCGGTTCTCGGGGCGTCACACCGATCAGCCGCCGGACGTCGACCCGGTGACGCGGGAGGCGCACTCCCGTGAGTTGATCAGCTTTGGATTCTGGTTCGGGGACGAGATATTTCCCGAGCCGGCTTTCTCCTCCTACGCGGAAGGAGCGCGGTGGACCCGGCAGCGCGGCGCTCCACGGCTGCCGGGTCCCGGCGTCAGCCGCACCTGCGGCCGCTGTTGATGCAGTTCACCGCCTTCCGCATGAGCGACGCGGACATCACGTTGATGAAGTCACCGTGGTCCGTACCGGGCTTGTGCAACTGCTCGGGGAAGCTGTCGACGGCGAAGACCGAGCCGGGCGCAATCTTGTAGGTGATCCGCTGGACAAGCTGGGGGATGGCCCTGAAACCGTTGGGACACGTGCCGTTGGCGCGGGCGAAGGCCACATGCGTGCGGTGGTTCGCACTGTCGGTGTTGCTGCCGTCCCAGCAGCTCTGGAACTTGAACGTACGCACCACATTGCTGCCCTGCGGACACAGCGGGTACTTGTCCTTCAGCTGCCGGTTCTCGAAGCCGGTGCAGCTCCAGGAGGCGTTGGCGTTGGCCGTTCCGTTGGTGAACGCCTTGGCGTCGCCGGTGATGATGCGCAGGAACGTGGGCATCGCCGTCACCTTGCTGACAGGGCTGCCACGGAAGGTGAGTTGTACGGAAGCGGGCTGGAGAATGCGTCCCACGTTGCCGTCCTGGCCTCCGCCGGGCAGGTTCGCGTCGGCCTCGATCTTTCCGTTGCGCAGGCGCAGAACCGGCCAGTAATGGGTGGAGCGGTCGCCGTTGGTGCAGGTCGTCCCGGCAGCGGCGAGGTCGTCGTTGGTGGCGAAGGCGTCGGTCTCCAGATTGCCGACGTAGTCGTGCATGTGATGGGCGCCGTTGCTCACGCCGGGGGCGACGATCACGTTGTCGGGGTTGAAGTGCTTGTTCTCGTTGCGCCCGCAGCGGGACTGGAAGGTGCCGCGCGAGGCGCCTGCCTGGAGGCGCGGCCCCGCGGCATTGGGCCGCACTCTGCGGATGTCGACGAAGTCCGACCTGCGGGGGCCGGTCTGCGCCTTGCCGCCATTGGCCGCAGCGGACGCGCCCGGTGCGGGGGCGTTCGGAGCCGCGGAGCCGGACGCGGGTGCGGCGGCCGTGGCCACATCGTCCTTCTTGACGGTGCAGGAGGCCATCGATTCCAGACCCTCGGGTCGGTTCGAGACACGCTCGATCTCGGTGGCGATAAGGTTCAGGGTGCCGCGGCGCTGGGACGAGAGCGGGTCCAGCACACGGGTTCGCACCCAGTTCCGGTCGGCCTGCATGCCGCCCGCGGCGAGCTGCCCGTAGGCATCCGCCACCTGACTGTCCAGCTGCGCCAGTTGATTGTCCACGGCTGGCCTGGCCTGCTCCGGCACATTCGACAGACGGACTGCGACGTCAGGGCAGTTGATGGTCATCGGCGCCTGTGCGGCCTGCCCGCCCCAGGAGTCACGCGCGGCCTGGGCGTTGTTGTCGGTCATCAGCAGCGCCCCGCCCCCGACGGCCAGCGCTGTCACTCCGACGACGGTGATGCCGATCCACCTGGACCGCTTGTGTCTCTGCCTGTACCTCACTGGTCCGCCCCTCTGTGGTCGTCGCGCCGGGACTTCGTGTCCTCGGCCGAGTCGGGCCGTGCCCCACCCGCTCAGGCTTGGGACACAGCACGACGCACAGGGATACGGAGACGGCGACTGTTCTGCTCAGAGGGATTCAAAACTTGTTGATGGGGGTCGGGCCCAACAGGGCCTGGAGTACGCCCGCGTGTGCTCTCACTGCTCGCGCATGCCCCATGGGGAGCCGTACTCGGTCAGCAGGTCCAGGAAGGGCCGGGCGGGAAACGCCTCGGGGCCGAGGACGCCGCTGCCGGTCCAGGTGCCCGCGGCGATCAGTTCCAGGGCGACGACGGGGTTGATCGCGGTCTGCCATACGACGGCCTGGGAGCCGTACTCACGCATCGACCACTGGTTGTCGACCACGTGGTACAGGTAGACCTCGCGCGGGCGGCCGTCCTTGGTGCCCTTCACCCAGGTGCCCGCGCAGGTCTTGCCGTGCATCCGCTGCCCGAGAGCTGCCGGGTCGGGGAGGCAGGCGGCAACCACGTCGCGCGGGGAGACGTGGACCGTACCCGATCCGTCCGCCGCGGGCACCGGCACCGGATCGGTACGGTCCAGGCCCAGCAGGTGCAGCGTCTGCAACGTACGGATGAAGTCCTCACCGAGGCCGTACTTGAAGGTGACACGTCCCGCGTCCACCCAGCGCGGCACCAGCAGAACCTCCTCGTGCTCGACATTGACGCACTCGACGGGGCCGATCCCTTCGGGGAAGTCGAAGACCTCGGGCTCGCTGAAGGGCGGGGTGGTGAACCAGCCGCGGCCCGCCTCGTAGACAACGGGTGCATTGAGGCATTCCTCGATGGTGGTCCAGATGCTGAACGAGGGCGCGAAGTCGTAACCGTCGACCGTGAGGTCGGCCCCGTCGCGGATGCCGATCTCCTCGATCTCGTCGAAGAGTTCGTCGGCGGCGTGCCGCGCGAAGACGTCAGACAGGCCGGGTTCGACACCCATGCCGACCAGGGCGAGCGATCCGGCCTCCTCCCAGTCCCCTGCCCGCTCGAACTGGGCGTCGCCGAGCTTGACTCCGCACTGTTCGTACGGGCGCTCCGGGTGCGGGCGGGACAGCGACATCGCCATGTCCAGGTAGTGCGCTCCGGCGGCCAGGGCGGCCTGGAACAGCGGCATCACGAAGCGGGGGTCGGTCGCGTTCAGCAGCACGTCGCATCGCTGCTCCGCCAGCAGGAAGGTGACGGCCCCCTCGTCACTCGCGTCGATCCGTACGGCGCTGAAGCGGCCGTCCGGCTCCAGGGCCGCGACGGCGGACCGGGCGCGGGAGAGGTCGTAGTCGGCGACGACCATGTGGTCGAAGAAGGATCGGCGGGCTGCGATCCGGGTGATGGCAGTACCGACGCCGCCGGCTCCCACGAGCAGAACACGCATGACAGAACTCCGTTCCAGGGCATATCTGGGCACAGCGGGCATGTCAGAGGTAACAGACAGTGCGCCGCTTCCGGTCGCGGCGCCCGCTGTCATCGATCCAACGCTCGCGGCCCTTTTCACGTCAATGGTGTTGGCATAAGATCGCCGGACCGGAAGGTCCCCGTGGAAGGAGCGTGCCGTGGCCAAGCCCGTCGTGCCGGAAGAGGCCCGGCGACGCCGTCGTCCCACCAAGAACGGGGCGGTGCTCTCCGAGCAGCTGATCATCGAGACCGCCCTGCGCATGCTGCGGGAGCACGGCGGCGCGGGCCTGACCGTGCGCCGCCTCGGCACCGCCCTGGGCGCCGACCCGAGCACCCTGTACCGGTACTTCAGCGGTATCGACGACCTGACGCTCGCCATCGGGGACGTACTCGTCGGGCGGGCCGTGGCGGGCTGGAAAGGCAGCGGTGACTGGCGGGCCGACCTGCGCGACCTGGGCCTGCGCATCCATGCCGCGTACCTCGGGCACCCGCAGGCCGCCGTCCTCACCGCGAGCCGGGTGTCCGGCCGTGCGCACGAGGTCGCGGCCGACGAGACGATCCTGGGGGTGCTGCGTGCGGCGGGCTTCGCGGACGCCGACGCCGTACGGATCTATCAGGCGTTCATCGACCAGACCCTGGCGTTCGCAGCGCTGGACGCGGCCTCGCTCGCGCTGCCGGCTGCCGCGCGCGAGGCGGACGAGGAGGTATGGCGGGCCACCTACGCCCGGCTGCCCGCGACGACGCATCCCCACATCGAGGCCACGGCGCACCTGCTCGTCGCCCGTATGAATCACAGCGCGTATCCCACAGCCCTGGACATGCTGCTGGACAGCGCATCCGCCCAGCTCGGCCGCACGGCCCCGAAAACGCGGCCGCCCCGGCCGGCATGAGTGCCGACCGGGGCGGAACAGGTGCGCAACGGACGGCGTCGATGCCGCCGTTCTCGCGTCAGCCGAGCGTCGCGATGGCCTGGTTGAAGGTCGCCGACGGACGCATGACCTTCGCGGCCTTGGCCGCGTCGGGCTGGTAGTAGCCGCCGATGTCGGCCGGGGAGCCCTGCACCGCGAGGAGTTCGCCGACGATGGTCTGCTCCTGCTCGGAGAGCGTCTTGGCGAGAGCGGCGAACGCCTCCGCGAGCTGCGCGTCGTCGCTCTGCCTCGCCAGCTCCTGGGCCCAGTACAGGGCCAGGTAGAAGTGGCTGCCGCGGTTGTCGATGCCGCCCACGCGGCGGGTCGGCGACTTGTCCTCGTTGAGGAACGTGGCCGTCGCCCGGTCGAGGGTGTCGGCGAGCACCTGGGCGCGCGCGTTGCCCGTCGTCTGCGCGAGGTGCTCGAAGCTGGCCGCGAGCGCGAAGAACTCACCCAGGCTGTCCCAGCGCAGGTAGTTCTCCTTGACGAGCTGCTGGACGTGCTTGGGCGCGGAGCCGCCGGCACCCGTCTCGAACAGTCCGCCACCGTTCATCAGCGGGACGACCGACAGCATCTTGGCGCTCGTGCCGAGCTCCAGAATGGGGAACAGGTCGGTCAGGTAGTCGCGCAGCACGTTGCCGGTGACCGAGATGGTGTCCTCGCCGCGGCGGATGCGCTCCAGCGAGAACGCGGTTGCCTTGACGGGCGCCATGATCTCGATCTGCAGACCGTCGGTGTCGTGGTCGGCGAGGTAGGTCCTGACCTTCTTGATCAGCTGCGCGTCGTGCGCGCGGGTCTCGTCGAGCCAGAACACCGCCGGGGTGCCGGTCGCGCGGGCGCGGGTGACGGCGAGCTTGACCCAGTCCTGGATCGGCAGGTCCTTGGCCTGGCACATGCGGAAGATGTCGCCGGCTCCGACCGTCTGCTCCAGGACGACATTGCCGTTGCCGTCGAGGAGGCGCACAGTGCCCGTGGCGGGGATCTCGAAGGTCTTGTCGTGGCTGCCGTACTCCTCGGCCTTCTGCGCCATCAGACCGACGTTGGGTACGGAGCCCATCGTCGACGGGTCGAAGGCGCCGTTGGCACGGCAGTCGTCGATGACGACCTGGTACACGCCGGAGTAGCTGCTGTCGGGCAGCACCGCGAGGGTGTCGGCCTCCTGGCCGTCCGGGCCCCACATGTGACCGGAAGTGCGGATCATGGCCGGCATGGAGGCGTCGACGATGACATCGCTCGGTACGTGCAGGTTGGTGATGCCGTGGTCGGAGTCGACCATGGCCAGCTCGGGACCTGCGGCGAGCTCGGCCTCGAAGGACTCCTTGATCGTCGCGCCCTCGGGCAGCGACTCCAGGCCCTGGTAGATGGCGCCGAGGCCGTCGTTGGGGCTGAGACCGGCCGCGGCCAGCGTCTCGCCGTACTCGGCGAACGTCTTCGGGAAGAACGCGCGCAGCACATGGCCGAAGACGATCGGGTCGGAGACCTTCATCATCGTGGCCTTGAGGTGGACGGAGAACAGCACACCCTCGGCCTTGGCACGGGCGATCTGCTCGGTGAGGAACTCACGCAGCTCGGCGACGCGCATGACGGACGCGTCCACGACCTCGCCCGCGAGGACGGGCACCGAGTCGCGCAGGACGGTGGTGGCGCCGTCGTCACCTGCGAACTCGATACGCAGCGAGCCGGCGTCGGCGACAGTCGCGGACTTCTCGGTCGAGCGGAAGTCGCCGGCGCCCATGGTCGCGACGTTCGTCTTCGAGTCGGCGGTCCAGGCGCCCATCCGGTGCGGGTGCGTCTTGGCGTAGTTCTTCACCGATGCGGGGGCACGGCGGTCGGAGTTGCCCTCGCGCAGCACCGGGTTCACAGCACTGCCCTTGACCTTGTCGTACCGCGCGCGGACGTCCTTGTCCTCGTCGGTCTTGGGGTCGTCCGGGTAGTCCGGCAGGGCATAGCCATGCTGCTGGAGCTCGGCGATCGCGGCCTTCAGCTGCGGAATCGAAGCGGAGATGTTCGGCAGCTTGATGATGTTCGCGCCGGGAGTCTTGGCAAGCTCGCCCAGCTCATGGAGGGCGTCCTCGATGCGCTGGCCCTCTTCGAGACGCTCGGGGAAGCCGGCGATGATCCGGCCGGCCAGGGAGATGTCACGGCTCTCCACCGTGACACCGGCCGTCGCGGCGTACGCCTCGACCACAGGCAGGAACGAATAGGTCGCCAGGGCGGGGGCCTCGTCAGTGTGCGTATAGATGATGGTCGAGTCAGTCACCGGATACTCCACTCCACGTCTGCAACATTGCTCGACATCAAGATATCCCGTGACCCGCCCCCTCCCGGCAGGGCCCTGCCCCACGGGAAGCGGAACCGGGTACCGCTACCTGTGCCAGGCCGGGATACGGGTGCCCGTGGACCGGGTGCCTTCGGGCTAATAACGCACCGGTGGCGTGGCACGCGGCGCCCGTGGTGGTACGTGCTTGTGGATGTGGCCACCATCGGATCCGCAGCCCGTGAATCCGGACCCCGGCCCGCCCCCCACCGGGCGCCGGGACCGGATCCGCGCTGCGACGCGGCAAGCCCTGCACGGCATCAGCCGCCCCGCAGCCGGAAACCCGGGCGCCGGGCTGCTGTCCCGCTCCCGGCCCGGCGACGGTCTGCCGGTGCATCCCGCCCTGCAGACGGCAGCCTCGTACGCCTGGCGGATCCTCGTGGTGGGCGGGCTCGTCTACGCCGTCTTCTCGGTGCTGGGGCGGTTCCACGAGGTCGCCGTGGCCGTCTTTCTCGGCATGGTCATCACCGCGATGCTGCGGCCGTTGGCCGACCTGCTGGAGCGGGTGATGCCGCGGCCGCTCGCCGTGGCCGTATCCCTGGTCGGCAGCATCGTCATCGTCCTCGGGGTGCTGGCCCTGATCGGCGAGTCGGTGGCGGGAGAGCGGGCCGGACTGCAAAGGGAGTTCGAGGCAGGTGTCGCAAGGATCGAGCGCTGGCTCGAGAAGCCGCCCTTCCGGCTCAACCCCGACGCACTCGACGACCTCCAGTCCCGGATCGGGGAGTACCTGTCGAGCCACCGCTCGACCCTCATCAGTACGGCGGTGAGCGGCGCACACCGGCTGGTCGAGGTGCTGACCGTGCTCGTCCTGTCGCTGTTCTGCTCGGTCTTCTTCATTCACTCCGGCGACCGGCAGTGGGGCTGGTTCTGCGAGCAGCTTCCGGTGGCCGCCCGGGAGCGGGCATCGGTCGCGGGCCGTGCGGCCTGGCGGACCTTCACCGGCTACACGCACGGCATCGTGCTGGTGGCCGCGACCAATGCCGTCCTGGTCGGCGTGGCCCTGTTCATCCTCGGCGTGCCGCTCGCGCTCCCGCTGGCTCTGCTGGAGTTCTTCGCCGCCTTCATTCCGCTCATCGGCTCGCCCATCGCCCTGGCCGTCGCCGCCGTGGTGGCCCTGGCGGCGAAAGGCCCCCTCATCGCGGGGCTGGTCATCGCGCTCATCGTGATCATCGGGCAGATCGAGGGCCACCTTCTGCACCCGATCGTGATGAGCTGGGCGGTTCGGCTGCACCCGGTGGTGGTCGCACTCACGGTCGTCGGCGGCGCCATCGCGGCCGGGATCCTGGGCGCGGTGGTGGCCGTACCGCTGGTGTCCGTCTTGTGGTCGGCCCGTCAGGCACTGCGCCAGGCGTCCGAACCCGAATCGCCCAGGACGGCGGCCTCTCCCGGCCCGTGACGCCCTGCGGAGTCCGAGAGCGCCCCGGCCCTCAGCGGGACCGGGGCGCCGGTCCTGCGCGCATCGCATCACCAACGGCGGCAGCTCCCCGCTGACCGGCTGGACCGAGTGCACGCCATCGTGTCAAGGGCAACGACTCCACCCAGATGGCCCGCGCGTTCTGCTGCAGCCCCGCGGTTCGCGCGCTCGCGCCTACCGGCGTTCCAGAGAGCCCCGGACGAACGCGGCCTGGCCGGCGTGCTGCAGATCGTCGGCAATGACACTGACCAGCCGCACGCCCAGGGTGACCGGCGGGGACCAGGACTCGTCGACGACACTGTCGAGCGCCGCGTCATCGAGCCCCTCGACGAATCGCATGGTCTCCTCGTGGACGGCGTCGAAGTAGCCGAGCAGCAGTTCGGCGGATTCGACCCGTACCGCGGCAACCTGCTTGCTGGTGTGGCCGAAGCCGGTCGCGCCCCTGGCGAAAGGCAGCTGGAAACGGTCCGCCCACTTCTGTGCGAACCACACCTGCTCCACCGCGGCCGCATCGGCCACGTGGTCGTCCTGGATGCGCGACAGATGCCACACGAGCCAGGCGATCGAGTTCGCGTCGGGGTCCAGCCGGGCATGGAGATCGTCCGGCGCAAGCCCCTCGACGGCTCCGTGTACCACCTCCCGGATCCGCTCGAAGGCGTCTGCCAGCAAATCTGAGCTGTTCATTGCACTGATCCTCGGTCGCTGATGCAGACACGCTCTGCCCTGGGGGTCACCCGGTGGGCAGAGCGTGCTCAGTCGTGTGGGACGGCCTTGCGACCTAGGTCAGCCGGACAACGTTTTCCGCCTGGGGGCCCTTGGGGCCCTGCGTGACCTCGTACTCGACCTTGTCTCCCTCATCCAGCTGCTTGAAGCCGGTGGTCTGGATGGCCGAGAAGTGGACGAAGACATCGGGGCCGCCGTCGTCCTGCTCGATGAAACCGAAGCCCTTGTCCGCGTTGAACCACTTCACGCTGCCAGTTGCCATTGGTCACATTCCTTGTTCGCTTGCCACGGCATGTCCTTGACGTGCCGACCGCAGCCCCATGGCGACTGTGGTCCTCAAATGTTCTCCACCCGGCCGCTGCCTGGCGCGCCATGACACGCTGGCATTTGGGAAAGGCTCAACCCCTGTTCTCCGGGTGGGTGAGGTTGACACCGGAGCGCGGGTCGAAGACATGCATGCGTGAGGTGTCCACCCACAGTTCGGCCCCGCCTCCCTCGGTGATGCGCGTGGACGCGTCGAGCCGGGTGACGATCTTGTTGGCTGCGGCTCCGGTCTCCTTCTGGCCCGAGTCGGCTGCCAGCTCCTCGAGTTCCGAGGTCAGGGTCGCCTGCCAGCCTTCCTGGGTGAAGTAGGCGTAGACATCCGAGCCGACGGACTCGATCACGTCCACGGTCGCGGTGAACCGCGTCCCTTCCCGGTCCGGATCGACCAGCGAGGCGTCCTCGAACGCTTCGGGGCGCAGCCCGACGATGAGGTCGCGCGGTGCGTTCTGCCGCTCCAGGCTGCGACGGATCTCGTCGTTCACCGGAAAGTCACCGATGGCGGTCTGCAGCCTGTTCTCCTCCAGCGTGGCGTCGATGAAGTTCATGGCGGGTGAGCCGATGAACCCGGCGACGAACAGGTTGCGCGGGGCGTCGTAGAGGTGCTGCGGGGTGCCGACCTGCTGGACGACGCCGCTGCGCATGACGACCACACGGTCCCCCAGCGTCATGGCCTCGGTCTGGTCGTGGGTGACGTAGACGGTGGTGGTGGCCAGCCGCTGCTGGAGGCGCGAGATCTGGGTGCGCATCTGCACCCGGAGCTTCGCATCGAGGTTGGACAGCGGCTCGTCCATCAAGAACGCCTTGGGACTGCGGACGATGGCGCGGCCCATGGCGACACGCTGTCGCTGCCCACCCGAGAGGTTCGCCGGCTTACGGTCCAGATGTTCCGTCAGGTCGAGGATCTGGGCGGCCTCCTCCACCTTGCTCTTGATGGTGGCCTTGTCCACCTTGGCCAGGCGCAGGGCGAAGCCCATGTTGTCGCGCACGGTCATGTGCGGATAGAGGGCGTAACTCTGGAAGACCATCGCGATGTCGCGGTCCTTGGGCGCCTTGTCGTTGACGACCTGGTCGCCGATGCGCAGGGTGCCGTCGGTGATGTCCTCCAGCCCGGCGATCATGTTGAGGGTCGTGGACTTGCCGCAACCGGAGGGGCCGACCAGGATGACGAATTCCCCGTCTCCCACGGTGAGGTTGACGTCCTGAACGGCCAGGGCGCCGTCGGGATACCTCTTGGTGATGCCCTCGAGAACAATCTCGGCCACGGTCGGTCCTCCTTGTCGTGACGGTCGGCTGCTGCCGGTCAGCCCTTGACGGCCCCGGATGTCAGTCCGGCGACGATCCGCCGCTGGAACAGCAGCACGAAGGCGATGATCGGAATGGTGATCACCACCGCGGCGGCGGCGATCGAACCGGTGGGCTGCTGGAACTGGCTGCTCCCGGTGAAGAAGGCGATCGCCGCCGGCACGGTGCGGGCCGCGGTCGTCGAGGTCAGTGAGATGGCGAACAGGAAGTCGTTCCAGCAGAAGATGAAGACGAGGATCGCGGTGGTGAACACGCCCGGCGCGGCCAGCGGCGCGATCACCAGGCGGAAGGCCTGGGCGGGAGTTGCCCCGTCGACCTTGGCCGCCTTCTCCAGATCCCACGGGATCTCCCGGAAGAACGCGGAGAGGGTGTAGATCGCGAGGGGGAGGGAGAAGGTCATGTACGGGATGATCAGCCCCAGCCAGGTGTCGAAGATCCCGATGATGCGCTCGATGTTGAACAGCGGGGACACCAGGGAGATCGGCGGGAACATCGCAATCAGCAGGGACATGCCGATCAGCAGTCTCTTGCCCGGGAAGCGCAGCCTCGCCACGGCGTAGGCGGCCATGGTGCCGAGCACCACGGCGATCACCGTGGAGATCAGGGCGATACCGATCGAGTTGACCAGGGCTCGGGTGAACTCCGAGGTGTCGAAGATGCCGCGGTAGTTCTCCCACGTCCACTTGCTGGGGACGAAGTTGCCGTCGGTGAGGGTCGTGGGGTCCTTGAACGACAGAGCCGCGATCCACCAGACCGGAAACAGTGCGTAGGCGATCACCACCGTGTTGGCGATGGCCCAGCCGGTGATGTGCCTCTTGCCCGCGCTCGCCATCAGCGTCCCGCCTCCTCTGAGCCGGGGGCGGCAGCCCCGAAGAGTTTGATGAAGGCGAAGGCGATCAGGCCGACGCAGATGAAGATGAGCACGGAGATTGCCGATCCGATGCCGAGGTTGAGTGCCGTGAACAGGTTGTCGTAGCCGAGAATCGACACCGATCCCGTGCCATGAGCACCCGAGGTCAGGATGTAGATGTTGTCGAAGATCCGGAAGGCGTCCAGGGTGCGGAACAACAGGGCGACCAGGATGGCCGGCTTCATCAGCGGCACCGTAACCAAGATAAAGCGCTGCCAGGCGGACGCACCGTCGACCATGGCGGCGCGCAGTGTCTCCTCGGGTACCAGCGCGAGTCCGGCCAGCAGGAGAAGGGCCATGAAGGGGGTGGTCTTCCAGACCTCAGCGAGGATGATCAGCCCGATGGCGGGCCACTGCTCGGTGAGCGGGGCGTCACCCGAGGGCAGGAGCGCGGCGAGATAGCCGGTGTCAGGAGTCCACGCGTACTGCCAGGAGTAAGCGGCGACGACGGTGACGATGCCGTACGGGACCAGGATCGCCGTACGCACGGTCCCCCGGCCGAAGATGGCTCGGTGCATGACCAGGGCCAGCGCGAAGCCGAGGACGAGTTCCACGGCCACCGACACGGCGGTGATGAACAGCGTGACCCAGAAGGCCTCCCACCAGAAGTCGGAGGAGAGCACGGCCCCGTAGTTGCTCAGGCCCACCCACTTCGCCTGGTTCGGGAAGCGCAGGTCATAGCGCTGCAGGGACAGATAGATCGCGTAGCCGATGGGGTAGGCCGTGACGGCGAGCATAACGACCACCGCGGGCGCGCACAGCAGCCAGCCCAGCCGTCGTTCCTGCCGTGCGCCCTCGGACAGTGCCTCGGCCGTACCGGGGGCCGGAGCCGTCGCCGCAGCGGGGGTCGGGGTGTTCACGGGATCAGCCCCTTGGACTCGAGGGCGTCCTCGATCTGGCTGCCGATTTCATCGACATCACGTCGGGGATTGATCGCCGAGGGCGGGGAGAGCGTGTGCGAGATCGCGATGGACACGTTCTGGTAGGCAGGCGTCTGGGGGCGGGTGCTCGCGTTCTCCAGGGCCGAGAGGACGTCGGCGGCGAACGGGTAGCTCTTGATCAGCGTCTTGTCGAAGTAGAGCGAACGCAGGGTGGGCGGAAGTCCGCCCTCGATCGCCGCGGTCGTCTGGTTCTGGCGATTGCGCAGGCACAGGGCGGCTTCGAACGCGAGGTCCTTGTGCTTCGAAAAGGCCCCGATGGCGAGGTCGATACCGCCGATGGTCGGTCTGGCGGGCCGACCGGGGTCAACTGCGGGGTACGGCGCCCAGCGGAAGTTCTTGAACAGCTTGGCGTTGTTCATCTTCATCGAGGGATAGACGAACGGATAGTTGAGCTCGAAGGCCGCGCTTCCCGACTCCATGGCGAGGCGGTTCTGGTCCTCCATCTGGTTGGACAGGGAGGGGTCGGCGGCGGGCGAGGTGGCCAGGTCGTGCATGATCGTCGCCGCCCGGACCGCGGGCGGGCCGAGCGAGGGTGCGGTGGCCGTCCGGTTGAGGATGGAGCCGCCCGCGCTCTCCACGAGCGTGTTGAACCACACCGTCAGACCCTCGTACTGGGCGCCCTGGATCTCCACGAAGTGGGGCTTGCCCTGCTTGGCCAGGACGCGCGCCATCGCCATCATCTCCGCCCAGGTCTTGGGCGGCTTGGGCACGAGATCGTTTCGGTACCACAGCAGCTGCGTGTTGGTGTTGTACGGGACGGCGTACAGCTTGCCCTTCCACGTCGCCGTCTGCAGTGGCACTGCGAGGGTGCCCGCGGTGGCCCTGAGTCGATTGGCGCCCGTCCACGGCAGGATCCACTTGGCCTCGGCGAACTCCGCGGCCCAGGTGACATCGAGGCCGAGGATGTCCATGCTGCTGTCCTCGGCGGCAAGCCGGCGGACGAGTTGCTGACGCTGGCCGTCCGCGGCGCGGGGGAGTTTGTTGTACGCGATGCTGTACCGCCCGCCCGAGGCGCGGCTGCAGTTGCTTGCCGCAGTGGCCAGGGCTCCCGAGTCGTCGGGGAAGTTGTACCAGTTCAGGCGGACCGGGCCGCCGGATTCCTCTGACCCGCAGGACGTCAGCAGCCCGGCCAGCAGCGACAGCGCGGTGAGGCACCGCAGCCGTCGCGCGGCACGACGTCCGGCGGTTCGCGGCGATGCCTTGCCGCGCACCCGTAGCGGACGGGCCTGTCGGTTCGTGCGCCCCACCATTCACCTCCCGGACCCGGCGGTCACCGGGTGCCTGGTCATCCCGCGCCGCGCCTTCGTCGGGCGAAGGTAGCCGCTCACGTGCCGTTGCCAGACGCGATGGCGCGTGTCGTGGACAGAGATCCCTCGTATGGCCAGGGCGCGGCGCGCGACCGGGGACAGGTGGGTGGATCCTGAAGGCAGGACTGCGTCGCGGCGGCTCCCACGGCCGCGGGCGAGGAGGTGCGCGATGACTCATCGGACACTGGAGTGGCAGGTCAGCGTCCATCTGTCCGAGGAGGACGGCAAGACGAAGGCCCGCGCGGTACTGGACACGGGCAGCACAACGCTCACCGGCCATGGGGTGGCGCACTGCAACCCCCAGGACGTGGACGTCCCCGCGATCGGCGACGAACTCGCGGCCAGCAGGGCCATGAGGGACATCGCCGGGAAGCTGATGCGGGCGGCGGACCGGGACCTGGAGGCCGTGGGCGCGGGGCCGGGGACGGGGCGGCGCACCGGTCCGCCGTACGGCTGGTCGGACGCGGTGAGGTAGATCAACAGTGTTGCCCCCAGACTGGGACCTCACGTATCCGAGCGAGGTGGGCAGATGCGCGTACTGACCTGGAACCTGTGGTGGCGGTTCGGGCCGTGGGAGCAGCGGCAGAAGGCAATTCTCAGTGTGCTGCGCGATCTGCGGCCCGATGTCGTCGGGCTGCAGGAGGTGTGGGCCGGCGGCGGGGAGAACATGGCGCGGTGGCTCGCGCAGGAACTCGGCATGCAGTGGACCTGGGCCCCTTCTGAAGCGCCCGAGCGGTGGCGGCAGCGGCTCGGGGACCCGACCGTCGACATAGGCAACGCCGTACTGAGCCGCTGGCCGATCGTGGACCGGGCGGTGCTGCGGCTGCCCGCCCCCGAGACGCACGACGACGGGCGGCTGGCGCTGTACGCGCGGCTGGACGCACCCGGCCACCCCATACCCTTCTTCACCGCGCATTTGAACTCAGCGGTTCATGCCTCGGCCGTGCGCTGCGAACAGGTCGCGGCGCTGGGCGGGTTCATTGCCGCTCACCGCGGCGGGACCGGCTTTCCTCCGGTGGTGACCGGGGATTTCAACGCGTTTCCCGACTCCGACGAGATCCGTTTGTTCGGCGGCTACAAGACGGCACCTGTCGTTGCCGGACAAGTTCTCTTCGACGCCTGGGAGTACGCCGCACCGGAGGCACCGTCGGCCACCTGGGACGCGGCAAATCCCTTCGTCGCGGCGACGTTCAGCCCCAGTGTCCGGATCGACTACATCCACGTCGGCCCGCCCGGCCCCGGCGGCCTCGGCGCAGTCCGCTCCGTCCGGCGCGCGGGCGACGGCCCGGTCGACGGGGTGTGGCCGTCGGATCATGCCGCGGTCGTCGCCGAGTTGGCAGACGCCCGGACCGACGGTCCTCGGGCCGCCGGGGGCAGCGCGGGTCGGGCTCGTCCGTAACCCGGCACCCTCTACGGGCCTCGTACTCCGGAGCGACCCGCGCCCCGGTTCGTCAGTCCGTCGAGGGGAACAGCTGTTCCGTCCAGATCGTCTTCCCGGACTCCGAGTAGCGGGTGCCCCATCGGTGAACCAGCTGCGCCACGATGAACAGACCACGCCCGCCTTCGTCCTCCTCCTCGCTGTGGCGCAGGTGTGGTGAGGTGTGGCCGGCGTCCGCGACCTCGCACAGCAGCGTTCGGTCACGTATCAGACGCAGGTGCAACGGCCCCGCGGCATGCATGATGGCGTTGGTGACCAGCTCGCTCACGACCAGCTCGGTCGAGAACGTCAGCTCCTCCAGGTCCCATTCGCGCAGCTGACCGATGGCCAGTTCCCTGGCATGGCCCACCGCGACCGGTTCGGCGGGCAGTTCCCAGTGGGCGACCTGTCCGGAGTCGAGCTCACGGGTGCGTACGAGCAGCAGTGCCGTGTCGTCGGCGGTCGTGCCGTCCGGCAGGAGCTGCGACACGGCACTGTCGCACAGGTCGTCCAGCGACCTGTCGCGGTCGCTGAGCACCCGTCCCAGGATGTCGAGTCCCTCGTCGATGTCACGGTCGCGGGTCTCGACCAGGCCGTCGGTGAACAGGGCCACGAGACTGCCCACGGGCAGCTCGACCTCCAACGACTCGAACGGCAGTCCACCCAACCCCAGCGGCGGACCGGCCGGGAGGTCCGGGAAGGACAGACGGCCCTGCGGGTCCACGACCGCCGGAGGCAGATGCCCCGCCCGGGCCATGGTGCAGCGGCGCGAGACCGGATCGTAGACGGCGTAGACACACGTCGCGCCGGTGGCGTCGTCCTCGCCCGGCTCGACGGGCGGACCCACCGCGTCCATCAGATCCTCCGCCGACTGGCCCACCAGATCGTCGAGCCGGGTGAGCAACTCGTCCGGAGACAAGTCGAGTTGGGCAAGCGCCCGCACCGTCGTGCGCAGCCGGCCCATGGTGGCCGCCGCCTGCAGGCCATGGCCGACCACGTCGCCCACGACGAGCCCGACCCGGCTTCCGGACAGGGCGATGACGTCGAACCAGTCGCCGCCCACACCGGTCACATCGTCAGTGGGCAGATAGCGGTAGGCCAGGTCGACCGCTGTCTGCTGCGGAAGGTGGCGCGGCAGCAGTTGACGCTGAAGGGCGAGTGAGGCCGCACGCTCACGGGCGTAGCGTCGCGCGTTGTCGATGGACACCGCAGTTCGGGCCGCCAGTTCGTCGGCGAGAGCTATCTCGACGTTCTCGAAGGTGGCCGACGGCGGACGACGGAACGTGACCAGCCCCAGTGTGCTGCCCCCGGCCCGCAACGGAACGACCAAGGTGTCGTCCGCGAGTACGAGCCCTCCCGAGGCGAGGCTGCGCAGCTGCGGGGACCCCGGCGGATAGTCGACAGGGGCGGACGGATTCGGCAGCTCCGGCTCGCCCGGCTCGTCGCCCGTTCCGGTCGCCGCGGCCGATCGCGAAGCGACCCGCACGAGAGCGCCCCCTGCCGGGCCACCGGCGCCCAGCACCTGGCCCTCCACCACTTCCTCGGCGAGGTCGACCGTCACGGCATCAGCGAATTCCGGGACCGCCACCTCGGCGATCTCCTCCGCGGTGACCATCACATCGAGGACGGTGCCGATGCCCCGGCCGGCCTCCACGAGGAGCGCCAGCCGTTTCTGCGCCTCGTAGCGATCGGTGATGTCGAATGCGTCCTCGCAGACCCCGAAGACATGCCCGTCCGCGTCCTGCAGCCGGTAGTAGGAGCACGACCAGAGGTGCTCGACGTCTGGATCGCTGGGCGGCCGGCCACGGAAGTGCAGGTCGACGATCGGCTCTCCGGTGTCGAGTACCTGGTTCATGACCGAGTCGAGGGTGTTCGGGTAGCTCTCGGTGACAAAGCTTCCCTCGGAGTACAGCTCGTCGGCCCGCAGACCGCGGAACTCGGCGAACGGCAGCCCGATCTCCAGCTCGTACGCCGCGTTGCACCACGTGAGGCGCAGGTCGGTGTCATAAATGCCCAGGCCGACGGGCGACTGGGTGGCCAGCCCGTGCAGCAGCGCCAGCCGGGACTCCCACAGCCGCAGACTCTCCAGTGCCGTCGCGACGAGGACATGAGCCGCCGTGCCGGTGCCGGGCAGGGAACTCACCGCTGTGGCCACGAGCAGCGAGCGGCCGTCACTGTGCTGAGCGACGCGGATCTCGCCACCGCTCAGCGGGACGCCCAGGGCCGAGCCCGGCTCGTCGGCCGCAGTGAGCCCGGAGGACGGCCGGGGCGGCAGGAAGGTGTCCAGAGGCTTTCCGATGATCTCGTCCTGGGCGTATCCGAAGAGTTCCTCGGCCGTGCGGCTCCATCCGATGACCGTGTCCTGGGCATCAAGAACCACCGTGGCAGCCCTGGCGACATCGAGCGGACCACGGAAATCGGCACTCTTCGCCGCGCCCCATGCGCTCACAGCGCAACACCAGCCCGGTTCATTGCCTCCAGAATCCGCCTTGCCCGCGACGGGCACAACCGGTGGACACCCCGGTACGCATTGATATGCGGATGCTCACGGCGCGTCGCCGACTCGCTGTGGCTCGTCGGGCGCGACCACCGACCGGGTCAGCGGCATCCGGGCGAGCGCGAACACTCCCGTGGCGATCATGACGACACCGAGAAGTTGCGGGAGGAGCCACCAGCCGGAGCGGACATGTTCCTCGTACAGGATGATGCCGAGGGCCAGGCTCACCGACGCGTCGCCGAGGGTCAGTGCGGGCTGGGAGGCGACCAGGGGACCCGCCTGCATCGCGTTCTCCAGCAGGAAGAGCGCTCCCCCGCCGACCGCCGCGAAGGCGTAGGTCTGCCATGCGGTGAAGAACGCCACGATCCCCTCGTCGTCGAGGATGTGCACCGCCGCCTTCATCAGCCCGGCGGTCAGCGCGTAACTGATGGCGGTCGCCGCGCCGAAACAGGCGGCGCGGGCCCGGCCTTCGGGGCGTTTGAGTGCCGCCAGGGCGAGCGCGACGACCAGGCCCAGGCACACGGCGAGCGCAGGGACCCAGCGGTCCAGCGGCACATGCGTGCGGTTGCCCATCGGGGACGCGGCGGCGAGGGCGACACCCAGACCCGCCACCACAGCGGTCACGGCCACCCAGCCCACGCGCGGTAGGTGCCGCCGCATCAGCAGCGAGGCGACGATCAGGGTGAGCGGAAGTTCCAGGACGAACAGCGGCTGAACGATCGTCAGTGGCCCGGTTCCCAGGGCCACCGCCTGGCACACGCCGGCCGCGATGACGGCAAGGATTCCGGCCAGCCAGATGCGGCGCTTGAGCAGATCGAGCATCAGACCCGCGCGCAGGCCCTCGGAACGCGGCACGCTGAGCGCCGCCTTGCGCTGGAGCACGGTGGCGACCGCGTTGCTGAGTGCCGCGCAGACGGCGAAGATGACCGGCAGCAGGGTGTGCACGGTGGTCGGCCTCCCGCTCTCAGGGCTCGTCGAGGTTCATTCCGGCGGAGGGCTGCGAGAAGAGGCGCCGGGCGTTCTCGTCGAGGGCGGCGAAGCCCTCGATCAGTTGCGCCGCAACCCGCCAGCCGCCGTCCGACGGCTCGTCACCCGGTGGCTCGTCACCCGGTCGGGCGCCTCCCGTTGGGGCGCCTCCCGGTGGGTCGACGAGCGTGGGCATCGGGGCGAACTCCCAGACGTGGAACGCCTTGCCGGTGAATGTCTCGCTCACGGGCGATCCTTCGAGCCGCTGCCTCAGAAAGAACTCCAGCCTCGTATGTGCGCGCCAGCGGCCGCTGGGCATTCGCTCGGGCCGCGACAGCTGCTCCACGACGTGGGATTCGTCGAAGAACTCCGCGCGGGCCTGGAGAAAGTCCCGCAGCCCCTGATCGCCCTGCCACATCAGCCCGTTCACAAAGCCCGTTCGGAAGTCGTCCGTGAGGATTTCGTCCCGCATCCGCTCCGCCGGGACATGGGCCTGGAGCAGTGCGAAGTAACGCTCGATCGTGTCCCAGATCAGCGGAGCAGCGCGCTCGGCAGACATTCGACCTCCCGGCTTCCGCAGGGTTCCGGCGCGGCCGGATCCGTGCACTCACTGCCATGGTGGCCTCCGCCGACGCTCCCCCGCGATCCGGCCGGTCCTCCACCGCGCGGCACCGGCAGCCGTACGGGCCCGGGCTGCGGACCCGCGGCACCCAGCCGACAATGGCTGAGGGGCCGGACACCCCAAGGGCGCATGCCCCAACGACTCGCGACGCTGCGACAGCGTCGCCCGAGAGGAACGTGCCCATGCTCGTCGTCCACGGCACGGTGCCGCCGCTGTCCGTACGCGCGCCCCGGCCGCCCGCGGACGTCGGCGCCGGCAACCGTGAGATCCGGCCGTGAGCCGGCCGCCCCCCGCCAAGGCGGATCCGGGGCGCCACCGCGCGGCCGCGCCGAAGCCGGACCGTACGCCAATCGTGCACCGGGCGATCCGGGTGACCACGGCCTCGTGCGCCGGGTTCTATCCCTTCGTGTACGGGGTGGATCGGACCGCGACAGCCCTGTACGCCCTGTTCGGGCCGGTGGCACTCGGGATCCTGTCCCCGATCCCCGGCTCCGGGCGGCAGCGGGCCGCCGTCATGCTGCGCGCCCTGCCGGTCGGCCTCGTGCTCGTGACTCTGGGCACGGCGCTGGCGGTCACCACCTGGGCGGCGGTACTCGGGATGCTGGTGGTCGGTTTCGCCCTCGCCTTTGCGGCGGTCGGGGGGCCCCGCCCGGCCGGAGCGGCGCCCGGGCTCCAGCTCTTCTACATCCTGGCCTGCTTTCCGCCCTACGCACCGGACGCACTGGGGTCGCGGCTGGCCGGGCTCACACTGGGCGTACTGCTGCTTGCCGCGTGCGAGGTCTTCCTGCTGCCCGCCGCGCCGACCGTCTCCTACCGGGAGAGGCTGACGGAAGCCGTCGCGATCGCAGGTCGCGCGGCAGCGGCGGCGGCCACCGGAGTAACGGCGGCAGCAGCAACGGCCGGAGAGACCGGCGACTCCGCGGACCGCTTGCGGGCGACCGGACGGCGGCTGCGGCTCTCCCTCCTTCCACCCGCCGAACGGCCCGCCGGGGCCGGGCGCTCGGCCCGCGCCATGGCCCAGGCCGGGTCCGCGGCGCGCAGACTCCTCGACCAATTGGCGCATCTGGGTGAAACCCCGGCCGGCCGGGACAAAGAGGCTGACGCGGCCTCGGCCGGCCTGCTCGGCCAGGTCGCCGCGCACTGCGACTCCACGGCCCAGGCCCTGCGCACCGGCCGCCCGCCCCCGCGGTCGGCGGGCCCCGCACTGGACACCGCGATCAAGCGCTTCCAGGCGCTGCGTATCGCACGGGCGACCCGGACGCCGGGGACCGCGCCGCCGGTCCCCGCACTGCGCCGCCAGGCGTCGGTGCTGGCCATGGCCGAATCGGCGCGGATCCTGCAGACCGCCGTACGCGTCGGGCTGGACCGCAGGCGCGCCGGGCCGATCCAGCCGCAGGCACTCTTCTGGTACGCGCACGCTCGCACCCCGTACCTGTGGTGGCGTCGCCTGGTCGGTCATACGACGCTGCGTTCGGTTCTGTTCCAGAACGCCACCCGTACCGCGCTGGGGCTGGGCGCCGCCCGCCTGATCGCCGGGTCTCTGGACCTGGCCCACGGTTTCTGGGTGCTGCTCGCCGTGCTCACGCTCGGCCGCACGACCGCCGGGGCCACCTGGACGGCCGTGCGTTCGACGCTGATCGGCACGCTGGTCGGCGCGGTCGCCGCGGGCACGCTTCTGTTCGTCTTCGGGCGGCACACCGATGCGTACGCGGCGATGCTGGCGCCCGCCATGCTGGCCGCCTTCGCACTCGGACCGCTCTTCGGGATCGCCTGGGCGCAGGCCCTGTTCACACTGGTCGTGTCGGCCGCGTTCGCCCAGATCGCCCCCGCCTCCTGGCAGTTGGCCGAGGACAGGATCGTGGACGTGGTCACGGGCAGCGCGATCGGACTGCTGTGCGGGCTGCTCGCCTGGCCGGCCGGTGCGCGGCGCGAAGTACGAAGAACGGTGTCCGAGCTGCTGAGCTCCTGCGGCCCGCTGATCACCGGGACGGTGCGGGTGCTGCTGGCCGCGCCTGCGGGGACCACGCCGCTGCCGGCCACTTACCCCGTCCTTCACCGACTCCGCCTCGCCGAAGCCGCGTACGTCCAACTCCGGAGCGAACCGGGCGATTCGTCGGCCGATCTCATGGACTGGCACGCCGCACTGCTCACGGCGAACCACGTCCTGCTCGGCTCCCACTGGCTGCCCCGCTTCGACCTGCCCCCGGCAGGCATTCCTCCGGACGCCGCCGCATGGGCCCGTACCACAGCCGAACAACTCGTCGGGGCCACCGACCAGATCGCCGCGCTCTGCGCCGCCGAGAACCGGGCACCGGCGCCGCCCGCCCTGGCTACGTACCACGCACCGCCTGAGATACAGGGCGTCGCTCCCCTGCCGACGCTGATCGACCTGGAACAGTGGCTGAGCAGCCTGGCGGCCCAACTCACCCATATCGAGAGCTCAGTGCCGCCGGGAAGGTGAGCGGTGCGGGAGCGACAAGCACTCAGGGCCGCGCCGCCTTCGGCATGCGTCCCCTTGCGCTATGTGCCCTGCGCCCGCTCCACCGGGCGCAGGATTCCCAGCAGCAACTGCACCAGTTCGTCCACGACCTGATCGAGCGTCGCATCCACCCAGCCCGACTTCCAGTCGTGCAACAGGCCGTTCACGCTTCCGATGAAGGCCGCCGCAGCGATGCGATAGTCGCGCGGCGCCGCCTCTCCGCGCTCGACCGCCGATGCCGCCTCGGCACGGATCAGGTCCACCCAGCGCGAGCGCCGGGCGAGCCGCTGTTCCTCAAGCCGCGGGCTGACACCGATGATCTCGACGAAAGTGATGCGCATACGACGCGCGTCGCCGGTGACGTTGGCGGCGTACGCGCGGAACGCCGCCGCGGCGCGCTCGGCGATCGGTAGGCCCTCGGCTTCGGCGAGCGCGGCCAGCGCGGCCTCCTCCGCCCAGTCGTTGACCTGGAGGTGCAGTGCGGCGAGTACGTCTTCGAGGGTGCGGAACTCCTCGTAGAACTGGCGGGTGGACAGTCCTGCCGTCTCGCTCAGCGCCGCCACCGTCGTGGCCCGGTAGCCCGGGCTGTCGCCGAAGAGCTGGAGTGCGGCGTCGAGGAACCGGCGGCGCCGTTCGGCCTGTCGTTCCTCGGCGGACCTGCCTCCGTAGCGGCCCGTGGGTTGTCTGAGCCTGCCGGCCACGCGTCCCTCCCTCGTCGGTCCGGCCATTTTCTCGTGCCGCGAGTCTTGTGGACCGCACCGCCTCTCGTTACTTTCCAGTAGCCCAGTCTGAACCGGACCGTATTCAGACTCCCCCCTGCCGCAGCTCCCCGCACAAGCCCGCCCCCTCGCGCCCCCCACGGAAGGAACGACGACGATGTCTCTGCCCGCAAGCCGGCGTCCACAGCGGACCACCCGGCGCGCGTTCGGCGCACTCGCCACGGCCGTCGCCATGGCCGTCGCAGGTTCGCATACGGCTCTCGCCGAACCCACCGCACCCGTCGCATCCGCCGCGACCGCCGACACCGCCGCCGGTCTCAAGGAGGTGATGTTCGTGGGCAACAACTGGGACGGCACCGCCGACGTCATCAACTCCCGCGGCGACTTCGCAAAGATCGGCCGCATCAACGTCATACCGGACAAGAACGAGCGGCTCACCGAGATCTATCTCAACCCGATCAAGCTCATCTACTTCCTCGGCATCCGCAACGGTCCCGGCGAAGGACACGACCAGTTCGTCGACGACATGTACTCAACGCCCGACGGCACCGCCATGGTCGTCTCCCGCCCGAGCTTCGCCGACGTCGTCTCGATCGATCTCGCCTCGGGCCGGATCAACTGGCGCTTCCCGGTGTCCGGTTACCGCTCCGACCACATGATGGTCTCGCCCGACGGCACGCGCGTCGCCGTGTCGGCATCGACCTCCAACACCGTGCATGTGCTCGACATCCGGACCGGCAAACAGCTCGGCTCGTTCAAGACCGGCGACAAGCCGCACGAGAACATCTTCACGGGCGGCGGCCGTCATCTGTGGAACATGTCGATCGGCGAGGTCAACACCGCTCTCGACGATCCCGCGTGGGACTGGACGAAGGGCGACCGCCGCATCACCGTCGTCGATGCCACCACCTTCAAGGAGGTCAGGGTCATCGACATGCGCGCGCGGCTCGACGCCTTCGGCCGCAAGGACCTGTCCGACGCGGTGCGACCCGTCGCCTTCACCCCGGACGAGTCGAAGCTCTACTTCCAGGTCTCGTTCTTCAACGGCTTCCTCGAGTACGACGTCGCCTCCGACAAGATCACCCGGGCGAAGACGCTGCCGAAGAATCCCGCGACCAGCGAGGACCGCACCACCTGGGTCAACGACTCGCGCCACCATGGAATGTCGATGAACGCCGCGGGCGACAAACTGTGCATCGCGGGGACGATGGACGACTACACGACGATCGTCGACCGGGCATCACTCCAGGAGGGGCCCCTGGTTGCCGCCTCCAAGCCGTACTGGGCGACCGTCAGCGGCGACGGCGGCTCCTGCGTCATCTCCGAGAGCGGCGCCGACCGCGTCACCGCGATCGACTTCGCCACCAGCAGGAAGGTCGCATCCGTCGCGGTCGGCGACCACCCGCAGCGCGTACGGCTCGCCCATGTGGCGGCCGACTGGACCGGGCCTGCCGCGTCCTGACCGCTACCGGACCCGCCGATAGCTGCTGCCGTCCTTCGTCCGGTCCAGCAGGCTCGCCACGACCATGTAGCGGCGCAACGCCGAACAGTCCTCGTGCACCGTGAGCAGGGCCTCGTTGACCTCACGCTCGCTGTAGGCCCGGTCCCGTTCGAACAGCGTCTCCGTGAGGTGGACGAGCAACTGCTCGCGGCGGGCCGCCTTGCGTGGAATCGCCGTCAGCCGCCCTTGCGAGAAGAGGGTGGCAACGCCGGGTGAACTGCTGGACAGATTCTCAGACATGGCGGGAAGCCTCCCAGTGGGCCGATCACCGACAACGCATTTTCGCGGCCACGCCACGCAAGGACGGGGAAGGCGGCCTCGCAGCGTCAGCGGCGTCGCAGGGATGCGTCGGAAAGCGCGGGCGGCGTGTAGTAGAAGTCGTTCCGGTTCAAGTCCGTGCCCGGAGGCACGATCTCGTCGATCCGGTCGAGGACGTCCGCGCTCAACTCGACGTCCACGCCGTCCAGCAGGTCCTCCAGGTGCTCGCTCGTCCTCGGGCCGACGATCACCGCGGTGACGGCCGGGTGGGCGCGTACGAAGGCGATCGCCAGGTGCGGGAGCTTCAGGCCCGCCTCGTCGGCCAGTTTCGTCAGTTCGCCGAGGGCCTCCAGCTTGCGCGCGTTGCCGGGCACCGACGGGTCGAACTTGTGCCGCTCGAGGGCCGCGCGGCCGCTCCCCTCCGTGAGGTTGATGTCCGTCGGCCTGGCGTACTTGCCGGAGAGCCAGCCCGCGCTGAGCGGGCCCCAGGTCAGCACACCCAGGCCGTAGCGCTGGGCGGTCGGCAGCACGGCGGCCTCGACCCCGCGGGCCAGGATGGAGTACGGAGGCTGCTCGGTGCGGAATCGGATGTGGCCGCGCCGCTCGGCCGTCCACTGGGCCTCGACAATCTGTTCCGCAGGGAAGGTGGAGTGGCCGATCGCGCGCACCTTGCCCGCCCGTACGAGATCGGACAGGACGGACAGGGTCTCGTCGATGTCGGTGTCCGCGTCGGGCCGGTGCACCTGGTAGAGGTCGATGTGGTCGGTGCCCAGGCGGCGAAGGCTGTTCTCCACGGCGCGGGTGAGCCAACGCCGTGAGTTTCCGCTGTTGTTGGGATCGCCGCCCATCGAGCTGCTGCCCTTGGTGGCGACCACGACCTCGTCGCGGCGGCCCTTGAGCGCCCTGCCGACAATCTCCTCGGACTCGCCCATGCTGTAGACGTCGGCCGTGTCCACGACGTTGATCCCCGCGTCCAGCGCCCGGTGGATCATACGGACCGACGCGTGCGGGTCGGCGTTGCCCCAGGCGCCGAACATCATGGCGCCCAGCGCGTACTCACTGACGGAGATTCCCGTGCCGCCGAGGATTCCGCGCTTCATGAGAGCCACCCCTTTCGTGTGTCTCGTGCACGCCGTCCGTCATGCGGTGGTGATGACAATTTTGCCGCGGATGTGCTTCCCGGCGAAGTCGACGACAGCCTGTACGGCGTTGTCCAAGAGGTAGCGCGCGCCGATCTCCACCTGCAGCCTGCCGTCCGCCGCCCGGGCTGCCAGGTCCTCCAGGTCGCCCGGCAGCGCCTGGAACGATCCGATGTAGACCGGTGAGACGTCACGCTCCAGTTCGGCGGGCCCGAAGAGCGGCGAGACCAGCCGGCCGCGCGGGCGAGCGGCACGCGCGGTGTCGGTGAGCCCCTCGCCCCTGTTGACCAGGTCCACGACCACGTCGACGCCGCCGGGGACCAGGCGCAAGGTCTCCTCCACCACGTCGGCTCTCCTGTAGTCGACGGTGTCGGTGGCGCCGAGGCCGCGCAGATAGCCCTCGTCCTCCTCGGTCGCAGTGGCGACCACCCGGGCTCCGAGAGCCGCGGCCAGCTGCACGGCAAACAGCCCGATGCCGCCGGTGGCCCCGATCACCAGAACGCTCTCCCCCTCGGCGAGCGCGACGGCGCGCAGCAGGCAGACGGCGGTGAGCCCCGATTCGGGGATGGCGGCCGCGTGCGCCCTGTCCAGCCCGCGGGCCGCCGGGCGAGCAGGGGGCCGGGGGACGCGACCGTGTACTCGGCCACGGCGCCTGCCTGTCCGGTGAAGGCGAGCACCGGATCACCCGGCGCGTATCCGGACACGCCCTCGCCCACCTCGGCAACGGTGCCCGCGGCGTCCATTCCGACGACCATCGGATGGTGGGCCGGGTAGCTCTCCTTCGCCGCGCCCGTGATCAGCATGAGGTCGAGCGGATTGAGTGCCGCGGCCTCGACCTTGATCAATACCTGCCCGGGTTCCGCGGCGGGAGCGGGGTGGTCGGTGACGCCGATCCGCTCCAGCGGCGTGTAGTCGGAGGCGACGAGGGCTTTCACGGGCGGCTCCCTGACGAGGTGTTGGGTGCCTCCCTTCTACGGGGTCGAAGCTGCCCGCGCGAGGAGCCCGACCGTACGAGCCGCCGAACGAGGGGCCTCGGTGGGCCCCCCGAACGGCGACGTCGTCAGCGCGGAGCGTCAGCCGATCTCGATGAGCAGGTCGCCCGCCTCGACCTGCTGGATCTTGCCGATGGCGAGCCGGCCCACGGTTCCGGCGCACTGCGCCGTGATGGATGCCTCCATCTTCATCGCCTCGATCGTGGCGACCGTCTGGCCGGCGGACACCGCATCGCCCTCTTCCACCTGCAGCGTGACCACTCCGGCGAACGGTGCGGCGACATGGCGCTCATTGCCGCGTTCGGCCTTCTCCGCCGCCTTGACCTCCGTCGCGATGGACTTGTCGCGCACGGACACCGGACGCAGCTGCCCGTTCAGCGTGGCCAGGACCGTACGGAAGCCGCGCTCGTCGGCCTCGGAAATGGCCTCCAGTTCGATCAGCAGCGTGACGCCGGGTTCGAGGGTGACCGTGTGCTCCGTCTCCGGCTCAAGGCCGTAGAAGAAGTCCTGCGTGGGCAGTACGGAGGTGTCTCCAAAGGCTTCGCGGTGCGTGTCGAAGTCCTTGGTCGGACCGGGGAACAGCAGCCGGTTCAGGGTGGCCCGGCGCGTGTCGTTCAGACCTCGCAGGTCCTCGTCGGACAGCGTGGGCGCCTCCGCCTTCGACGGGCGGCCCTTGAGAGCCCGGGTACGGAACGGCTCGGGCCAGCCACCGGGCGGGTCGCCCAACTCACCGCGCAGGAAGCCGATCACCGAGTCCGGGACGTCGAACTTGCCCGGGTCGGACTCGAAGTCGGCGGCCTCCACCCCGGCTCCGACCAGATGCAGCGCGAGGTCGCCCACCACCTTCGACGAGGGAGTGACCTTCACCAGGCGGCCCAGCATCCGGTCCGCCGCCGCATAGCAGTCCTCGATCAGCTCGAAGCGGTCGCCGAGGCCGAGCGCGATCGCCTGCTGGCGCAGGTTCGACAGCTGACCGCCGGGGATCTCGTGGTGGTAGATCCGCCCGGTGGGCGAGGCGAGACCGGACTCGAACGGCGCGTACACCTTCCGCATGGCCTCCCAGTACGGCTCGAGATCGCCCACGGCCTGCAGCGAGAGACCCGTTGCACGCTCGGTGTGGTCGGTGGCCGCCACCAGGGCCGACAGCGGCGGCTGGCTGGTGGTCCCCGCCATCGAGGCGACGGCGGCGTCGACGGCGTCGACACCGGCGTCGATCGCGGCCATCAGCGTCGCGAGCTGTCCGCCCGCCGTGTCGTGGGTGTGCAGGTGCACCGGAAGGTCGAAGCGTTCGCGCAGCGCGGTCACCAGAGTGCGGGCGGCCGGCGGGCGCAGCAGCCCGGCCATGTCCTTGATCGCGAGCACATGCGCGCCCGCTTCGACGATCTGCTCGGCCAGGCGCAGGTAGTAGTCCAGCGTGTACAGCTTCTCGCCGGGGTCGGACAGGTCCGCGGTGTAGCAGAGGGCGACCTCGGCCAGTGCCGTGCCCGTGGAGCGCACCGCGTCGATCGCCGGGCGCATCTGGGAGACGTCGTTGAGCGCGTCGAAGATCCGGAAGATGTCCATCCCGGTGGCCGCCGCCTCGGCGACGAAGGCTTCCGTCACCTCGGTCGGATAGGGCGTGTAGCCAACGGTGTTGCGCCCGCGCAGCAGCATCTGCGTGCAGATGTTGGGGACCGCCTCGCGCAGCGCCGCCAGACGCTCCCAGGGGTCCTCGGCCAGGAAGCGCAGCGCCACGTCGTAGGTCGCTCCGCCCCAGCATTCCAGGCTCAGCAGTTGCGGCGCCGAATGCGCGACGTGCGGTGCCACGGCAAGCAGATCGCGGGTGCGTACGCGGGTGGCGAGCAGGGACTGGTGCGCGTCGCGGAACGTGGTGTCCGTGACGGCTACGGCCGACTGGCGGCGCAGCTGGGCGGCGAAGGCGTCGGGTCCCAGCGCTGCGAGGAGCTGACGCGAGCCCTCGGGCGGCGCCGCGGCGAGCGATGTGGCAGGCAGCTTGTGACTGGGCTCAATGACGCGCGGGCGCGGACCGTGCGGCCGGTTGACGGTCGTCTCGGCGAGATAGGTGAGCATGCGGCTACCGCGGTCGGCGGACGGGCGGGCCCGCATGAGCTCCGGATGCTCGTCGATGAAGCTTGTCGTGATGCGGCCGTCCCGGAATTCGGGATGGTCGAGGACGGCACCGAGGAAGGGCAGGTTGGTGGCCACGCCGCGGATACGGAACTCGGCGATGGCCCGGCGCGCGCGGCGGGAGGCGTTGGCGAAGTCGTGCCCGTGGCAGGTGAGCTTGACCAGCATCGAGTCGAAGTGCGCCGACACCTCGGCGCCGGTGTGCACCGTGCCGCCGTCGAGCCGGACGCCCGGCCCGCCCGGTGAGCGGTAGGCGGAGATGGTGCCCACGTCGGGGCGGAAGCCGTTGGCGGGGTCCTCGGTGGTGATACGGCACTGCAGGGCGGCGCCGTTCAGAACGATGTCGTCCTGGGTCAGGCGCAGTTCGGGCAGGGACTTACCGGCGGCGATACGCAGTTGCCCGATGACCAGGTCGCGTCCGGTGACCTGCTCGGTGACCGTGTGCTCGACCTGGATGCGGGGGTTCATCTCGATGAAGACGTGGTTGCCGCGCTCGTCGACGAGGAACTCCACGGTGCCCGCGTTGACGTATCCGATGTGGCGGGCGAAGGCGACGGCGTCGGCGCAGATCCGCGCGCGCAGATCCGGGTCCAGGTTGGGTGCGGGTGCGATCTCGACGACCTTCTGGTGGCGCCGCTGCATCGAGCAGTCCCGCTCGTAGAGGTGCACGACATTGCCCTGGGCGTCGGCGAGGATCTGCACTTCGATATGGCGGGGGTTGACGACGGCCTGCTCCAGAAAGACCGTCGCGTCGCCGAATGCGGACTGCGCCTCGCGCATCGCCGCGTCGGCCGCCTCCCGCAGTTCGCCGGGTTCGGCCACCCGGCGCATGCCCCGGCCGCCACCACCCGCAACGGCCTTGACGAACAGGGGGAAACCGATGTCGTCCGCGGCCGCGAGCAGCGCGTCGACATCGGTGGACGGCTCCGAGGACTTGAGGACCGGAACTCCGGCCTCCCGTGCCGCCGCGACCGCCCGGGACTTGTTGCCCGTCAGAAGAAGGACCGAGGAGGGCGGTCCCACGAAAGTGATCCCCGCCTCGGCACAGGCCGCGGCGAGGTCCGGGTTCTCCGACAGGAATCCGTATCCGGGGTAGATCGCGTCGGCACCCGCCTTGCGCGCGGCCTTGATCACCTCGTCGACGGAAAGATACGCCCGTACGGGATGGCCGGGTTCACCGATTTGGTACGCCTCGTCCGCCTTGGCGCGGTGCAGTGAATTGCGGTCCTCGTAAGGGAACACCGCCACCGTGGAGATGCCGAGTTCGAACGCTGCGCGAAATGCGCGGATCGCGATCTCACCTCGGTTGGCGACCAATACCTTGCGGAACATCAAACTCCCCTGTCGTGTCGCGGGCCGGCGGCCCAAGGGTCTAGGGATGTCGCAACCGGCCCCGGAACATGGGCATCCGGTGTCCTCGTGAACGGTGTCGATGAGTGTGCTGGTCAGTACGGAGCGTTGGTCACCGTACCCGAGGATTTCAAGCCGATCCCGCGAGGGGACGATGAGTTACGTCACGCCCGGCAGTCGGCCGTGAAGCCGCATAACGGCAGTTCACGGCCGTAGCGCTCAGAGCGTCTCGGCCAGTGAATCCGCCAGCCGGCGGCGGGCCGTCCGGGCCGCGGGCAGCGCCGCGGCCGCGACGGCGCCCAGGACGGCTCCAACGACGACCGAAGCCAGCAGCAGCGTGGGCGGGACATGGGCGATGCCCGCGCCCATTCCGCTGGAGCGCCCCTGGGTGTCCACCAGCCAGCTGCCGGAGAGCACCCCGAGTCCCGTGCCGATAGCGGCGGCGAGCAGCGCTGTGAAGCCCGCGGCCGCGACGATCGCCGAGCTGATTTGGCGAGGGGTCAGGCCGATCGCCTTGAGTGCGAGCAGATCGCGGCCGCGGTCGCGGACGGACGTGCCGATGAGGGTCAGCAGTTCGGTGAGCCCGATCAGGGCCAGCACCCCGATCAGGGCCGCGATCACACCCCGCGCCGGTTCCAGCCGGTCCCCCGGGTTGGTGGTCTCGCGGATCTCCAGGGCTCCTCCGGCCTCGTGGGCGAGCTCGCTGCTCACGGCCCGGGGATCCGCGCCCGGCCGCAGGACCAGGTGGTAGAAGTCCGGCCGCACCGCGGGGTCGCGCTCCTGGAGCGTGTCGACGGTCGTCGAGATCACCCGGCCGCCGGCTTCGGGTTCGATACTGCGGCCGACGATGTGCAGGATCTGCGGGCGTCCCTCCACCGTCATCCGCACCCAGTCCCCGACCCGCACGTCCAGCAGGTCGAGCAGTCCTTGGCCGGCGACCGCCTCGTCGGGTCCGTCGGCGGGGCGCCCCTCGACCACGGTGAACGGGTAGGGGGCGTCTGCCGTGCCGAGCCCGCGCAGGGTGATGGTGCCGGTCTGGCCGGGCACCAGCGCCGCGACCTCCACGCCCGGGTGGACGGCGGAGACGTCCGGGGGCGCGGCAAGAGCGCGCTCGAGGTCACGGCCGCTGAGGCTCCCGGGCTGCTCGGCACGTACGGACAGCGCCGCGGGCACACCCATGTCGGCGGGGCGGCTGCGGAACATGTCCAGCGTCGACCAGGCGACGAGCGCGACCGTGATCATGAGGAGGGGCAGTGCCAGCCGGGCCACGGTGATCAGCGTGCGCGGCCGCCGGGGAAACGCCGCCCGCCAGCCGAGGACCAGTGCGGGCGGGACCCGCATGCCGAGCGCCCGGCGGCCGAGGCCGGTCATGCGGGACGCCAAGGGAAGCGCGGCCCGGGCGACGGGCACGGGAGGAACCCTGCCGGCCCGCCAGGCGGCGAGTCCGGTGGCGGTTGCGATCAGCAGCACCGCGCCGCTCGGGACGCCGATCATCAGGGCGGTGTGCCCGGGCAGGTCCTGCCAGACCCCGGCCGCCTCGCCGATCCTGCCGGGTATCCGCGCGCCGAGCAGCGCGATCGCGGCGCTGCCCAGGGTGACCCCGAGCAGCGCGAAGGCGAGGTGCTGGGCGAGGAAGCCGCGTACCACCTGGCCGGGGGTGAACCCGATCGCCTTGAGGATGGAGATGTCCCTCAGCTGCCCGCGGATGCGGGCACTGATGGCCCCGGACGCGGCGAGCGCGGCGGCCAGCAGGGCTCCGAGGCCGAACACGGCGAAGAGCTGCCCGAGCAGCCGGTCGTCGCTGCCCGCCTCGGCGCGCGCCTGCTGCCATTTGGTCACCCGGGCGACCCGGTCGGCGCCGAGCTGGGTGACGGCCTGCTGGATGGTGAAGTCGAGGTCGGCCGGATCCGTCAGACGCAGCCCGACGCTCTGTCCCGTGCTTCCCGCCGCGACGCGGTTGAGTGTGCGGGGCAGGACCCAGCCGATGCCGGGCTCACCGCCCGGCCGGTAGCGGGGTTCGGCGGCTTCGGCGACACCGGCGACAAAGAGGGTGCGTGCGGTGCCGTCCGGTCCCGCCACGGTCAGTGTGTCGCCCGGTTCCGCCCACAGGACGCGGGCGAGGGAACTCTCCAGTACGACTCCCCCGGGCTGCTGATCGAGCCAGTCGCCTGCGGTGACGAGCGGCCGGGCGATCTCCGGGGGCCGGGTGTCGGCCGCACGCAGTGACACGCTCGCCCTCGCCCCGCGGGACTCAAGGGTGACCTGCCCGGTGCGGAAGGGCCCCGAGACTCCGGCGATGCCGTCGAGCTCGGACAGCGCTGCCGTGTCCGCGGCGGACCGGGTGTGGAGCCAGACATGGGCGCCCTGGGACTGGCTGAAGATCCGCTGCCAGGGGTTGGCGGCATAGCTGAACAGGGCCACGGCCAGCAGCAGCGAGGCGATGATGCCGGCGCTGGCCAGGACAACGAAGAGCGACTGTCCGCGGTGTGCCCGCAGGTCGGCGTGCGCCCAGCGCAGAGTGGCCCGCACGCTCACTCCTTCAGTTCGAGTACGCCGGAGACGCCGCGGCCCGTGGTGCGCTGCCCCGCGTCGAGTGCCGCGTCGTCGGCTATTCGCCCGTCGAAGAAGCTGATGACCCGGTCGGCCGCGCTGGCCATCCGTGCGTCATGGGTGACCAGCAGGATCGTCTGGCCGCGCTGGTGGAAGCGGGAGAGCAGCCGGAGCACTTCCCTGGTGCCCTTGCTGTCCAGGCTTCCGGCCGGCTCGTCGGCGAGCAGCAGCGCGGGATGGTTCACCAGGGCCCTGGCCAGGGCGACACGCTGCTGCTCGCCGCCGGAGAGTTCGCCGGGCATCGAGCGCTCGCGGCCTTCGAGGCCGAGTTCGGCGAGGAGTTCGGCACGGCTGTCGCGGGCGGCCTTGGGCGAGGCGCCGGCGAGCAGCGCGGGCAGTTCGACGTTGTCGGCGACGGTGAGGTCGGAGACCAGGTTGAAGAACTGGAAGACGATGCCGATGCTCCGGCGGCGGAGTACCGCCCACCGGGCCTCGCGATAGGCGTCCACGCGGCGGCCGTCCAGCCACAGCGAGCCGCTGTCGGGCCGCTGGAGCCCGCCGATGAGGTGGAGGAGGGTGGATTTTCCGGCGCCGGAGGGGCCGGTGACGGCAACGAACTCCCCGGGCTGAACGGTCAGATCCACTCCGCGTACGGCCTGAACCGGCGCGCCTTCGCCGTGATGGGTCTTGGTCAGACCCTCGGCGCGCACGATCGGCTCGCAGCCCTGCGGGCCGGGGGCGTCCAGCGCGACGGGAGCGGTGTCGTCGCTCATTCCAGCTCCTCCTGACAGCGTTCCAGCCAGTCGAGGTCGGCCTGCAGATGCAGCATCGCGCCCTCGATCAACAGCTGGGAGACCTTGTTGTCCCGGTCTTCGGCCGCGGCCAGCTTCGACAGGTCGCGCATGGTGTTCAGGTACTGCCGCCGCTGCTTGTTGATCAGCGTGATCGGGTCGGCGAGACCGGAATGGGGTGCGAGTGCGACCTTCATGAAGAACTCGTCCCGCACCCGAGGTTCGTCCGCGGTCTCGTCGAACCAGGCGAGTACCGCCTCGCGCCCCGCGTCGGTGAGACTGTACGTCCGCTTATTGGGTCTGCCGGACTGCTCGACATCCTCGCCGGCGATCAGGCCGGCCTTCTCCAGCCGCCCGAGAGTGACGTAGATCTGGCCGACATTCGGCTGAGGGTACGCGGCGCCCAGGAGCTTCTCAAGGTCCTGCTTGAGCTCGTAACCGTGCGCCGGGCCACGGGTGAGGAGTGCCAGGAGCGGCAGCCGCACGCGCCCCCTCCCTCCCGGACCGTACTTGACTGTTGACTCGGATCAGGGCTGTGGCTCGCGCCACCCGCCTTCTCCGCATGGACGTCTAGTATCGCCCATGCCTAACAGGTATACATAGGCCGCATGAGACGGCGGCGCGGCCGGCTCGGTGGACTGGGAGGAACCTATGCGGTGGATACGGGCCGCGGGTAGGGGGCTCCTAGTTGCTGCCGTGCTCCTCGCGGGGTACGCGGGCTTCGGAAGCGAGCCGGGTGCGCAGGCCCCCAAGGACCGCGGTCCCATGACCCTGGTGACGGCCGGCGATCTCACCCACTATCTCGGCCCACTGCTGGACGACTGGAATCGCGGTCACCCGGAGGAGAAGGTCACGCTCGTCGAGCTGCCCGACTCCGCGGACGAGACCCGGGCCCAGATGATCAGTGAGCTGCGCTCGGGCAGCGACCGGTTCGACGTCCTCAACATCGACGTGGCCTGGACCTCCGAGTTCGCGGCGGCGGGCTGGATCTCCCCACTGGATCGGGACGCGTTTCCGCTGCACACCTTCCTGGCGCCCGTGGTCGACACAGCCACCTTCGACGGCCGCTTGTATGCCGTCCCGTATGTCACCAATGCCGGGTTGCTGTACTACCGTAAGGACATTCTGGAGCGGGCAGGCGAGCGGCCGCCGCGCACCTGGGACGAGCTGGCCCGGCAGGCGAAGACCCTCGCACCCAAATACCGACTGGACGGCTATGCAGGTCAGTTCCTGCCGTACGAGGGACTGACCGTCAACGCCACCGAGGCCGTCCATTCGTCGGGCGGGTCGATCCTGCGGGACGACGGGGCCCGGGTCACGGTGGACTCGGTCTCGGCCCGCAAGGGGCTCGAGTTCCTCGCGGGAGGGATACGGGACGGGTGGATCTCCCCCCGCGCCCGTGACTACAAGGAGGAAGAGTCCCGGCAGGCCTTCCAGGACGGCCGGCTGCTCTTCCTGCGCAACTGGCCCTATGTGTACGCGCTGGCCAATGCGCCGGGATCGAAGGTCGCCGGCAGGTTCGGCGCGGTGCCGCTGCCCGGGCCGGACGGGCCGGGCACGAGCGTGCTGGGCGGCTCCAATCTCGCGGTCAGCAGCCGCTCCCGGCATCCGCAGTCGGCGGCCGATCTGATCGCCTATCTCACCAGCGAGCGCGTCCAGCGCAAGGTGCTCACCGAGGGCTCACTGCCTCCCGTGCGCGCCGCGCTGTACGAGGATCCCGCGCTGGTGCGCGCCTATCCGTATCTGCCCACCCTGCGGCAGAGCGTGCTGGCGGCCGAGCCGCGCCCCAAGAGCCCTCGCTACGACCAGGTGAGCCTTGCCGTGCAGGCGGTCGTCCAGGACGTCATGGCGCTGCGGCAGACACCGCAGCAGGCCGTCGGGCGCCTGTCCCGCGAGCTGGGATCGATCTCCCGCAAGGGCTGAGCCCACCCTCGCCATCCTCACGAGCTTGCTACTTACGCGTTAAGTAGCAAGCTCGTCTATCATACCCCCAAAAATCCGGGCATAACCGGGCCAGTTTGCGCCGCATCGTTGACACCCTCCCGTCACCGCTACTTAACATGCATGCATAACAGCGCACCCGCTCTGGGGCGCTCTCGCATCCAGCAGGAACGGGTAAACGCGAGATGCTCACTGCTCTCCCGGCCGCCACAGGCCACTCCTCCCGCACCGCCACCTCCTGGTGGCGCGACGCGGTGATCTACCAGGTGTACGTGCGCAGCTTCCTCGACAGCACGGGGGACGGCATCGGTGACCTGGCCGGCGTACGGGCCGGACTGCCGTATCTGAGGAAGCTCGGTGTCGACGGCATCTGGCTCAGCCCGTTCTTTCCCTCGCCGCAGCACGACCACGGATACGACGTCGCCGACTACTGCGACGTCGACCCCGTCTACGGCGACCTGGCCGAGTTCGACCTGCTGATGGCCGACGCCCGCAGGCTCGGACTCAAGCTGCTGCTCGACATCGTCCCCAACCACTGCTCCAGCGAGCACCCCTGGTTCCGCGAGGCACTCGCCGCCGCACCCGGCAGCGCGGCCCGCGCCCGGTTCCACTTCGCCGACGGCCGCGGCCCCGACGGCTCCCAGCCCCCGAACAACTGGCGGGCGATGTTCGGCGGGCCCGCATGGAGCCGGATCACCGAGTCCGACGGCACCCCGGGCCAGTGGTACCTCCACCTGTTCACCCCGCAGCAGCCCGACCTGAACTGGCGCAACCCCGAAGTCGGCGACTCCTTCGAGCGCGTGCTCCGCTTCTGGCTCGACCGGGGCGTCGACGGCTTCCGCATCGATGTGGCGGCCGGACTCTTCAAGCACCCCGAACTGCCCGACTCGGCCGACCCGGCCGCCGACGAGCGCGCCCGGGACTCGGTGAACCCGCTGGCCTGGAACCAGCCGGAAGTCCACCAGGTGTGGCGCCGCTGGCGATCGGTGTGCGAGGAGTACGCGTCCCTGGACGGCACCGAAAGGCTCCTGGTCGGCGAGGTCTCCGTGCCGACGGCCCGCGAGCACGCCAAGTACGTACGGCGGGACGAACTGCATCAGGCCTTCTTCTTCGACCTGCTCAGCGCCCCCTGGGACGCCGACGCCTTCCAGGCGACCATCACGGAGGCGATACGCGACATCGCCGGAACGGGCTCCACCGTCACCTGGGTGCTCAACAACCACGACCAGGTGCGCACGGTCACCCGGTACGCGGGCGAGCCCGGCGTGGAGGCCAGCGGTCTCGGCGCCGCCCGTGCCCGCGCAGCCGCCCTGCTGATGCTGGCGCTGCCCGGCGCCGCGTATGTCTACCAGGGCGAGGAGCTCGGCCTCCCCGAAGTCCTGGATCTGCCCGACGAGGTACTCACCGACCCGATCTTCCGCCGCACCGGCAGCCGTGCGCGCATCCGCGACGGCTGCCGAGTGCCGCTGCCCTGGTCCGGCCATGCCTCACCGTTCGGCTTCAGCCAGGGCGCGGCCGGCGCTCGGCCCTGGCTTCCGCAGCCCGAGTGGTTCGCCGAACACGCCACCGACCGGGCACTGGCCGACACCCGCTCCTTCTGGCACCTCTACCGCGAAGGCCTTCAACTGCGGCGCAGTCTCCCCCAGTTGGGCGAAGGCAGCCTGCGCTGGCTGGAGGCACCCCCGCAGGTCCTCGCCATGGCCCGCGGTGACGGGCTGATCTGCGCGGTCAACTTCGGCACCGAGCCCGTACCGGCCCCGGTCGCGGGCACCCCGCTCCTGTCCAGCGGGCCCTGCCCCGACGGCATGCTCCCCGGAGCGACCGCCGCTTGGTGGACGGGCGACTGCCCCACCACCTGAAGCACACCCTCATTTTCGAAAGGACCATCATCATGAGAATCACCACCAGCATTCGGACGGCAGCGGCCGCATCCACCGTGCTCGCCCTCGCCCTCGGCGCGAGCGCCTGCGGCGGGTCGACGGAGCCGGCCAGCGGCGGCAAGGACCTGAAGGGTCAGACCGTGACCGTGGCCGGAGTCTGGACCGGCAGCGAGCAGAAGAACTTCCGCAAGGTGCTGGACGCCTTCACCGAGCGGACCGGCGCCAAGACGGTCTTCGTGCCCACCGGTGACAACGTCTCCACCTTCGTCGGCAGCAAGATCGAGGGCGGCAACGCCCCGGACGTGGCGCTGGTCCCCCAGGTCGGCGTGCTCCAGCAGTTCGCCAAGGAGGGCTGGCTCGAGCCGCTGTCCGAGAAGGCCGCCTCGACCGCCGGGGCCAACCTCGCCGAGGTGTGGAAGAACTACGGCACCGTCGACAAGACCTTCTACGGCCTGTACTTCAAGGCGGCCCACAAGTCGACCGTCTGGTACAGCCCGAGCGCGTTCCAGCAGGCCGGAGTGGCCGAGCCCAAGACCTTCGCGGACATGCTCAAGTCCGGCCGCACCATCGCGGACTCCGGACTCCCGGCCTTCTCCGTCGCCGGTGAGGACGGCTGGACGCTGACCGACTGGTTCGAGAACATCTACCTCTCCCAGGCCGGACCCGAGAAGTACGACCAGCTGGCTTCCCACAGCATGCCCTGGACCGACGCCAGCGTGGTCAAGGCGCTGACCACCCTGGGCGAGGTCTTCAAGGACAAGCAGCTGCTCGCCGGAGGCTCGAGCGCGGCACTGAACACCGACTTCCCGGGCTCGGTCGAGCAGGTCTTCGGCCCCAAGCCCAAGGCCGGCATGGTCTACGAGGGCGACTTCGTCGGCGGCATGGCGAAGGACGACTTCGGCAAGAAGCTCGGCGAGGACGCCAAGTTCTTCCCGTTCCCCGCCGTCGACAGCGGCAAGGCTCCGGTGGTCAGCGGCGGTGACGCGGCCGTGGTCCTCAAGGACGGCAAGAACAAGAAGGCCGCACAGCGGCTGCTCGAGTTCCTGGCCACGCCCGAAGCGGCGGCCGTGTGGGCGAGCGCGGGAGGATTCATCTCCCCCAACAAGGACGTCGACCTCGCCTCGTACGCCGACGACACCACCCGAGCGACTGCCGAGTCGCTGGTGGACGCCGGAGACTCGGTCCGCTTCGACATGTCCGACCAGGCGCCGGCCGCGTTCGGCGGAACCAAGGGCGCGGGCGAGTGGAAGCTCCTCCAGGACTTCCTGCGCGACCCCTCGAACCCCAAGGCCACCGCGGCCAAGCTCGAGGCCGCGGCCGCCAAGGCGTACAAGAGCTGAGGCCCTCCACCCATGGCTGCACTCACCACATCCGCCCCCGCCGCGAATCCGCGGCGGCGGGCGCAGCGCAGGAGGCGCAACATCGCGGTGGTGTTCGTCCTCCCCGCGCTGCTGCTCCTCGGCGCCCTGGTCGTCTATCCCGTGCTGTTCTCCGCCGGTCGGAGCCTCTTCGACGCGAGCGGTGACCGCTTCGTAGGCGGCGAGAACTACGCCGAGATATTCAGCGATCCGGCGACGCTCAAAGCGATCCGCAACAGCACCATCTGGGTGGTCGTGGCTCCGGCGCTGCTGACCGGTATCGGCCTCGTGCTGGCCGTACTGACCGAGAAGGTGCGCTGGGCGACCGCGTTCAAGCTGGTGCTCTTCCTGCCCATGGCGGTCTCGTTCCTGGCCGCAGGCATCATCTTCCGGCTCGCGTACGAGGAGGACCCGAACCGCGGCGTGCTCAACGCCGTCGCTGTCGGCGTCCACGACGCCTTCGACGACAGGTCCGCCTACCCCACCGCACGAGCCCGGCAGGGCCAGAACCTGACCGGGAATCCGGGCGGCGACTACCGTACGACCGAGGCGGTCAGCCCCGGCACGTCCATCAGCCTCGGCTTCGTCGGAGTGGCACCCGACAAGATGCCGTCCGACGCCCGGCCCGCCCGGACCGTCTCCTCCGCCACGCCCGGCGCCGACGAGGTCAGCGGCGTCGTCTACCTCGACTTCACCCCGGGTGGCGGGGGCAGGCCGGGCAAGGTCGACCCGGCCGAGAAGGGTCTGCCGGGGATGTCGGTCGAGGTGGTACGGGACGGAAAGGTGGCAGGGAAAGCCACCACCGCCGCGGACGGCTCGTTCAACTTCCGCGGCCTGGAGGCGGGTTCGTACACCGTCCGGCTCCCGGCTGAGAACTTCGCCGCCCCCTACCAGGGCATTTCCTGGCTGGGTCCCGCCCTGGTCACCCCGGCGATCATCGGTGCCTATCTGTGGATCTGGACCGGCTTCTCGATGGTGCTGATCGGCGCGGGACTCGCGGCCATCCCGCGGGACGCCCTTGAGGCGGCCCGGATGGACGGCGCCAACGAGTGGCAGATCTTCCGGAAGATCACAGTGCCGCTGCTCGCACCGGTGCTGACCGTGGTCTTCGTGACGCTCGTGATCAATGTGATGAAGGTCTTCGACCTCGTGTACATCATCGCGCCAGGGCCTGTGCAGGAAGAGGCCAACGTGCTGGCGACCCGGATGTGGCTGGTGTCCTTCGGCGGCGGGAACAACCAGGGGCTCGGAAGCGCCCTGAGCGTGCTGCTGCTGCTTCTGGTCGTGCCCGCCATGATCTTCAACGTCCGGCGCTTCCGAAGGAGCGGAGCATGAGCGGCCACAGCACCATCGAGCGCGGTCCGTCCCTGCCGGTCGACAGGAACGCCGGCCCCGCCCACGCCCTGCCCCCGCGCCGGGGTCCCGTGAGCCGGCTGACCACATGGCTCGGCAACGGAGTGGTCCAGGCCGTCCTGCTCGTCGTCGCACTCGTCTGGATCACTCCGCTGGCCGGTCTGTTCCTGTCCTCGATGCGCTCCGAGCAGGACAACGCGGCCAAGGGGTGGTGGACGGCGCTGACCGATCCGGGGCAGCTGTCCATGGACAACTACACCGCCCTGTTCAAGGACACCGGCATCACCCAGTCCTTCTGGAACACCGTCCTGATCTCGGTGCCCGCCACCGCGCTGGTCGTCGGCATCGCGGCCTTGGCCGGATACGCCTTCGCCTGGCTGGAGTTCCCCGGCCGCAACGCGATCTTCCTTGTGGTGGTGGGTCTGTTGGTGGTGCCCGTCCAGATCGGGCTGCTGCCGGTGGCCAAACTCTTCGGCGCCATCGGCCTGTTCGGCACGATCCCGGGCGTGATCCTCTTCCATGTCGCCTACGGGCTGCCTTTCGCGATCTTCCTGCTCCGTAACTACTTCGCCGAGATCCCGCGCGAAATGCTCGAAGCAGCGCGGATGGACGGCGGCGGGGAGTGGCGGATCTTCTCCCGGCTGATCCTGCCCCTGGGGCGGCCGGCACTGGCCAGCCTGGCGATCTTCCAGTTCCTCTGGGTCTGGAACGACATGCTCGTCGCGCTGCTCTTCGCCGACAGCGAGTCCCAGCCGCTCACCGTCGCGCTCCAGTCCGAGATGCGGCAGTTCGGCAGCAACATCGGAGTCCTGGCGCCGGGGGCCTTCCTCTCGCTGGTGGTGCCGCTGGTGGTCTTCTTCGCCTTCCAGCGACACTTCGTCCAGGGGGTGATGGCGGGCTCCGTCAAGTAGCGGATGCGCTCCCCATGCGCAGCTGGCGGTGCCGGACTACCGACTGTCCGGCACCGCCGGCTGCTTTCGGGTCGCGGGAGTGTCTTCGTGGACACGCCACCCGGAGACCTGGTCGCCGCGGATCATGGCGGTCCAGAGCGCCGGTCCGGCGAGTGAGGGATCCGAGCGCTCCGAATGCCCGAAGACGGTGACGAGGTCGTCCCGCGCGGCGAGCGAGTCGAAGACGTTGCGGTAGTGGGGGAACGACGCGAAGAAGCCCCTCCCGGGCAAACTGGCACCGTGGCTGAGGGACGCTACGGACCGCCGTCATAGCCCGCCCAGGGAGCTCGCGCGCTCGGCGCCGGCGTGGCGGCCAGCCAGGTCGCGACCGCCTCGGCGATGGGCTCACCGGTTTCCAGCTCGATGAAGCCGAACTGGCCTCCCTGGTTGCACTCCAGGAACCACCAGACGTCTTCGCCGTCCACGGCGAAGTCGAAGGCGCCGTAAGCGATTCCGGAGAGATCGGCATACTCACGCACCGACCGCGCCACCCGGTCGGGTACGTCCGTCGGCTCCCAGGAGTGTCCGGTGGTGCCGTAGCGCCCGTCGACCTGTCCGGACACGGAATCCTTCCGCGCGGCGAACATGCGTCCGCCGACGAATGTCAGCCGGATGTCCGCGCGTTTGGGGACGTACTGCTGAAGCAGGGTGGGGGCCGCCGCGACGCCGGAGAAGTCGGCATCCGGTCCGATGCGGGTCGTCGGCAGGGCGACGGGAGGATCGGTGGACGGCGGGCCGGATGCGGTCTTCACCACGATTTCCTTGTACTGCTCCGCGAACTGCCGGGCCACACGCGGGAAGGTGGTGATGAGCGTGGGCGGCACCGCGAAACCGCTGCGGTGCGCGACACGCAACTGCCATGGCTTGCACCGGGCCTGCGCCGCGACGCACGGATGGTTCATCCAGCGCGCCGTGGTGGAGTACAGCATCCCGTACAACGCCTGCCGGGACTCTGCGCTCAGCCACTCCGACGGCTCCTCGGCATGCGCCGCGGGCTCACCCGGCCTGCGCACCCAGATCGAGCGCAGCCCGCTCATGCTGAGCAGCCGCCCGTCGGACGACAGGTAGCCCTCGAAGTCGCCGCGGACGTACTCGGCCGACATGTCGGCCTCACCGGGCAGGTCGGCCGGATCGAAGCGCACCAACGGGACACCCCGCTCATGCAGCTTGGCCACCACCATGTCCGTCGTCACGTCCTGCTGGCAGGTCAGGATCAGCACAGTCATTGGTCGCGCCGGGCCGGTCAGTCGTCGAAGTGCGTCTGTGAGCCGGCCGTTGACGTCGTCGTACCGGTTGCGAGGAGGAGCGCCCGGTCGGAAATGGCGGGGCGGCCGTCGGGCAGGACGTTCAGTTGCAGGTTGGGGTCATACGAGTACGGGATGCTGACCGCTGAATTCTCAGCGGGAAACGCGTAGTTCAGCGCGAACGGTCGCATGAGTCTCCTTGGATGCTCACGATCTGGCGGTGCCACAGGTAACAGTACGTGTAGATGATGTAGGGGTATCACTACGTTCCGTCACATCACCTTCATAATGAAGTGAAAGACGTCACACAGAGGCTGGCCGCGGCCGGCTCGTACTGTCTGACGTACTTGCGGGCAGGGAGCGTTCCACCGACTGTCCTTTCTCACATCCGGAGCCGTGACACGGACGAGCGCCCACCCCGGGAGGGGTGGGCGCTCGTCACGTTGCGATCAGACACTCAGCACATCTTGTAGTCGACCCTGGTCGAGTTGTAGGAGCAGGTGTCGACCCTGCTGCCCGTGGACGTCTTGAGCGTCGCGGTGTCCTTGTCGTTGTTCCACACGTACCAGGGCGTGCCAATAGGACCAACCGCACAGCCCGGGGCAGGAGTTGAAGGATCCTGAACAAACACCGCAACACCTCAGTTGCGGGCGGCCCCCAGAATGCGTCGTTCGAAGGCCGTGAACGCGGCCTCCTGGCGCCACTCGATCGCCGCCTTCGGACTGGACGCGAGCAACTCCGCACAGGCGGTACCCGGTTCGTGCTCCCCCGGAAGTGCGGCGCGGCACTCGCGGACCGGGCGGTAGCGTCCCGGGCTCTGCCACAGACTGCGGCCCGGCAGGAAGGCGTGGTCGAGCGAGGCGCGGGCCAGATCCTTGAGGTCGCGATAGGAGAGGTCGTACGACTCTGCCGCGCGCCGGTACTCCTCACTGATGGTGATCCGGGAGACCCCCGCGTCATCGGTGGCGAGCACGACCGGAACACCGCTCCGGCGGTAGAGGGGGAACGGGTGCTCCGGTCCAAAGACGCCGAGGATCTGGGCATTGCTGCTGAGCGGAACCTCCACGGCGATACGGCGCTGGGCCATCGTCCGCAGCAGTGCGTCCGCCCCGTCCTCGTGCCGCACATCGACGCCGTGGCCGATGCGCTCGGCCCGCCCGACGTTCACCGCCTCCCGGATGTGGAAGCGCAGCTCTTCGGGCTTGACCAGGCCGGGGGCCAACTCGCCCGCGTGCAGGGTGATGTGCGCGCGGGGGTAGACACGGTGGAGATGGTCCAGCATCCGCATGTGCAGGCGGTAGTCTCGCAAGGACACCTCCCCGTCCTCGGGCTGGACCAGATTCACCGCGGCGAACCGCGGGTCTCGTTCGGCCAGTTCCATGGCCAGCACCATCTGGGTGAAGACCCGCTCGGGGGCCGAGTTCCGCGACACCTGCGAGATGAACCGGAACGGCACGGCGCAGCCGGGGTCCGGCCGCGTGGTGCCGCAATGGGCCACGGCGCGGAACTCTTCGAGTCCGAGGTCGGCTTCGGCCTGTGCCTGCCGTACGACCTGGTCCGTCGCGCCGTCGGCGAGCAGATTGCGGTGCATCCGGGACAGGTCCGCGTCGTAACCCACCTTGTCCGCGAGCACCCTCGCCCCCTGGCTGTTGGGCGTGATCATCAGCTCTTGGTAGAACTGGTTCTGCCGTGCCACCGTATTGGACACCTCGGCCATCAGCCTGCCGGGATGTCGCCACGACGCCTCGCCGAACTTTCCGAACGTGGCGAAGAAGTGGTCGTGCCCGGACTCCGCGCCGGGTGTGAAGTCCTGCATCGACCAGGCGCGCAGCACCATCAACCGGAAGGCGGCATCGGTGCTCAGCTGCGCTGCGGGCCGGCTGTCGGCCGGGCACGGCGGCGCAACGGCTCGCAGGGTGCCGTTCTCGATGCACAGGCCGTCCTCGGCGGCGAGTTCCATCAGCAGTTCGGTCGATGCCGCACCCGAGAGGTGGCTGTGCAGGTCGCCGCCCTTGGGCAGCTGCCGGAAGAAGGAGACCAGTGCCTCCGGCCGGTCGTGGATGCGGTCCAGGTACGCCTCGACGCGGCGCTCGGCGGTTTGCGGCGGGACCGCACCGGCATCGGCTGCGGCGGGCTGAACGGCCAGCGGCGTCAGCGCCAGGGCGAGCACCACCGACCGCCGGCTCCGCCCGGTACTGCGCATTTTGTTGATCATGGAGGCATGGTGGCCGCTCCCCCGCCGAACCACCTCGCCGACAGGCCGGACTCACCTGAAGACGACCACCGCTACGGCTGAATCCCGACCGGGCGGTCACGGCCGTGACTGCTCCGGCATGCTCCGGGACCTTCGGCTCACAGGCTCCGGGACCTTCGTCTCACAGGTCCTGGGTCCGGCCGGACATACCGGGTTCCGCTTCCTCCCACTCCCGCTCCCACTGCGCGTACCTTCGGCGGTCCAGGAAGTAGACGAAACCCTTCCACGACACGTAGCAGGCTCCGCTCACTCCGGCGCCGGTGACAATCGCCGTCAGCCAGCCCGCGAGAACTGCCTCCGAGGAGGTCGTCGGCGGCACCCTGGTCGCGGTGCCGTCCGGCCGCACCCAGATCTGTATCGCGGAGCCGGCGGGGGTGCCCGGGTCGACCCTGACCTTCGCCGTGCGCACGACGCCGTCAAGCTGCTTCCACTGGACCTGTGCCGCCATGGGATCGTCCCCCCGGGCCGCCGCCTTGCGCGTACCCGCGTCGGCGGCCAGACGTGCCTCGACCATGTACGAGGCCGCAGCCTCCTGGACCTTGTGCATCTCGGACTGGTGAACGGCGAGCCCCACCACGGTTGCCACCCCCGGCACCGCGCCGAGGGACAGCACCACCGCGGAGGCGCCGACCCACCGCTGCACGCGGTCCGACCTGCGGCGCAGAGGATTTCCGCGCGGTGTCCCGCGCTCCGGCTCCGAATGCGTGCCCCGCCCCCGGCCGGGCAGATCTGCAGTCATGGCCTGACCTCGCTCACTCGAAGGACCGAGCCGGCGTCCGCTCGCCCGGTGCCCACGGTGACTGATTCGTCCCACCTCCAGCATGAGCCCAGCGGGCCTCGTTCGACAGCCGGTCGGCCCCTGCTTCCAACAGAAATTCACGGCAGGCCCCGGATGGGTGGACCCTGAAGACAGGACATCCGCAGCGGCGGCCCACTGCGGCCGGCTGCCGTCGAGGAGGAAGGCCATGACGACACGGACCCTGGAGTGGAAGGTCAGCCTGTACCTGTTCGAGGAGGACGGGACGACGAAGGCGCGGGTGGTGCTGGACACCGGCACCTCGACGATCACGGGCCACGGGACCGCCCGATGCAGCACCGAGGACCCGGATGTCCCCGAGATCGGCGACGAGCTTGCCGCAGGCAGGGCGTTCAAGGACCTCGCTGCGCAGCTGACGCGGATCGCGGACCGCGATCTGGAGAGCGTGGGCGCCGGTGGCGGTGAGCACCTCGCGCCTCCGTACGCCTGGACAACGGCTCTTTAGGTGAGGAGCCGCATGCCCCCTGGCCATGGAGCAGCCCCTGGTGATTCCATGGAGTGGCCGGGAAGGACCCGCACGAGACGCGGAGGAGCGGCCGGCAGCCGAGCCGCGCACCGCGCAATCAGGATCCGCGAGAAGCGGATAGGGCCCTTCCCGACGTCATGCCCGGTACGGAACGCCCGTGGGGCCTGGTCAGGCGGTGTGCAGGGTCAGTCCGTACCGGCCGAGGATTTCGTTGACCGGCTGGTACCAGGTCTCGCCTCCGCCGCTTCAGTTGCCCCAGCCGCCGGAGGTCACGCCCTGCGTCACCACGACGCGCAGTCGTCGCCTTGGCCCCCTCCGCCGTGGGACGGTGGACCTCTCGGTGGCGGGTCGGAGCCCGACCCTTGCCAGGCCGAACGTGCCCGCAATGAATTGGGCCCCGACACCACCGCGCGCACCCGTGGCGCAAGTGTCAGACTCGAAGAACGGCGTTCCGCAGAGCTGCGCTCGGAGGCAGCCGTGTTCTTTCACCTTCTCCCACCGTCAGTAAGGCATGCGCCATGACCTGGGCATCGTGGACCACCACCGGAATCTACGCGGGACCCGGCGGCGTCCTCACCGAGGAAGTCGGCGTGATCAAAGGAGACGTGACCGTCCACACCACCTGGTCGGCGGACGGCCAGGCTCAGATCGCCGTTCAGTACAGCGGGGCGACGGACTGGTTCACCATGGCCGGAAGCCCGGTGCCCTGCCCGTCCGAACAGGCCAGCCGCACCCTCCACCAGGCCATTGTCGACGCCGTGCGCGAGGGAACCGAGGCCCCCGCCACCGCCGCCCACGGAACGGCTCCGCCACCCTGAACGCATACACCTGGCACCCTTGGCGCGGCCCTGTCACGATGACAGTCCGGCCAAGTCCCAGTCTCAGGACCGAGCCAGGCCATACCGATCCCCCGCCGAGCGCCACTACGCGGCGGGCTCGGACCATGGATCCGGCTGCGGTCGTGAAGCGGCCCCTGAGTTGCCCCTACGCCTCGCCGGTCGAGCCGCCGCCCCACATTTCGTCGCATTGACGATAAGCAGCTTCACCTTATATCGTCGGTACGACGAAAAGGGGAGGTTGTCATGGCCGACATCATCAGGCGCTTCGGCTGGCGTCATCTTCGCTCCGCACCCACCGCCCATGTCCGCCATCACCGTCGGGGCCGCCTCGTCCACGACGAGCCCGGGCTGAGCTTCTGGTACCGCCCGCTCACGGCCGCCCTGTGCGAAGTGCCGGTCGACGACCGGGAACTGGCCATGGCCTTCCACGCCCGTACCTCCGACTTCCAGGACGTCACGGTTCAGGCGACTGTGACGTACCGGATCGGCGATCCGGCCACCGCGGCCGCTCGGCTGGACTTCTCCATCGACCCGGACACCGGCGTCTGGCGCAGCGCCCCGCTGGAGCAGATCTCCACCCTGCTCACCGAGACGGCGCAGCAGCACGCACTCGATGTGCTGGCCCGTACACCGCTGGCCGCGGCGCTGGCCGACGGCGTCGCGTCCGTACGGGGGCGGATCGCCGAGGGACTGGCGGCGGAGCCCCGGCTGGAGGCCACCGGCATCGCGGTGGTCGCCGTGCGCGTCGTCGCACTGCGTCCCGAGCCCGAGGTCGAGCGCGCACTGCGCACTCCGGCGCGGGAGCAGATCCAGCAGGAGGCCGACCGCGCAACGTACGAACGACGGGCCGTCGCGGTCGAGCGGGAGCGCACCATCGCGGAGAACGAGCTCGCCAGCAAGATCGAACTGGCCCGCCGCGAGGAGCAGTTGGTAGAGCAGCGCGGCACCAACGCCCGCCGCGAGGCCGAGGAGAGCGCCGCGGCCGACGGCGTACGGGCCGAGGCAGAGGCCGCCCGCACGATACGGCTGGCCAAGGCCGAGGCCGTGGCGGCACGCGAGGTCGGCGAGGCACGGGCCCAGGCGCAGGCCGCCTGGCTGCGGGTGCACGCCGACGTCGACGCCGCCACACTGCACGCGCTGACCGGCACCCGGCTCGCCGAGAACCTGCCCCGGATCGAAAGCCTCACCGTGTCGCCCGACGTCCTGACCGGCCTGCTGGCCAGGCTCGGCCGCCCCGACGGGGACCGGGGATGAGCCTCGCACCTCGGGCGGTTCTCGTGCACCGGACCACCGAGTACGAGGAGTTGCTCGCCCGCCACGGCACGCACGGCCAGGCCGGGTTCTTCCTCTCCTCGCGGGGCCGCGGCATCGAGGAGGTGGCCGAGCGCCACCACCGTGCGCGGCGCACCCTCGCCCAGGTGGCGGCGGCGGTTCCGCTTCAGTGGCGGCAGGCACGGGTTGAGCGGATGGACCTCGACCGCTTTCTGTTCGCACCCGAAGACGTGGTGGTCGTGGTCGGACAGGACGGGCTGGTCGCCAACGCGGCCAAGTATCTGTCCGGCCAGCCCGTGATCGGGATCGACGCCGATCCGGGCCGCAACCCGGGCGTCCTGGTCCGCCACCGGGCCGGCGACGCGTCCAGACTGCTCACCGCCGCCGCTTCCCCCAGGTGCGCGGCGGACGAGCTCACCATGGTGGAGGCGGTGGCCGACGACACCCAGCGCCTTCTGGCCCTCAACGAGATCTATCTCGGCCCGCGGGGCCACCAGACGGCTCGCTACCGCATCGGGCACAACGACGAGGCGGCACCCGGCGAGGCGCAGGCGTCCTCGGGCGTCCTGGTCGGCACCGGCACGGGTGCGACCGGGTGGCTGCGGTCGCTGTGGCAGGAGCGGGCCAGCACGCTGACACTTCCCGGTCCCGCCGATCCGGGGCTCATCTGGTTCGTACGCGAGGCGTGGCCCTCCCCCACCACCGGCACCTCCTTCGTGGAGGGAACACTTCAACGCGCCGAGCAGCTCAGGCTCGTTGTCGAATCCGACCGGCTGGTCGCCTTCGGCGACGGAATCGAGACCGACGCGCTGGAGGTGACCTGGGGTCAGACTGTCCGGCTCGGTGTCGCGGACACCACGCTGCGTCTGCTGCTCTGACCGCGACGCTCGCGCGGATCCGCGGCTCCCGCAGGGAAACACGCGAGCGGTCCTGTCCTCCTACGGACTCAGGCCCGCGAGGTCGGCGGCGTGCCGGAAGACGTCGACGAGCATGGGCTGGGTCAGCCGCCCCGTGAAGGTGTTCTGCTGGCTCGGGTGGTAACAGCCGAGCAGGTGCAGCTCCCGCCCGGCGCCGGAGCTCGGCAGCATCACCTGGACGCCGTGTCCGAACACGGGGCGGGGCCGCGGCAGTTGCCATCCCGCCTGGTCCAGCACCGGCAACACCGCCTGCCAGCCGAAGGCTCCCAGGACGACCACCGCGCGCAGGGTAGGCCTCAGCAGCTCCAGCTCCCTCGCCAGCCACGGCCGGCAGGTGTCCCGTTCACCGGGCGTGGGCCTGTTCTGCGGCGGAGCGCAATGGACGGGTGCGGCGAGCCGCACGCCGTGCAGTTCCAGGCCGTCGCCACGGTGTGTGGAGGTCGGCTGGGACGCCAGCCCCACGGCATGGAGGGCCTTGAAGAGGAAGTCGCCGGAGGCGTCCCCGGTGAAGATCCGGCCCGTGCGGTTGCCGCCGTGCGCCGCGGGCGCCAGACCGACCACCGCAAGTGCCGCGTCCGGCGGGCCGAAGCCCGGGACCGGCCTGCCCCAGTACTCCCACTCCTGGAACGCCCGGCGCTTGGTGACGGCGATGTCCTCGCGCCAGGCCACGAGCCTCGGGCACGCACGGCACTGAGTGACGACGGCGTCCAGCTCGGCGATTCCGCGGCAGCCCGGGGCGCCGCGCGCGGGAAAGTCGCGGTCGTCGGGCAGGGGCGGCGGACCTGCCGCGTCATGCGTGTCCATGAGGTCACGCTAGTGCGGGCACGGGCACGGGCACGGCACGGGTGCCGGACGGGCGAAACGCGCGGCCCGTCCGAACACCCGGCCCCGCGGGGTCATCCGTGGGACGAGCCCTCATCCGTCTTGCCGACATCGGGCCCCGTGCCCTCCACCGGCGCCTGCGCCGCGGCCGGATCCAGGATGCGCATCAGGAAGTTCTTGGTCCGCTCGTGCTGCGGATCGCCCACGACCTGCTCGGCCGGACCCTGTTCGACGATCACTCCGCCGTCCATGAACACGACCCGGTCGGCGACCTCGCGGGCGAAGCTCATCTCGTGCGTGACGACCATCATCGTCATGCCCTCGGCGGCCAGCAGCCGCATGACCGAGAGCACATCGCCGACCAGTTCGGGGTCGAGCGCCGAGGTCGGCTCGTCGAAGAGCATCACCTCGGGGCCCATCGACAGTGCCCGTGCGATCGCCACCCGCTGCTGCTGCCCGCCCGACAGCTGCGCCGGAAAGGCCTCGGCCTTGTCGGCCAGCCCCACCCGGTCGAGGTTCTCCCTTGCCACGGCCTCGGCCTTCGCTTTGTCCCGGCCCAGCACGCGGCGCTGCGGCAGCGTGAGGTTCTCCGTCACATTCACGTGCGGGAACAGGTTGAACTGCTGAAAGACCATGCCGATACGGCGGCGTACCGCGTCGATGTCCACATCGAGGTCGGTGACTTCCGTGCCACCGACGAAGACCTGGCCCGACGTGGGCTCCTCCAGGAGGTTCACACAGCGCAGCAGCGTCGACTTGCCTGATCCCGAAGGACCGATGACACAGACCACCTCACCCCGGGCGACGTCCAGGTCGATGCCGCGGAGCACCTCGTTGTCCCCGAACGACTTGTGCAGGCCCCGGATCTCGATCTCCGCGCGGCCTTCGCGCATGCTCTCCACCGTCTCCGTCTTCTGTGACATCGGATTGGTCACCTGGCCTTCTCGGCGCCGGCCTCCAGGCGGCGCACCACGATGCTCAGCGGCACGGTCACAAGGAGGTAGCAGAGCCCGGCGACCAGGATGGGGGTGGAGTTGGCGGTCTGGCTGGCCAGGTCCCTGCCGAACTTGGTCAGCTCCCGCTCCTCCAGTGTGACGCCGAGGAACAGCACCAGTGAGGAGTCCTTGAACAGCAGGACGAGCTCGTTCGTCAGCGGTGGGATGACGATACGGAAGGCCTGCGGGATGATCACCGACACCATGGCCCTGGCATGCGAGAAACCCAGCGAACGCGCGGCCTCCATCTGCCCCTTGGGCACCGCCTGGATGCCCGCGCGAATCGTTTCTGCCATATAGGCGGCGGCGACCAGTCCAAGACCGAGGGCGACCTTGCCGTACGTACCGCCGGGAATCTGTGTCCCGGGGAAGGCCAGCGGCACCGCCACGCCCACGAAGATGAAGATCAGCAGGGCGGGCAGGCCCCGGAAGAACTCGATGTAGACCGTGGCGACCCAGCGGTAGGGCGCGACCGACGAGAGCCGCATCAGCGCCACGATCAGGCCGAGCACCAGGCCGAAGGCGAACCCGGAGAGCGTGTAGACCACCGTGTTGCGCAGCGCGGTGGTGATGATGTCCGGGAAGAGCTCCTTGGCCAGGTCCTTCTGCGCGAACTGGTTCTGCAGCCGGTCCCAGTCGGCCAGGAAGCCGATCACCACGATCACCGCGACGAACACGGCGTACTGGATGCCCTGCGACACCCGGCGCCGCTGGCGCCTGGTCAGCCGAGACGTCACGACGCGGCCTGGGGCAGCGGGCCGATCCACTGCTGGTAGAGCTTCTTGTACGTGCCGTCGGCGCGGGCGTCCGTGATCGCCTTGTTGATGGCGTCGAGGAGCTTCTTGTTGCCCTTCTTCACCGAGATGCCGTATTGCTCGCCGGTGTTGATGTTCTCACCGAGGGCGAATTCGGCGGCGTTCTTCTTGTCCTTGAGCCAGCCCTGGACGACGGGGTAGTCGATGACGACGGCGTCGACCTGGCCGGTGCGCAGTCCGTTGAGGACCGCGTCGGAGCTCTCGAAGGCGACCGGGTTGAAGCCCTGGTCCTTGGCATAGCTCTCGCCGGTGGTCTCCGCCTGCGCGCCCAGCTTCTTGTTCTTGGCCTTGATGTCCGCCAGGGACTTCACGCCGCTTTTCTTGGTCGCGAGCAGCGCCTGCGTGGCGTCGAAGTACGGGACGGAGAAGTCCACGTTCTTCTTGCGCTCGGCGGTGATCGTCATGCCCGCGGCGGCCAGGTCGCACTCGCCGGAGTTGAGGAAGGCACCGGTCTTGAAGTTCTCGAACGGCGTGTCCAGGATCTTCTGCTCGACCTTGAGGTTCTTCGCGACCAGGTCGATCAGGGACACGTCGAAGCCGACGACCTTGCCGTTCTGTTCGAACTGGAACGGCGGGTACGGCAGGTGGGTGCAGGTGGTCAGCTGACCCTTGTGGACGACGGGGACGCCGCCCGCCGCCTCACCCGCTCCGTCGCCACCCGAGGAACAACCCACGGCGAGGAACATCCCTGCCGCAACGGCTCCGGCGGTGGCGCGGGCACGTATACCAGTGCGGTGACTGCGGGGTGCGCTGGCCGTCCAGAACACGGGTTGACCTCCATGGGTTTGCGTGGCGGACGACCGCGGGGCGCGACCGTCCGACGGGGATCGTAAGGCACCGGAGGCGTGGGGCGAGGATACTGTCCACGAAGCGTTCCACTATGCGAGACGGCGCGGCGCGGCAGCCTCTGGCGGGCACGGTCGGCCGGAAGGATCTAAGTGACCTGGATGATCAGCTCGGGACGGTCCCACATCACGACGGGCGGATTCGCGGGCACGGTGCCGGTCCGCCGCCCGCCCACGCTGAGGTAGAAGCCTTCGGCGGGCGGGTGCGAGACGACGCGCACGGCAAGGATCCCGGCGTCGCGCGCCTTGCCGATCATGTGCTCGACGAGCAGGCGGCCGACGCCGAGCCCCTGGACGGCGTCGGCGACGAATATCAGGTCCAGCTCCGCGGGTGCGAGGAGGAGGGCGTAGAAGCCGAGCACCCTGTCGTCGGCGCCGAGCGCGACGAAGACCTCGTGGGTCTCGATGTAGTCAGGACCCACCCGGTATCCGGCGATCATCGGGGCGTACGGGCCCTCATAGGCGCGGGAGCCGCGTACGAGCTTGGTGAGCCGCTTGGCGTCGCGGACGGTGGCTCGTCTGATCCGTACAGCCTCCGCGCGGGCCGCGCGGCCGGCACCGGTCATATGCCGACTCATGGAGGGAGTATTGCCCACCCGCCTCCGGGATGGCGCCCGGGCGGGCGCGCAGCAGCAGATCGGGGGTGGTCACCGCGTCAGGGTACTGAGGCGCGCCAGTACCCTCAGGCCGCGCGCCAGTACCCCAAGGCGTTGACGCGGTCCTTGGCCAGGCCAAGGTCCTTGCGTACGTAGGTGGTCAGCGCCCGGGTCGTCGCGGTGTCACAGGCGATCCACACGTACGCGCCCGCCGGGTCGTCGAGCAGGCCGGGCAGTGCCGTCTTCACCTCGTCGACGAGGTGGACGCCCGCGTCCTGGCGCTGGACCCGGTGGAGATCGTGGTGCGCCGGGTCCAGGCGCAGCGGCAGATCCTTGTCCGAGCCGTGCGTCGTCTCGAACCAGATCGTCGCCGGCACTCGCGGCAGCGCGTCGAGAAGCGAGTTGATGGCCGGAAGCGAGGCGGGGTCGCCGATGACGAAGAGCCGGGCCGGCAGCGGGTCGGGGGCTGTGAAGCCGGTGCCCTGGAGGGTGGCTTCGACGGTGTCGCCCGGTTGGGCCTTGCGCGCCCAGTCGCTGGCGCAGCCGTCGTGCAGTGCGAACTCCAGACTGAAGGTCCCGGCGGCGGGGTCCGCGTCGACCAGGGTGTAGGCGCGCTGATGAGGCTTGCCGCCGTTGTCGAACCAGATACGGACCCACATCGTGGGGTGAACGCCGGTCAGCGCGAGCATGCCGCCGTCGGCGAAGTGCACTCTGCGGAAGTGGTCGGTGACCTCCTCGGAGCCGGTCACGGTGAACTCGAAGTCCTTTCCGCGCATCAGTTTGAGGACGACGCCCTCCCAGCCATGCCCCACCGCGGTCTCCTCCTCTGGGCCCGGGATTGTCACCCGAACAACCATGCCTTAAGTTAGGCCAGCCTAACCTAAAGAGTCGGGGAACAGTGAGCACAAGGATCTACCGGGACGCCTGGGGAATCCCGCATCTGCGGGCCGACAGCGCGGACGAACTCGCCTTTGTTCAGGGGCGCAATGCCGCTCTGGACCGGGCGTGGCAGATCGAGGTCGACCGGCACCGGTCACAGGGAACCACGGCAGCGTTCCTGGGCCCGGACGCCGTCGCCTGGGACCTCTTCGCCCGCCGGGCCCGGCTCGACGACACCGCCCGGCGCTGCTTCGGCAGGCTCGACGAGGACACCGCTTCGTGGATCACGCGGCACGTCGACGGGGTCAATGCCGGTCTCGGTGAAGGCGCCCGCCGTGCCCCGCAGTTCGCGGCCACAGGACTGGCCCCCGGACGCTGGCGGCCCTGGACGCCGCTGGGGATCTGGCTCGCCGCCCACATTCTCTTCGCGGGCTTCCCCACCAAGCTGTGGCGCGAGGAGGTCGCCCGCGCGCTCGGCGACGAGGCGATCGAGCTGTTCGCCACCGACGGGAACGGCACATCGGGAAGCAATGGCTGGCTCGTCACCGGCGAGCACACGGCCGGAGGAGCACCGTTGATCGCGGGCGACCCGCACCGGTTCATCGAGGACCCGGGGATCTATCAGCAGATCCGTCTGGCCTGCCCGGAGTTCGACGTGGTGGGACTGGCCGTGCCCGGCGTCCCCGGCATCGCGCACTTCGGGCACACCGGGAGCGTGGCGTGGGCGATCACCAATGCCATGGCCGACTACCAGGACCTCTACCGGGAGCGGCTGCGAAGGCGCGGCGGCGACGTGGAGGCGCTCGGCCCCGACGGCTGGCGTCCTGCCTCCGCGCACCGGGAGACCGTCGAAGTGGCGGGCGGTGACCCGCTCGCGATCGAGGTGATCGAGACCGCGCGCGGGCCGGTCGTGATCGGCGGCCCGGACGAGGATGTGGCGATCAGCCTGCGCGTTCCCCCTCGGGTGAGCCGCGACCTCGGCTTCGGCGCGCTCCCGGCGCTGCTGCGGGCGCGAACGGTCGCCGATGTCGACCGGGCTTTCGATCATTGGTCGGAGCCCGTCAATGTGGTGCAGGCGGCGGACACCGCGGGTGGACTGCTGCACCGAGTCGCCGGCGAGGTGCCCGTGCGGCACCGGGACAACCGGCTGCGCGTCGTACCCGCCTGGGATGCCGCGTACGCGTGGACCGGCCGGAGCGCACCGCTGCCCCGCGAGGCCGTGCACGACGTCGCGGTGATGGCGAACCAGCGCGGCCTGGCCGCGCCGCTCGGAGTCGAATTCGCGCCCCCGCACCGAGCCGAACGCATACGGGCGCTGCTCGACCAGTCGGACAACTGGTCCGCCAAGGGCATCGCCACCGTCCATATGGACACTCGACTCCCTTCCGCCAAGCCCCTGTTGGAGCTGATCGCGACACTCGGCGGGCTGAGCGCCGACGCCGTGGCGCTGCGGGACCAGTTGCTGGGCTGGGACCTGCGGATGGACGCGGACAGCACGGACGCGACGGCGTACGCGGAGGTGCGCTCCGCTCTGGTGCGGCGCATCGCGGAGCACCCGGCCCTGAAAGAACTGGCCGCACGGGTCGAGTCCGCGCCGTATCCGCACATCTTCCGGCCCTGGCTGGCGCTCGTCCCCCGGGTCGCCTTCGCGCTGGAGGGGCTGCTGACGACCGCTGCGCTGCCCGGCCTGAACCGCTCGGATGTCGTACGCGCCGCGCTGGAGGAGGTCGCGGGCGCGGACCGTACGCCCGTGCCCTGGGGCGAGCGGCACCGGCTCGCACCCTGGCAGGCGCTGCCCGACGCGGAGGCGGGCGCCGAGTCCGAGGCGTGGCCGGGGCTGGCCGGGGACCACGACTGCGTGCTGTCCACGTCGAGCGTGCCGGGCGTCACCCACCACAGCATGCGAGGACCGGCGGCACGCTATGTGTGGGATCTGGGGCGCCGCGACGACAGCCTCTGGGTGGTCCCGTTCGGAGCATCCGGAGTGCCCGGCGACGCCCACCACCGCGACCAGCTGCCGCTGTGGCTGCGCGGCGAACTCGCCCCCGTCGTCACCGACTGGAACCGACTGACCGAGGAGAGCCGTGACATCTGAATCCACCGCGCAGGACCCCGCCCATGCGGACGGCGTCCGGCCCCGCGAGGCCGTGTTCGAGCAGGTCGTCGAGGGCTTCGGGACCGTACGCGTCGTGCCGGTGGATCCCGCCGCCGATGCCGGTCTGATCCACAGCTGGGTCACCGAGGAACGCGCCCGCTACTGGGGCATGACCGACCACAGCCGCGAGCAGGTGCTGGAGACATACGAGTATCTCGACTCGCTCACAACCCACCACGCCTTTCTCGTCCACAGGGACGGCGAGCCGGTCGCCCTTTTCCAGTCGTACGAGCCGGACGCCGACCCCGTGGGTGAGTGCTACGACGTGCAGCCCGGCGACTTCGGCATCCACCTCCTGATCGGCCCGGCGAACGGCGCCACGGAGCGAGGCTTCACCGGCAATCTGCTCGCCGCGTTCACCGCCTACGTCCTCGCAGACCCGGCACACCGGCGGATCGTCGTCGAGCCGGACGCGCGCAACACGAAGGCCATCGAGCGCATGGTCCGGGCCGGTTTTGTGCTCGGACCCGAGATCGACAAGCCGGAGAAGCGGGCCCGGCTCGCCTTTCTCAGCCGCGACGCGACAAGGATTCCCGGCTGAACGTCCAGGCTGCGGGCCGCCTCGCTGGAGCGCCGGATCGGCCGGCCCGTCGAGCAGTGGAGCGTCGAGCCCAAGCTGGACGGCCTGGCGATCGCCGCCCGCTACGAGCAGGGGCGGCTCGTCCGGCTCATCACCCGGCGGCCCGCTACTCCGAGCCGATCGGCGTCCCCTGGTGGAAATACAGCCGCCAGCCCTCAGGGTTCCTGCGCCACAGGGAGCTGCGGCGGGCCCGGCGACCGCTCTCGTCGGACACATACGTCACCTGAACGAGCCCGGGAGCCAGCAGCCGGCCATGAAGGTCACTGACAGCGACGGGGTTCACCGGTTCGCCCGGAACGGGTGTGGTCGTGCTCAGAATGGTCGTACGGTCCCAGCGCTGCCCCGATGCCCCGAATTCGAAGAACTCCGGATCGAGCAGCTCCAGGACGTCGTCCGGCGAAGCCCGCACCATCGGATCGAGCAGGTGGAGTTCCCCCTCGACCGCCGCGTCGACCGATTGTTCCGCCTCGTCGTACATGGCGCGAGCCTTGTCCGGTCAGCGGTGTCCGTCAAGCGGAAACAGGGGGTGGCGGGCAGTGTCCCCTCGAAGGCGTACACAACGCCCTCGCCGACTCGCCCGGGCGGCCATGGGCATATGGCAGAGGCACCACCGTATCGAGTGTTGCCAAATCCCTTACGGGCCATCGCTCCCTGTGCAACAGTCGTAACCGGTCCATTTGTTGAGACCTGACTGTGGCCGCGCCTGTATCGGAGTACGACATGCCGTCTCATGTGTTCGCGGACCGTCCCGCCCCGCAGCCGCCCGAGCGCGGCACCGTCGACGCCCTCATCACTCGGACGCGCCGGCTGCGTGGCGACGTGGACGCCGTCCGCCGGGACGCCGTGACGGACGAGGACGACCCTCAGGGGCGCTGGCAGCGGGCACTGTGTGACCTGGCCGTTCACCATCTCGACGATCTCAGCGCGCACCTCGGGCAGCTCAAGGAAGGCCTGCCGCAGGAACCACGCGACGCCTTCGAGGACGAGTTCGCCGAGTACGAGGCGGACCACGCCCAGAGCACCGGATCGCTCCTGAGCCGGGTCGGCAGCGCAGAATGGAATCTTCTCACCGACGAGGTGAGCTGGTCCGACGAGCTGTACCAGATCCTCGGGCGCTCTCCGGGCAGCGGCCCCATGACCCTGGACGAGCTGCCGTCCATTGTGTTCGCGGAGGACCAGGGACTGCTCACCGCGCTGGTGACGGACTGTCTGGTGGACGGTCGGCCCATCGACGGAGAGTTCCGCATGGTGCGCACCGACGGCCGGGTCCGCACCGTCCATATGATGGGCGAGCCCGTGCTCGACGCCGACGGATCGACCGCCGCCATGTGGGCGGTGCTGCGGGACGTCAGCGAGCTGCGCCGCAGCCAGCGCGCGGTCCGTGAGACCCGCGATTCACTGCAGCGCCGGCAGCACTTCGCGCAGACGGAGCACCGGCTCGCGGTCGAGCTCCAGGAGGCCGTGCTTCCGCCCTGGCGGGGATCCTTGCAGTTCCCGCTCGACGGCGAGGGGCCCACCGCGCTCGATGTCGCGGCGCGCTATCTGCCGTCCGCCAACAGCGCGTTGATCGGCGGCGACTGGTACGACGCGCTCCAACTGCCCGGTGGCGAGTCACTGTTGAGCGTCGGCGACCTGACCGGCCACGGCGTGAGTGCGACATCGGCGATGGCGATGCTGCTGGGCGCGCTGCGGGGAATGGCCGTTGCGGGGATCAGGCCCGGACAGCTCATGGCCCATCTCAACCAGCTTCTGGAGACCTCGGTGCAGCCCGCCCTGGGCAGTGCGGTGTGCTGCCGCTACGACCCGGCGAGCCAGACCCTGTCCTGGGCGCAGGCGGGGCACCCCGCCCCGCTGCTGTTCCGCAACGGGACGGGGCGAGCCCTGACGCCGCCCGACGGGGTGCTCCTCGGCGCGAGGTCCGGTGCCGAGTACGAGCAGGCCGAAGTGCGGCTGCTCCCCGGCGATCTGCTCGTCCTGCACACCGACTGCCTGACACGCAGGAACGCCGCCGAGGAGGGCGAAACGGACCGGCTGCTCGCGCTGGCACCGCGGTTCGCCGGGGCCCGCGACGCTCAGGAGTGCGTGCGGACGGTCGTCGAGACATTCGGTGAGGACGGCCGTGAGCACGACGCCTGCGTGATGGTCGCGAGGATCGGCGCGTAGCAGGCCCGGCGTTTGCAGGCCCGCATGGTGGATTGTTGGGTCGCAGTGGGTCGGTCCCGGAGCGCGTACCGCGCTGGACTGGACTAGATTTCCGCGCTTCTCGGCTTCTTCGAGGGGCTGTTGGGCAGGGCGAGCTGGATCTCCTCGCGCAGATCCTGGATCTTCGGATAGCCGGAGTAGTGTCCGGTCAGCCGGTACATCTCCCGCAGCCTGTCCCACGTCCGGTGCGAGGAGGTCTCCCCCATCGAGACGAGTGCCAGCCTGGCGTAGCGATCGGCCTGTTCGGGGTCGTCGGCGATGAAGCACGCCGAGGCCAGTGAGATGTAGTCGAAGATTTTCGAGCGCTGACGGCCGCCCTCTCGCAGCTCCAGCGCCAGTTTGGCGTGGTTCTGCGCGGTGGCCGCGGCGGACGAGTCGTGTTCGGCGAGGGTGCGGTAGGCCAGTGCCTGCATGCCGTGCAGATCCGCCTCGTCGAACATCTGCATCCAGCTCGGCGGCGGCACATCGCCCTTGTCGGAGACGAAGAGGTCCTCCGCCTCACCGAGGGTGCGGCGCATGGCCTGACCGCGGCCCATGGACGCCTGCGCCCAGGCCTCGATGGTGTGCAGCATCGCCTGGGTGCGCGGCAGGGTCTGTTCACCCGAGCCGGACTTGGCGAGCTTCATCAGGTCCAGGGCGTCGTCCGGACGGCCCAGATGGACCATCTGCCGGGCGGCTCTGGAGAGCGCTTCGCCGGCGCGCGGGCGGTCGCCGCCCTCGCGTGCCGCGTGGGCGGCGATGACGAAGTACTTCTGGGCGGTGGGTTCGAGGCCGACGTCGTGCGACATCCAGCCGGCGAGTACGGCGAGGTTGGCCGCGACGCCCCACAGGCGCCGCTGGAGATGATCGGGGTGGCGGTAGGCGAGCATGCCGCCCACTTCGTTGAGCTGCCCCACAACGGCCTTGCGCTGGAGCCCGCCGCCGCGGGCGGCGTCCCAGGCGCGGAACACTTCGACGGAACGCTCGAGTGCGTCGATCTCCTGCGACCCGATGGGGGCGGCCTCATAGCGGTCGAACCCAGCGGGGTCGGCGTGCAGGGGATGGCCGGAACGGGGAGCGTCCTGAACGAGTGCGGGGTCGGTGTGCAGCCAGTCGTGCATGGCGCTGCTGAGTGCTGAGCCTGCGGCGAGCGCGGCGCCCGCACCCACCAAGCCGCGTCGGTTGAGCATGAGGTCCATTCCCGTGAATTCGGTGAGGACCGCCGCCGTCCGTTCGGGCGCCCACGGAAGGCCGTCAGGGTTGCCTGCTCCCTGGACGTCCCGACGTTTACCCGCTCGCCCGACTCGTACGAACCCGAGGTCCTCGATGGTCACGACACGACCGAGTCGCTCGGTGAACAAAGCTGCCAGCACCCGTGGCACGGGATCGCGCGGGGTCTCCCCCATGTCGATCCAACGCCGTACCCGTGAGGTGTCGGTCGCCAGCTGGGGGTGGCCCATGGCCGCCGCCTGCCGGTTCACGAGTCTCGCGAGTTCGCCCTTGGACCAGCCGGCCAGGCCGAACAGGTCGCAGAGGCGGGTGTTGGGTTCTCCGGTCACGTCAAGCCCCCAGGTTCTCGGCTGAGTTGACACTAACCCTCTGTCATAGGGCTGGCGACTATTCGCCAGGGTTCGCCAGGGTGCGCCAGATGGTGTGCCACCCGCGACGGGGTGTGACGTAGGAACGCGCTACCCCGGCCCGGCAGCCGGAGGCATTCCCCAGGGTGTTGCCCGGCTGCCGGGGCGGGGCCGCGCTTGCAACGTGTCGGCACACGAAGGGATCTGTCACCCCATGTACACAGCATCGTCCTCCGTGTCCGCTCCTCACCGGCCGCAGCGGACCGCTGTCCCGGCCGTCGGCACCGGGCCGTTCCTCGACCCCACTCACGCCGGCCGGGCTCGACGTCCCGCGGGGACGGTCGGCCAACCCCTCAGCGGGAGAATCGACTTGTCCGGCCCTCAGGGCGCACAGCTGCGTATGGCTGTCGCGTCGGTGCACCGCATCTGCCCGGAGTTCCATCCGGTGCAGGTGCTGCGCCGCAGCGGACGTTCCGTACTGATTGTCGGCACCACCGGGCGGACGACGGCGGTCGCCAAGTGCTTACTGGACCACTCGCCCGCCTGGGCCGAGCGGCTCCGCCACGAAATAGCTGCATATCGCGCCTTCGTCCGGCACCGCCCACCAGTGCGGGTCCCACGGCTCATCGCCGCGGATCCCGACAACTGCACACTGGTGATCGAGCGGATGCCGGGCCGGGCGGCGGCCCTTGCACGGCACCCGGCCGAGGCTCCGCCCCGTGCCGATGTACGGGCCGCCCTCGGCGCGATCGCGCGACTGAACTCCTGGCGCCCGCCCGCCGGGATGTTCGACACCCCGCTCGACTATCCGTCGCGCATCGCGCGCTACCACGAGCTGGGGCTGTTCACCGACCGCGACCTCGGGGATCTGCAGAAGCTGCTGCACGGTCTGGCGCACGCCGGCGGGCGGCAGGGCATGGGCCAGTTCTGTCACGGCGACGCACTGCTCTCCAACATCCTGCTGTCGCCCACGGGTCCGGTACTGGTCGACTGGGAGCACGCCGGCTGGTATCTGCCCGGCTACGACCTGGCGACGCTGTGGTCCGTGCTGGGGGACACGCCGGTGGCGCGCCGTCAGATCAGTCAGCTGGCACAGCAGGCGGGACCGGCGGCGCGTGACGCGTTCCTGGTGAATCTGATGCTGGTACTGACCCGGGAGATCCGTACGTACGAGACGGCCGTGCAGCGGACGATGCGGGACGCGCCGCCCGCGGGCGCGGGCCAGGTTCCGTCCGGCGGACTGTCGGCCGGTGAGGAGCAGCGGCTGCTGCTGCGGCGGCTGCACGACGACTGCGCGATGGCCCGTCGGGCTGTGCGCGCGGCGGTCGGCACTCGCTGACCGACCACCGCAGAGGGGGAAGCGCGCTGCGCGCCCAGTGCCGACACGCCGGGCGCGTAGCGCGCTGTGCTGACCGCTCCCCACTCGCGCGTGACACCCGAACATACATTCCACATACGGTAATTGGTCCACTCCACTGACGCGCCGCAGGCCCGGGCCCCGTCTCGCCGAAACTCCATGACACGCGCTCTGACATGCGAAATCCTTGCAGCGAGCCAAGATTGACGGATGGTCTGGGAGCCGATACCCCTGTAGACGAACCCGCTCCCGCAGGCCCGTCTGGCACCATCCGTCCCTGGAGGCCGTCTTGCAAGGATCCGCCCCCACAGAAGTCAGAAGCGTCCGCCGGCGCAGGCTGAGGGCAGGGGGCGCGGTGGCGTCCGCCGCCCTGCTGCTGCCACTGGTCTCGGCCGGTCCTTCGGCCACCGCGGAACGGCGCACCGGCGACGCGCTGCAGAGCGACTTCGCCGCAGCCGCCGTGAAGTACCGGGTGCCGCAGAGCGTGCTGCTCGGGGTCTCGTATCTCCAGTCCCGCTGGGACACGCACGGCGGCGCCGCGAGCGTCACGGGCGGCTACGGGCCGATGCATCTCACGGACGCCAGGACCGCGCTGGCCGAGGCGCCGCACCATTCGCACGGCGGCGAGGACGCGCGCGGCGACGATGCCCGGCGGGCGCCGAGGACCGCCGAGGCGGGGCTTTTACGGGCGTCCGAACTCCCGGGCCGTCTGCGGACCCTGGACCGGGCCGCGCAGTTGTCGGGGTACTCCGCCGAGCAGCTTCGGGAGAATCCTGCCGCCAATGTGAGCGGTGGAGCGGCCCTGCTCGCCGACGCGCAGAAGAAGCTCGGCCGCCCGCTGAGTGAGGACCCGGCGGACTGGTACGGCGCGGTGGCACGTTTCTCCGGCGCCGACGACATCGCGACCGCCACGACGTACGCCAACGACGTCTTCGACGTGATCCGCACCGGCGAGTCGCGGATCACGGACAGCGGTCAGCGGGTCGCGCTCGCGGCCGACCCGGCCGTGGCCGCCGATCCCGCGCAGGCGGCAGACCTCGGGCTGCGGACGGCCAACGCCCAGAAGACGGAGTGCCCGCTGACGGTGGCCTGCGAGTGGATTCCCGCGCCCTACGAGGAGTTCGGCGACAACGACTACGGCAATCACGATCTGGCGGACCGGCCCGCGTCCCAGTCGGTGAAGTACATCATCATCCACGACACCGAAGGCTCCTGGGACACCACTGTCAAGCTGGTCCAGGACCCGACGTATGTCTCCTGGCAGTACACGCTGCGCTCCTCGGACGGGCACATCGCCCAGCACGTGCCGCTCAAGGACGTGGCCTGGCACGCAGGCAACTGGTACGTCAACGCCAAGTCGGTTGGGCTGGAGCACGAGGGCTTCCTTGTCTCGCCCGACGCCTGGTACACCGAGGCGATGTACCGCTCGTCGGCCCGGCTGGTGAGGTATCTCGCGAAGAGGTACGCCGTGCCGCTGGACCGCCAGCACATTCTGGGGCACGACAATGTGCCGGGCACGACGGCCGCGACGATCCGCGGGATGCACACCGATCCGGGGCCCTACTGGGACTGGTCGCACTACTTCCGGCTGCTGGGCCGCCCGTTCACGCCGACCGCGGGACCGAGCAGTGATGTGGTGACGATCCGCCCGGACTACGCGAGGAACCAGCCGGTGTACACGGGCTGTGTGAAGCCCGCCGACGCCTGTGTACCGCACGGCTCGGGCGCGGTACGGCTGCACACCGCCCCCGCCGAGGATGCGCCGCTGGTCAGGGACATCGGTCTGCGCCCCGACGGCGGGGACTCCACGACCGGCGTCAACGACACGGGAGCGCGGGCCTCGACGGGCCAGCAGTACGCGGTTGCCGGTCGTGAGGGCGACTGGACGGCGATCTGGTACCTCGGGCAGAAGGCGTGGTTCCACAACCCGCGCACACAACCGACGGCGGTGAGCGCCCTGGGCCTGATGCTCACGCCGAAGCCGGGTGCGACCGAGATCCCGGTGTACGGGCGCGCGTACCCCGAGGCGGCGGCGTACCCCGCCGGTGTCCCGGTGCAGGCGATCTCACCGCTGCCGTACAAGCTCCTCGCCGGCCAGCGGTATGTGGTGGGTGACCGGACACCCGGTGAGTATCTGTACGCGACGACGTTCGACACCGCCGGACACACGGTGGTGCGCGGCAAGGAGCCTTACTACGAGATCCAGTTCGGGCACCGGGTCGCCTTCGTGAAGGCCTCCGACGTGACCCTGGTGCTGCGGTAGCACATGAGCCGCGGTGCGTCACCGTTCGTGGGGTCCGGTGGCGCACCGCATGAGGTTGTGTGGGTCAGCCCTGCTGGAAGAGCTCCGCGGGCAGCGGCTTGAGCAGCGCGTACAGGTCGTCGGTGATCGGCCGGTCCCAGCTGGCGATCGTGACGAGGACATTGTCGCTGCGGTCGAACTGCACGCAGGAGATACGGCTTTCGGAGAGCTTGAGGCGGCGCACGATCAGGAGGTTGTCGCCCTGCATCACCGGCGTGTCCTCGACATCCACGACATTGACGGGCTCGTCGTTCTCCAGCGCCAGCAGCAGCTGGGCCACCTCGAACGGAATCTGCCCCTCTTCGAGGTCACGGGCCGGCGAGCCCTCCGGCAGATTGCCGATGATCATCGCGGGGCCGCGGCCGCCGAACAGGTCGTACCGCAGAAAGACGCCCTGGCAGGTGCCGTCGGGGGCGGGCAGCAGACCGGCGCCGAGATTGCCCGGCCAGTCGCCCGGATCCATGGCCAGGACGTCGAAATCCGGGCCCGCGGGGGTGGCGGCGCTGCGGCGGCGGAGGAAGGACATACCGCCATGGTACGTGTCCGGGCGGCCCCGGCCGAGCCGGGGCCGAAAGCCCCTCGGACGCCGCCGGTCACTGTCCACGGCCGCCCTCCCGCCCCTCGGACCGGCCGCTGCCGATGGCGTCCGCCAGGCCCGCCTCGTCGGTGCCGGCCTTGCGGTACACGGCCGAAAGCAGCCTGGTCACGGTCTGCTCGTCGACATGGAGAGCGGCGGCGACGAATGACCGGTCGCGGCCCTGGGCGGTGAGGACGGCGGCGGTCCGCTCGCGCGTGGTCAGCGCGTCGGTTTCGATGGCACGCAACCTGCGCGGGCGCAATCCGGCCGCCGCCAGCTCGTCACGGGCGGCGTCGGCGAGCCCGTCGGCGCCGCACTGTCCGGCCGCCTCCAGGCCGCGGTAGAGATGCTCGGCGGCGTCCTTCGAGCGGCCGGTGCGGCGCAGGTGGGTACCGAGGTTGACGAGGGCCCGGGCGAGTTCGTAAGCGGCCGGTGAGCGCTCCAGATGGGTGACCGCCTCTTCGAGCAGGGCGGTCCTTTCGGTGCCGCCGGAGACTTCGGCGGCCACGCGCAGGGCCTGGCCGACGGCGGAGGCGGTGGCGAAGCGGCGGGCTCGCCGCACCGCCTCCAGGGCGGTGGCGCGGGCCCGCTCCGGATCGTCCTGCGCCTCGGCGAGGGCGAGATGGAGCTGCCAGGGGCACCAGGCGGGGTTGCGCATGCCGCGCGGGTCGAGCCGCCTGCCCGCGGCGGCCAGTTCGACGGCTGCCTCTTTGGCACGGCCGCGGGCCAGCAGGAGCTCGCCGTACACGGTCTGGGAGTCCGGGAAGGTCACGGCCGCGGGGAACGGTTCGCCGAAGTCATGGTCCTCGGCGACCTGCACCGCCTCGTCGGTACGCCCTCTGGCCAGCAGCACCTCGACGAGGGTGCCCAGCGCATACCACTCGACGGGGGTGCGCGGCCCGACTCGTTCGGCGAGCCGCAGCCCGGCGCGTACGAAGTCCTCCGCCTCGGCCAGACGTCCTCGCCGGAAGCGGATGTACGCGAGCAGGGTGTACGCGAAGGAGAGGTGGGCGCCACGCCAGCCCTGGCGCTCGAACTCCGCGGTCCCGGCGGCGAAGAGCTCCTCGGCGCGGCCCGGCCGGTCGCCGTACATGAAGGTGAGCGCGACCAGCACGGGGACCTCGAAGCCGCGGTCCTCTACGGCCCAGCTGAGGCCGCCCTGCAGGGCCCGTTCGGCGTGGCCGAGGGCGACGGCCGCCGGTTCGGCGCGCAGCATGGCGTCCCATGCGCGCAGCCCGATGATGTACCGCTCGGTGAGATCGCGTCCGGTGAGGCGGTCGGCGAGCCTGGCCAGGTGGCGGGAGCGGGCGGGCGAGTCGGGCTCGTCGGCGCGGAAGGCGTCCCACATGAACTTCTCGGACTGCATCCGCAGCCGGGTGCGTGGATCGCTGGTGAGGCGCGCCTCACGGGCGAGGGTGTCGGAGGCTTCGCCGAGCCGGTCGGAGTGGGCCAGTACCTGGGAGAGCCGGTAGACGATGCCCTGGCGCAGGGCCGGGTCGGCGATGGGCTCTTCGAGGGCCGCGCGCAGGTGGTTGACGGTGGTGGCGGGCTCGGTGAGCAGCGATGCGCAGCCCAGTTCGTACAGGACGGCGGCCCGGTCCTCATGGGCCGGAGGTTCGCGCAGGGCGCGGGCGAGGTGGCGGCGGGCGGCGTCGGGGGCTCCGGCGCGCAGCGTCTCGCGCGCGGCCCGGCGCAGCTGGTGGACCACCCACGGGTCTGACTCGGGGTGGGTCTCCATGAGGTGGCGGGCGGCGGACGTGGAGCCCAGTCCGGCGTCGAGGACGGACCAGGCGGCCTGGCCGTGCAGGGCGACGCGTGCGGCGTCGGGGATGGCCCGGTAGACGGCGGTGGCGATCAGCGGGTGGACGAATTCGAGAGTGCCGTCGGCGGTCGCGGGACCGGTGAGGATACGGGCGTCACGCAGGCGGTCGGCCGCGTCGGCGGCCTCTTCTGTGCCCAGGCCCGCGACGCTCGCGGCGAGGGCCGGCTGGATCTCGGTGCCGAGTACGGCTCCGGCCCAGGCGAGACGCACGGTGGAGGTTCCGAGGCGTTCGATGCGTTCGATGAGTCCGCTGCCCTTGACGGCGGCGGCGAGGTCGCGCAGGAGGTGGGCGCCCGCTTCGTTGGGTTCGAGTCCGCGGTCGCTGACCTTGGCCGTGAGTTCGACGGCCTCGAAGGGGTTGCCCGCGGTGACGGCCCAGCATTCGCGGCAGAACGCGTCGTCGGCGTGTGCACCCAGCTGTTCGCGCACCAGTCGGCCCACGGCGGGCGCCGTGAGCGGTTCGAGGTCGATGGGGCGCTGCCCGGCCCGGCCCGGGAGATCACGGAACTGCCGTGCGTAGTGCGGGAGTTCCTCGGGGCGGTAGGCCACGACGAGCAGCATCGGCAGCTGTTCGGCCCTGGGCGCGAAGGCGGCGAGCCAGCTCAGCGACTCCGGGTCCGCCCAGTGGGCGTCGTCGAGTACGAGGACGAGCGGGGCACGCCGGGCGGCCAGGTGGGCAAGGACCCAGTCGAGGCCGTCCCGCAGGCCCTGGGGGTCGGGCGGGGCGCCCGCCCCGGCCGTGCACAGGCCGAGTGCGGGTCCCACGATCGCGTACCAACTCCCCAGCTGCAGCTTGAGGGCGGCATCGGACGAACCGGCGAGCTGGGGCTGGATCAGCTGGCGTGCGACATGGAAGGCGACCTGCTGCTCCTGGTCGCCGCCGCGCGCGGAGAGCACGGTGCAGCCCTTCGCCGCGGCACGGCGGCGTACCTCGGCGAGCAGGGTCGTCTTGCCGAGACCGGCGTGACCGGCGAAGGCGAGCAGGGCACCGCCCGGCCGCTCGGGAGGGTCCAGGTCGTCCGCGCCGAGACCTGTCAGCTCGCTCAACGCCTCGTCCACGGCAGCCAGTTCGGCTTCACGCTCGAAGAGCCGACGCCTGGTTCTGCCCGCGCGTCGCGTCATGGTGCACCCCCACGGCCGGGGCGTACGCCCGGCGCGGTGAAGGAGCTGCCGGACGGACGTCCTCAAGGCACCTCAGGGTACGCCCGTGAGGCCGCGCGGGAACCGGCCTTGCCAAACGCGTTTGTACGAATGCCGAGTGGGGTATGTCAGGCCGACGTCTGCGTGGGGCCGATCCCGGGTGCCGCCGCTCCGTTGATCTTTTCTATCGCCTGGCGTGCATGCTCACCGGGGCTGCGGCCGGTCAGCGACGACACGGAGGAAGGCGCGGCGACCTGGCTCCGGTCCGCGGGCCTGGCATGGCCTGCCGACCGCGTACGCAACTTATGACTTGCCGCCTCGTCCAGGCTCACGGGGCGCTGCATCTGGGCGGCCAGTCGGCTCGCCTCCTGCCCGAGTGCCGCGAGGTCTTCCCACTGCAGGCGGACCACCAGGCGGAGTTCGGCCTCCCCGTCCGGGAGGGCTTGGAGGGGAGGAGTGACGGAGTCGTTCATGGGCTGTCCTCACGGTCTCGGAACGGAATCCTCGCGGGAACGCTGCACACGCCGGGTTCCGGGGTGCGCAGAGTGATACGGGAAAGGGCCGCCGTGTGTTCAGCCCGGGGCTCAGTCGCCCGCTGAATCCCCCAACGCTCCTGCGTGGGGTGGCGCCGGGGAGTGTCGTCGAAGTGGCGTCGTCCGCCCGAAGGGCCGCCGAGCAGACGGGACTTTGACGACACGACCTAGTAGTGCATCGTTAGGTTGGTTTGATCGGGTGGCGTGTGGTGGTGCATGCTGCTGGTCGTGGATCTTGGGGAGATCGAGGAACTGCGGGAGAACCTTGGCGAGTTCGTTGCCGAGGCGTTCGCGTCGTTGAAGCGAAAGGATCAGCGCGGGTGGGGGGACTGTTACTTGCGTGGGCTGATGCTGGACGGGCGGCGCAAGTCGATCCAGCCGATGGCCGAGCGGCTGCCGGACGGCAACATGCAGGCGTTGCAGCAGTTCGTCAGCCAGTCGACGTGGGACCACGTTCCGGTGCTGCGGTCCGTTGCGACGAAGGTGGCCTCGGAGATCTCTCCGGAGGCGTGGGTGATCGACGACACCTCCTTCCCCAAGGCGGGAGACCAGTCGGCGGGGGCGGCCCGCCAGTGGTGCGGGGCTTTGGGCAAGAAGTCGCTGTGCCAGGTGGGAGTGAGCCTGCACGCGGTCACCGACGCCGCCTCCGTGCCGCTGAACTGGCGGCTGTTCCTGCCCGCCGAGTGGGCTGATCCGGCCGATGGGCGTCGCGCGAAGGCAGGGGTGCCCGCGGAGGTTGGGCACCGGGAGAAGTGGCGTCTGGCCCTGGACGCGATTGATGAGGCGCTCGGGTGGGGGCTGCCCGGCCGGGTCGTGGTGGCTGATGCCGGATACGGCCAGATGCATGCCTTCCGTGCCGGGCTGGCCGATCGCGGCCTGGACTACGCCGTGGCGGTTCGCGGTGACATCAGCGCTCACCCCGGGCAGGCCGTGCCCATCGCGCCGGAACGAGAAGGGCGGATGGGCGCCCCACGGCTGCCCCGTTACCGCGAGCCGGCCCGCTCCCTGAAAGACCTGGTCACGACCGCCGGGCGGCGTCGGCTGCGGCGTTGCACCTGGCGCCAGGGCAGCAGAGGCGCGATGACCAGCCGGTTCATCGTGCTGGAGGTCCGCCCGGCCGGTGTCGCGGCGACGAAGGCAGCGCGGGAGGAAGCCGGTGGCCGTGCCGGGTGGGACGGCGTTCTGCCCGCCGAGACCCTGATCGCCGAATGGCCGCCGCACCAGGATGAGCCCACTGACTACTGGCTGACCAGCCTCCCCGCCGACACCGCGCTGCGACACCTGGTCCGCATGGCGAAGATCCGCTGGCGGATCGAACACGACTACCGCGAACTCAAGCACGGGCTGGGCCTGGACCACTTCGAAGGCCGCACCTGGCGCGGCTGGCACCACCACGTCACCCTCGTCACCGCCGCCCACGCCTTCCTCACCCTCCGGCGCCTGGACCCAAAAGCCCAAGCGCCGGCCTGACCTTCTACCAAGTCCTCCAGACCCTGCAGGACCTCCTGCTGTGCTGGACCGGCGCATGCCCCACCTGCCACCGAGACTTACCGACCCCGGCCCAGACAGACGGTCACCCACCAGGCGCAACCTAACGAAGCACTACTAGGTGAGGTCGAACTCCCCCTCGCGGGCGTTCAGGACGAAGGCCCGCCATTCGGCAGGACTGAAGATGAGCGACGGGCTCTCCGGCCGGCCGCCGTTGCGCATCGCGATGAAGCCCTCGACGAAGGCGATCTGGACGTCTCCCGTTCCCTGACTGCTGGACTGCCAGTCGGCATTGCTGAGATCCAGTTCCGGCTTGTCCCAGCCCGAAAACCTCTGCGTGGTAGTCGTGCTCTCGGCCACGTCCGTGCTCCTCCCGGGTCGTCTCCGCGCCTCAGACTAGCGATCGTCTCCGGCCCGGGACAGGCCACGGGACAGGCCACGGAACGCAGGACCGCGGCCTGTCCCCGGTGACGCGCCGGGCGCCCGGCGGTCAGGTGGCGGGCGGCTCGGCGCCGACCAGCCACATGGCGAAGAACTGTGCCCCGCCGCCGTAGGCGTGGCCCAGTGCCCTGCGCGCCCGTTCCACCTGATGCTCACCCGCCAGACCGCGCACCTGGAGGGCCGCCTCGGCGAAGCGGATCATGCCCGAGGCCCCGATGGGGTTGGTGGACAGCACCCCGCCCGACGGGTTGACGGGCAGATCGCCGTCCAGTTCGGTGACCCCGGATTCGGTGAGCTTCCAGCCCTCGCCCTCGGCGGCGAAGCCCAGGTTCTCCAGCCACATCGGCTCGTACCAGGAGAACGGGACGTACATCTCCACCGCGTCGATCTCACGGCGCGGATCGGCTATGCCCGCCTGCCGGTAGACATCGGCGGCGCAGTCCTTGCCCGCCTGGGGGGACACGAAGTCCTTGCCCGCGAACATGGTGGGCTCGCTGCGCATCGCACCGCCGTGCATCCAGGCGGGCGGCCGCGGTGCACGGGCGGCGCCCGCGCGGTCGGTGAGGATCATCGCGCACGCGCCGTCGGACGAGGGGCAGGTCTCCGAGTACCGGATCGGGTCCCACAACATCGGGGACGCCTGGACCTTCTCCAGGGTGATGCCGTGCTCGTGGAGATGGGCGTACGGATTCTTCAGGGCGTTGCGGCGGTCCTTGTAGGCGACGAGGGAGCCGACCGTGTCGGGGGCGCCGGTGCGGCGCATGTACGCCCGCACGTGCGGGGCGAAGAAGCCGCCCGCGCCCGCCAGCAGGGGCTGCTGGAACGGGATCGGAAGGGAAAGGCCCCACATGGCGTTGGACTCGGACTGCTTCTCGAAGGCAAGCGTGAGGACGGTTCCGTGCACGCGCGATGCCACCAGGTTCGAGGCGACCAGCGCGGTGGAGCCGCCGACCGAGCCCGCCGTGTGGACGCGCAGCATCGGCTTGCCGACCGCGCCGAGCGCGTCGGCGAGATAGAGCTCCGGCATCATCAGGCCCTCGAAGAAGTCGGGAGCCTTGCCGATGACCACGGCGTCGATGTCCGCCCAGGTCAACTCGGCGTCGTCCAGGGCTCGGGCCGCCGCTTCCCGGACAAGGCCCGCGATGGAGACGTCCCGGCGGGCGGCGACATGCTTGGTCTGGCCGATGCCGACGACGGCCACGGGCTCCTTAGGCATCGTAGGCCTCTCCTTCGAGTACGGCGACGAGGTTCTGCTGAAGGCAGGGTCCTGAGGTCGCGTGGGCCAGTGCCCGGTCCGACTCGCCGCGGTGGATACGGGCGGCGGCCTCGCCGAGCCGGATGAGGCCCGCGGCCATGACCGGGTTGGCTGCGAGGGCTCCGCCGGAGGGGTTGACCCTCACCCTGTCGTCGAGGTTGAGGGCCCGGCGCAGGACGACTTCCTGGGAGCTGAAGGGGGCGTGCAGTTCGGCGGTGTCGACGGGTCGCTCGAAGGCACCGGCCCGTTCGGCAGCCAGTCGCGTGGAGGGCGAGTCGGTGAGGTCGCGGACGCCGAGGCTGTGGGCCTCGATGCTGTGGTCGATGCCGCGGATCCAGGCGGGGCGGTCGCACAGCTCGCGGGCCCGGTCACCGGCGGCAAGGATCACGGCGGCCGCGCCGTCTCCGACCGGTGGGCAGTCCCCGGTCCGCAGCGGTTGGACGACGTACTGTCCGGACGGAATCGAACCCTTCAGCTGGGCATGCGGGTTGTCCGCAGCGGAGGAACGGCTACGGGCGGCGATCCCCGCCAGGGCCGGTTCGTCAGCGATTCCCGCGTCGATCAGGGCCTGCGCCTGGAGCGCGGCGAGCGCCACCGAGTCGGGCCACAGCGGGGCGAGGTAGTACGGGTCGAGCTGGCGCGTCAGCACATCGCGCACCTGACCGGGCGACGATTTGCCGTAGGCGTAGACGAGCGCGGTGTCGGCCTCGCCGGTGAGCAGTTTCACCCAGGCCTCGTAGAGCGCCCAGGCTCCGTCCATCTCCACATGGGACTCGGAGATCGGCGGCCATGCGCCGACGCCGTCGAGGGTCATGGTGAAGGAGAAGGCCCGGCCCGCGAGATAGTCGCTGGAGCCCGAACACGTGAAGCCGATGTCGCCGGTCCCCAGACCCGTCCGCCGCAGCACCTCGTGCAGGACCGGCATCACCATCTCGACCTCGGAGAACTCGTCGCTTCGCCGCAGATGGTCGCTCTGCGCGAAGGCGACGACGGCCACATCCCTGGCGTCTGGCATCACAGGAGCTCCTTGTAGGCGTCGTAGTCGGCGTCGGGCTCACCGGTGGGCCGGTAGTGGTCGGGGTGACGGCTGCCGTCCCGCCACACGGGTTCGACGCGCAGGCCCATGCGCACCTGGTCGTACGGGATTTGGCCGATACGGCCGTGGAGTGCGAGGTCGGCTCCGTCGAGGGCGATGTGCGCGTAGACGTACGGCACGTCGATGTCGAGGTTCTTCGCCTTGATGTTGACGATGCAGAACGTGGTGACGGTGCCGCGCGGGCCGACCTCGACCTGTTCGTCGGTGGCGACCCCGCAGGTGGGGCAGGCGCCGCGGGGCGGGACGTACACCTTGCGGCAGAGGGGGCAGCGCTCACCGACGGTCTTTCGTCCGGCGAGGGCGTTGATGTACGCGGTCTGGGCGCGGCCGGGAGAGTAGGTGTAGTCCAGCCGGGCAGGCGCGACGATGCCCGTCACCAGGTTGGCGAACTCACCGCTGTGCGCTGCCGCTCTGCCGTCGGCCGGCTCGCTCTCGTACTGCTCGAAGCAGGCGATGTCGGTGATCGCCCCGGTGCGCTCCTCGGCCCAGCGGATACGGACACGCATGCCGGTGCGTACCGCCTCGGGGCCGGGCGCGTCGAGCACGTGGAGGAGCGCGGTGTCGGCTCCGTCGAGCCTGACCAGCACCCAGGCGAAGGGTTGTGCCGGCGGCTGGTCGCGTCGCGGGACGGGATTCCAGGCCCAGGTGGTGACCGTGCCGGTGTCCCCGACTTCGACGAGGTCACGTATCTCCTCGGCGGTCACGGGGTCGTATTCGACGGGGGGCACGAGCACGGTGCCGTCGGCGGCCTTCACGCCGAGGACGGTGCGCTCGCGCAGCCCGGTGAGGAAGGCGGACTGGACGGGGCCGAGGGAACGGGTGAAGGGGAACTCGACGACGAGGGGGGCGATGAGCAGGTCGGGAGATGGGGCGGTGGACATGGGGCTCCTTGTGTGGCCGAAGGTCGCATGCGGGGCCTGGGGGGCTTGCCCTCAGGTCGGGATGGGGGTGCCTCCCACGGCCGCCAGCCGTGGGAGGAGGACGGGATGGGGAAACTCACCCCCGCCGATACACCGGCGCCCTCTTCTCCGCGAACGCCCGCGCCCCCTCCTTCGCGTCCGCCGTGTCGAACACCGGCCACCCCCGCACCAGTTCTGCCGCCAGCCCCTCCGTCTCCGTCATCTCCGCCGTCTCATAGACCGACGCCTTCACCGCCTCCACGGCGAGCGGCCCGCACGCGTTGATCTGTTCGGCGATGGCGAGTGCCTTGTCCAGCGCGGTCGTGTCGGGGACGACATGCCCGACGAGGCCGATGTCCCTGGCCTCGGCAGCGCTGTAGGGGCGGCCGGTGAGCAGCATTTCCAGTGCGTGCGTGCGCGGGATCTGGCGCTGGAGCCGTACCGTCGACCCGCCGATCGGGAAGAGGCCGCGCTTGACCTCGAAGAGGCCGAATGTGGCGCCCTCCCCGGCGACGCGGATGTCCGTGCCCTGGAGGATCTCGGTGCCGCCGGCCACACAGTGGCCCTCCACAGCGGCTATCACGGGTTTGCGCGGGCGGTGATGGCGCAGCATCGCCTTCCAGTGAAGATCGGGGTCGGCCTTGAGCCGGTCCCGGTACTGCTGTCCTTCCATGCCGTTGCCCGCAAGGGCCTTCAGATCCATTCCGGCACAGAAGGAACCTCCGGCTCCGGTCAGCACGACGGAGCGGATCTCGTCGTCCTCGTCCGCCTCCAGCCAGCCGTCGTAGAGACCGACCAGCATCGGCAGCGAGAGCGCGTTCTTGGCCGCGGGCCTGTTCAGGGTGAGCACCAGCGTGGCGCCTTCGCGCTCCACGGTGAGGTGTTCGGTACCACCACGTCGTTCCATGCGCGGACCTCCCTCTCAAGACCTAGAACAGGTTGCAGTAGGCCGGGGTCCAGTTCAATAGTTTTCTGACAGACAGTCAGATTTCTTCTGCGGCAGCCCTTCCCAGTTCTCCCCACCGGCGCTCTAATGACCGCCGGGCCGAAGTTCGCCGGTGTCAGGAGGAACGGTGGAGTACAACCTTGCCGACCTGTTCGAGTCGGTCGTCGACGCGGTCCCCGACCGCGAGGCGCTTGTGTACATCGACCATCCCGGCACGGGCGCGGAACGCCGGCTCAGCTATGCGGAACTGGACGCGGCGGCCAACCGTGTCGCGCACCACCTCATGGACGCCGGTCTCAAGCCCGGCGAACATCTCGGCCTGCACCTCTACAACGGCATCGAATATCTCCAGACCGTACTCGGCTGCCTCAAGGCCCGGGTCGTACCGGTCAATGTCAACTACCGGTACGTCGAAGAGGAGTTGGTCTATCTCTACCGGGACGCGGATCTCGCGGCGCTCGTCTTCGACGCGGAGTTCACGCATAGGGTCGCGACCGCCGTGCCGCAGACGGACAAGCTCCGGCATCTGGTGCGGGTGGGCACACCCCCCGACGGAGCGCCGCAGCTGGGCGCCGCCCCCTTCGCCGAGGCCGAGGCGGCCGCCTCACCGGAGCGCGGCTTCGCACCGCGCTCCGCCGACGACCTGTTCATCATCTACACCGGTGGCACCACGGGGATGCCCAAGGGCGTGATGTGGCGGCAGGAGGACCTGTTCTTCTCCGGCCTCGGCGGCGGCGCGCCGACCGGAGAGCCGGTCTCCTCGCCCGAGGAGCTCGCCGAGCGGGTGGCGGCGGGCGGTGAGGGCATCACCTTCTTCCCGACTCCCCCGCTGATGCACGGCACGTCGACGCTGACCGCGTTCATCGGGTTCAACTTCGGCCAGCGGATCGTCACCCACCGCAAGTTCGTGCCGGTGGAGGTGCTGCGTACGATCGCGAAGGAGAAGGTCACCAGCGTGTCGCTGGTCGGCGACGCGATGCTGCGGCCACTGATCGACGCGCTGAACGGCTCGATGAAGGGCACCGACCTCTCCTCACTGTTCAGCGTGTCCTCGTCCGGTGCGATCATGTCCGAGACGGTGCGCGCCCAGTTCACGGCGCTTGCGCCGAAGGTGATGCTGCTGAACAACTTCGGCTCGTCGGAGTCCGGCTTCAACGGCACCGCCACCGAGGACTCCGGCCCCGAGAAGGGCTTCAGGCTGCGGGTCAACGCCCGTACGGCGGTGGTCGACCCGGCGACGTACGAGCCGGTGAAGCCTGGCGAGCCAGGCCGCATCGCCCAGCGCGGGCACGTCCCGCTCGGCTACTACAACGACCCGAAGAAGACCGCCGAGACCTTCTTCCGCCGGGGCGACGAGCGATGGGTGCTGCTCGGCGACATGGCCACGGTCGACGAGGAGGGAATCGTCACCGTCCTCGGCCGGGGCTCGCAGTGCATCAACACCGGTGGCGAGAAGGTCTATCCGGAAGAGGTCGAGCAGGCGCTCAAGTCCCATCCGGATGTGTACGACGCGCTGGTCGCAGGTGTGCCGGACAGCAGGTGGGGCAGCCATGTCGCGGCCGTGGTGCAGGTGCGCAGCGGCGCGACCGCACCGACCCTCGACGACATCCAGTCGCACTGCCGCACCCGGCTGGCCGGCTACAAGATCCCACGGCAGCTGGTGATCGCGCCCGAGATCCAGCGCTCACCGAGCGGCAAGGCGGACTACCGCTGGGCGCGCACGATCGCGACGGAGGCGGTCGGCGGCTGAGAGCCTCCCGACCACCCGGGCGGCGCGCGGGTGTCTTGGTGTGGGGTTCAGTCCCCTGCCCCAGCGGATGCGAGGATGCGCTCACCGTTGAAGATTCCGAGCCGCTCCCGGTAGAGCTCCAGCGGCAGGCCGTTGGGGTCGCGGATGTAGAGGCTGTCCTCGACCCCGCGGTCGGGCCCGAGATACTCGATCTCTGCCTGGTCCAGTGCCTTGCGGGCCGCGTCGAACTCCGCCGCACCCACCGACAGGGCGAGATGCTGCACGCCGCCGATCGTCTCCTTGACCGGCGGGTGCTCGTGGCCGGGGAAGTCGAAGAAGCCGAGTAGATTGCCGTGGCCGATGTCGAAGAAGAAGTGCGTGGAGCCGCGGTAGTCGCGGTTCTCCACGATCTCGACCAGCGGGAAGCCCAGGAATTCCTGGTAGAAGCGGATGGTCTCCTCGACGTCGCGGCAGATGAAGGCCACATGGTGGATACCGCGGGCCGTGGTGGGGGGCCGCTCCTCTATGGGGCGCAGATAGAGCTGCCGCAGCTCTTCCCGGCGGGCAAGGACGGCGTCGAGCTCGGCACCCTCGGGCTGGGGCATCACGGACTCCTTCTCGGAGGTTGTTTGCGGTTTTCAACTTCTATCCAGCATCTTCCCCCCTCACGCGCCACTCAGCGCGCCGGGATGGTCACCCGGGGGGCCGGTCGGCGCGAATGCGTCGGTGGGGATCACCCCCTTGCCAGGAGTCCGGGAGTGGTGGATTACTGATCCAGAGCAGCACGACCGAATGATCGGTCGTCCAGTTTGGGACGGGAGAATTCCTCATGACGGAAACGGACCTGCTGGACTCGGCGGAACGGATGGGGCGCGAGGAGCTCGAAGCGCTGCAGCTGGAACGGCTGCGGGCCGCCTTGCACCATGCGTACGAGAACGTCGGCTTCTACCGGCAGTCCTTCGACAAGGCCGGCCTGCGCCCCGAGGACTGCCGCACGCTCGCCGATCTCGGCCGATTCCCGTTCACCACCAAGGCCGACCTGCGGGACAACTACCCCTTCGGGATGTTCGCGGTGGACCAGTCGCAGGTGCGCCGCATCCATGCCTCCAGCGGGACGACCGGCCGTCCGGCCGTCGTCGGCTACACGGAGCGCGATCTGGACACCTGGGCGGACGTGGTGGCCCGCTCGATCCGCGCGGCCGGCGGCCGCCCGGGCCACAAGGTCCATGTGGCGTACGGATACGGGCTGTTCACGGGCGGTCTCGGTGCCCACTACGGCGCGGAGCGGCTCGGCTGCACGGTGATTCCGGCCTCCGGAGGCATGACCGCCCGCCAGGTGCAGCTCATCACGGACTTCCGCCCCGAGATCATCATGGTGACGCCGTCGTACATGCTCACGCTCCTGGACGAATTCGAGCGGCAGGGCGTCGATCCCCGTACGACATCGCTCAGGGTCGGCATTTTCGGCGCCGAACCGTGGACCGAGGAGATGCGCCGCGAGATCGAGGAGCGGTTCGCGATCGACGCCGTCGACATATACGGACTGTCCGAGGTCATCGGCCCGGGCGTGGCCCAGGAGTGCGTGGAGACCAAGGACGGGCTGCACATCTGGGAGGACCACTTCTATCCGGAGGTGGTCGACCCGCTCACCGGTGAAGTGCTGCCGGACGGGGAGCACGGCGAGCTGGTCTTCACCTCGCTCACCAAGGAGGCCATGCCCGTGATCCGCTACCGGACCCGGGACCTGACACGGCTGCTGCCCGGCACGGCCCGGGTCTTCCGACGTATGGAGAAGGTGACCGGGCGCTGCGACGACATGGTGATCCTTCGCGGGGTGAACCTCTTCCCGACCCAGATCGAGGAGATCGTGCTGCGTACGCCGCATGTCGCGCCGCACTTCCAGCTGCGGCTGACCCGCGAGGGCCGCCTCGACGCGCTCACGGTGCGGGCGGAGGCGCGCGCCGGGGCCACGTCCGAGCAGCGGGAGGCCGCCGGGCGGGCGATCGCGGCGGCCGTGAAGGACGGGGTCGGGGTGTCGGTCGCGGTCGAGGTGGTGGACCCCGAGACGCTGGAGCGGTCCGTGGGCAAGATCAAGCGGATCGTGGACCTGAGGCAGAAGTGACCCGAAGAGCCATCGGGCGAGCGACGTCAGGCGACGTCAGGCGACGTCAGGCGGCAGCGAAGCGGTCCCGCAGCTCACGCTTGAGGATCTTCCCGCTGGCGTTGCGCGGCAGCTCGTCCACGAACACGACCTTCTTCGGGGCCTTGAAGTGGGCGAGCTTCTCCCGTGCGTGGTCGATCAGTTCGTCCTCGGTGACCTCGCCGCGCGCGACGACGACGGCGGTGACCGCTTCGATCCAGCGCTCGTCGGGCAGGCCGATGACGGCGGTCTCGGCGACGGCGGGATGGGTGTAGAGGGCGTCCTCGACCTGACGTGAAGCCACGAGCACTCCCCCGGAGTTGATGACGTCCTTCACGCGGTCGACGACGGTGAAGTAGCCCTTGGCATCCCGGACGGCCAGGTCGCCGGAGCGGAACCAGCCGTCGCGGAAAGCCTCTTCGGTCTCCTCGGGCTTGTCCCAGTACCCCTCGCACAGCTGCGGCGAGCGGTAGACGACCTCACCCGCAGTGCCGTCGGCGACTTCCTTGCCGTCCTCGTCGACGACCTTCGCCTCGACGAACAGGACCGGACGGCCGCAGGAGTCCATCCGGCCCTCGTGTTCGTCCGGGCGCAGGACGGTCGCGAGCGGGCCGATCTCGCTCTGGCCGAAGCAGTTGTAGAAGCCCAGCTCCGGCAGGCGCTCGCGGAGCTTTTCGAGCACGGGCACCGGCATGACCGAAGCGCCGTAGTAGGCCTTGCGCAGTGCGCCGAGGTCGCGCGCCGCGAAGTCCGGATGGTTGGAGAGGCCGATCCAGACCGTGGGCGGCGCGAAGAGGCTGTCGGCGCGGCCCGCTTCGACGAGGCCGAAGATCTGCTCCGCGTCCGGCCCGTCCAGGATGGTGTTGTCGGCGCCGACCGCGAGATACGGCAGCAGGAACACATGCATCTGGGCGGAGTGGTAGAGCGGCAGGGAGTGCAGCGGCCGGTCGCTCTCGCTCAGATCGAGGGCGGTGATCGCGCTGACGTACTCGTGGACGAGCGCCCGGTGGGTCATCATCGCGCCCTTGGGCTGGGCGGTGGTGCCCGAGGTGTAGAGCAGCTGGACCAGGTCCTCGGTCCCCGGCTCCCGCTCCGGGGTGAAGGGGCGGGGCGTACGCAGCTCCGCCAGCAGCGAGTCGTCCGCGTCGCGCAGGGGCCTGACGGGCAGACCGCCCGGCAGCCGGGGCGCGAGATCCGGGTCGGCGAGCACGAGGGCGCTGCCCGACTGCTCGATGATGTATGTGAGATCGTCGCCGGTGAGGTTCTGGTTGACGGGGACATGGACGAGTCCCGCCCGTGCACAGCCGAGGAAGCCGATGAGATACGCGTCGGAGTTGTGGCCGTAGGAGGCGACCCGGTCCCCCGTACGCAGGCCGTGGCCGGTGAGGACGGCCGCCGCCGTGGTGACGGCGGCGTCCAGTTCCGCGTAGCTCCAGGTCCGGTCCGCGTAGCGAAGAGCGGTGCGGTCGGGGGTGCGCTTCGCGGTGCTCCGCACGACGGAGTCGACTGTGTTGCTGCGTACGGCTGTCATGGCGCGATCCTCGGCGGCGGCGCCGCGAGGGTCAAGGCCTCGGATACCGAACGGGATGTTGACAGCGCATCCTCCGGCTGACTGCATGGACCAACCCGCTTTCACCGCAGTTCTGTTGGGAGGCACGTTGCTCTTCCGCACCCGCCTGAGACGGCTCGGGCTCGCTTGCATCGCCCTGGTTGACCGCAGCCGCCGTACTGCCGACGGCCGCGTCTGCCGATTCCGGTGGCCGGCACGACCGGCATCCTTCCGGCGGCGGTCTGTCCGCCGTCATCCGCTATACCGAGCACGGCATCCCGCACATCGTCGCCAGGGACTACGCGAGTCTCGGCTTCGCCACCGGATGGGCGCAGGCCGCGGACCACGCGACGCGGGCACGGTGGAGAAGCTGCTCGCCACACCCGCGCCCGCAGGGCCGGGACGGCAGGCCAAGGAGCTGATGCGGGGCTGGGGCTGACGCACTGAGGGACCCGGACAGCGGGCGCGGTCCGGGCTCACAGCGCGCGCTCGTGGCCCTCCCAGTACGGCGCGCGCAGCCGGCGCTTGTAGAGCTTGCCGTTCGGGTCGCGCGGCATGACCTCGATGAAGTCCACCGTCTTGGGGCGTTTGTAGCCTGCCAGTTGCCGCTCGCAGTGGGTCAGGATGTCGGCGGCGAGCGCGGCGCCGGGCTCATGTCCCTCAGCCGGTTCGACGACCGCCTTGACCTCTTCTCCCCAGTCGGCGTGCGGGATCCCGAACGCGGCGGCGTCCGCGACGGCGGGGTGGGTCAGCAGCGCCGACTCGATCTCGGCGGGGTAGATGTTGACGCCACCCGAGATGATCATGTCGATCTTGCGGTCGCGGAGGAACAGATAGCCGTCCTCGTCGAGGATGCCCAGGTCGCCGACGGTGAAGAAGTCGCCGATGCGGGCCTTCCTGGTCTTGGCCTCGTCCTTGTGGTAGCTGAAACCGCCGGTGCTCATCTTCATGTAGACGGTGCCCAGTTCACCGGGCGGAAGCCGTTTGCCGTCGTCGTCGAAGACGGCGAGTTCGCTGATGGGCCAGGCCTTGCCGACCGTGCCCGGCTTCTTCAGCCACTCCTCGGCCGTCGCGAAGGCACCGCCGCCCTCGCTTGCCGCGTAGTACTCCTCGACGCAGGTGCCCCACCAGTCGATCATCGCCCGCTTCACATGGTCGGGGCAGGGTGCGGCACCGTGGATGGCGTGCCGCATCGACGACACGTCGTAGCGCTCCTTCACCTCGTCGGGCAGTGCGAGGAGCCGGTGGAACTGCGTCGGCACCATGTGCGTGTGGGTGCAGTCGTACGCGTCGATGAGGCGCAGCATCTCCTCGGGCGTCCACGTGTCCATCAGGACCAGGGGGTGCCCGATGTGCAGGGCGGCGCCCGCGAATTGGAGCACGGCGGTGTGGTAGAGCGGCGAGCAGACCAGATGGACGTTGTCGTCGAAGGGCCTGATGCCGAAGATGCCGAGGAAGCCGCCGAGATACGCCTCCTCGGGGAGTTTGCCGGGCAGCGGGCGGCGGATACCGCGCGGCCGTCCGGTGGTGCCCGAGGTGTAGTTCATGACCCAGCCGAGCGTCCGGTCCCCGGGCACGGATTCCGGCTGCCCGTCGAGGAGTTCGGCGTACGGGCGGAAGCCTTCCACCGTGCCCACGGCGTAGCGATGGCTCGAGGGGAGATTCGCCTCGTCCGCGGCGGCCGTCGCGGCGTCCGCGAAACGCTCGTGCGCGATGAGCACCTTGGCACCGGAGTCGGCCACGATCCAGGCGATCTCGGGGCCGACGAGATGGTGATTGACGGGGACGAGATAGAGCCCTGCCTGGGAGGCCGCGAGGTAGGCGGTGAAGAACTCGACGCCGTTGGGCAGGACGACCGCGAAGGAGTCGCCCTTCTTGAGACCGGCTGCGCGCAGACCGTGGACGAGCCGGTTCACGGCCGCGTGCAGTTGCCCGGCGCTCCATGCCTCGCCGTCAGGTGCGATCAGGATGGTACGGCCGGGGTCGGCGGCGGCCTGGGCCCAGAAGCCTCCCCCGGATGCCGTCCGGGCGGCTGGCTCACTCACGACTGGCTCCTTCCGGCGATGCGGTTGATGCGGTCGACGGCCTGCTCGAAGCCCCGGGTCAGCTCGTCGACGACTTGCTGCACACTGCGTTCGGAGTTCATCCGGCCGACGATCTGGCCGACGGGGGTGCCGAGCAGCGGGCCCACTTCGTACTTCTGGATCCGCGATACGGCGTCTGCGACGAGGAGGCCCTGCAGCGGCATGGGCAGGCTGCCTGGGCCGTTGGGGTCGTCCCAGGCGTCGGTCCACTCGGTCCGCAGCTGGCGGGCGGGTTTGCCCGTCAGGGCGCGGGAGCGGACGGTGTCGCCGGAGCCGGCGGCAAGGAGTTTCGCGGTGAGCGCCCGGGAGTGGAGGTCGGCCTCGGTGGTGGTGAGCCAGAGCGAGCCGAGCCAGGCGCCCTGTGCACCCAGAGCGAGAGCGGCGGCGATCTGCCCGCCGCTGCCGATGCCACCGGCGGCGAGTACGGGGAGGGGGTTCACGGCGTCGACGACCTCGGGCGTGAGCACCATGGAGGCGATCTCGCCGGTGTGGCCGCCCGCTTCGTAGCCCTGGGCGACGACGATGTCGATGCCGGCGTCGGCGTGGTGGCGTGCGTGCCTGGCGCTTCCGGCGAGTGCCGCGACGAGGATGCCGTGGTCGTGGGCGCGCTGGACGACATCGGCGGGCGGCGGGCCGAGGGCGTTGGCGAGCAGCTTGATCGGATAGTCGAAGGCGACGTCGAGCTGGCTGCGGGCGACCTGCTCCATCCATCCGGTGATCCGCCAGCCCGAGGCCTCGCCCTCGGGGAGTTCGGGGACACCGTGCTTGGCGAGTGTTTCCCTGACGAACTGCCGGTGGCCCTCCGGGATCATCGCCTCGACATCGGCCTCGGTCACTCCCTCGACCTTCTTGGCCGGCATGACGACATCGAGGCCGTAGGGCTTTGTTCCGGTGTGCTGCTCCATCCAGTCGAGGTCGCGCTGGAGATCGTCGGGGGCGGTGTAGCGCACGGCGCCCAGGACGCCGAGTCCACCGGCACGGCTGATGGCGGCGGCCACCGCGGGGAACGGCGTGAAGCCGAAGATGGCGTGCTCGATTCCCAGTCTCTTGCTCAGCTCCGTCTCCATGGGGCGCAGGATGCCGCAGCCCGCCGGACGAGGGAAGAGATTTTCTGATGCCGTGTCAGATTCTTTGGGGTGGTTGACACCACCTCACCCCGGCAAGAAAGTTTCACTGCCGTGTCGGTTCCCGAAAGATACT